>JAVEWF010000029.1:0-32842 GCA_034004665.1 Rhodocyclaceae bacterium | reverse complement strand
TGGTCTGGCCCGAATTGAGCGTGCACGAGTTCCTGAGCTACGGCCGCCTACGTCCGCTGCATACCAATGCGGTGATCTTCGCGTTCGGCGGTTGCGCGCTGTTCGCCACTTCGTTCTACGTGGTGCAGCGCACCTGTCACACCCCTCTGTTCGCGCCCGGTCTGGCGAGCTTCATCTTCTGGGCCTGGCAACTG
This sequence comes from Rhodocyclaceae bacterium, assembly GCA_034004665.1. Lineage (GTDB taxonomy): Bacteria > Pseudomonadota > Gammaproteobacteria > Burkholderiales > Rhodocyclaceae > Sulfuricystis. The sequence continues at coordinate 32,648 of JAVEWF010000029.1, read as the reverse complement.
GTCATCGTGCTGGCTGCCCTGTCCCTGCCGCTGGGTTTCACCCAGGGCAAGGAGTACGCCGAGCTCGAGTGGCCGATCGACCTGCTGATCACCGTGATCTGGGTCGCCTATGCCATCGTGTTCTTCGGCACGATCGGCATCCGCAAGACGCCCCACATCTACGTGGCCAACTGGTTCTACGGCGCCTTCATCATCGCCGTGGCCCTGCTGCACATCTTCAACAGCGCCGCGATCCCGGTCTTCGAGTCCGGCGTGCTGACGCCCAAGTCCTACTCCGCCTATGCCGGTGTGCAGGACGCGATGATCCAGTGGTGGTACGGCCACAACGCGGTGGGCTTCTTCCTGACCGCCGCCTTCCTGGGCATGATGTACTACTTCGTGCCGAAGCAGGCCGGTCGTCCGGTGTATTCCTACCGCCTGTCGGTGGTGCACTTCTGGGCCCTGATCTTCACCTACATGTGGGCCGGTCCGCACCACCTGCACTACACCGCGCTGCCCGACTGGACCCAGTCCGTCGGCATGATCTTCTCGCTGATCCTGCTGGCCCCCAGCTGGGGCGGCATGATCAACGGCATCATGACCCTGTCGGGCGCCTGGCACAAGCTGCGTGACGATCCGATCCTGAAGTTCCTGATCACCTCGCTGTCCTTCTACGGCATGTCGACCTTCGAAGGCCCGATGATGTCGATCAAGACGGTCAATGCGCTGTCGCACTACACCGACTGGACCGTCGGCCACGTGCACTCCGGTGCGCTCGGCTGGGTGGGCATGGTGTCGATCGGCTCGATGTACTACCTGATCCCGCGCCTGTTCGGTCGCCCCGAGATGCACTCGACCAAGCTGATCAACGTGCACTTCTGGCTGGCGACGCTCGGTACCGTGCTGTACATCGCGGCACTGTGGATTTCCGGTGTCATGCAGGGTCTGATGTGGCGCGCCACGAACGCCGACGGTACGCTGACGTATGCCTTCGTCGAGTCGGTCAAGGCCTCCTACCCGTTCTGGACCATCCGCGTGGTTGGCGGCCTGCTGTTCCTGACCGGCATGATCCTCATGGCCTACAACATGTTCAAGACTATCGCCAGTGGCAAGGCGGTCGATGACGCCAAGGTCCTCGCCCCCGCCGGCGCCCACTGATTGCAAGGGAGATAAACCATCATGTTGACGCATGAGAAAATCGAAACCAGCAACACGCTGATGATCGTTCTGACCCTGCTGGTCGTGAGCGTCGGCGGTCTGCTGGAGATCCTGCCGCTGTTCTTCCAGAAGTCCACCACGACCCCGGTGAACGAACTGGTCAAGCCCTACGACCCGCTGCGCCTCGCCGGCCGGGACATCTACATCCGCGAAGGCTGCTACAACTGCCACTCGCAGATGATCCGTCCCTTCCGCGCCGAGACCGAGCGCTACGGCCACTATTCGGTGGCGGGCGAGTACGTCTATGACCATCCGTTCCAGTGGGGCTCCAAGCGTACCGGTCCGGACCTGCACCGCGTCGGCGGCCGTTATTCCGACCAGTGGCACAAGATCCACCTGTTGAATCCGCGCGATGTCGTCCCCGAGTCGAACATGCCTGCCTACTACTGGCTGGATCGTCCGCTCAAGGATCCGCATATCGGCGGCAAGATGGCGGCCCTGCGCAAGGTCGGTGTGCCTTACTCCGATCAGGAGATCGCCGACGCGCCCAAGGCGCTGGAAGGCAAGACCGAGCTGGATGCGGTCGTCGCCTACCTGCAGGGTCTCGGCCTGGCGCTGAAGCAGAGCCGTTAATCGCATGGACATCAACGACCTGCGTTCCCTCTTCACGGTGCTGGCGCTCGTAGCGTTCCTCGGCATCGTGGGGTGGGCCTACTCCGGCAAGCGGAAAGACTCGTTCGACGAAGCGGCCAACCTGGCCGTGGAGGATGACGAGCCCTCCGGCCCGGAGCAGGGCGCAGGACGGTAGACCAATTGAAAGGGATTCATCATGAATTTCAACAACACGGGTGACCTCGTCGGTTTCTGGAACCTGTACGTGATCATCATCGTCGCCGTCAGCATCATCGGCTGTGCGGTGTTTCTGTGGATGCAGGGTTCCGCCAAGCACAGGCCGGGCGAAGTGACCGGCCACGTCTGGGACGAAAATCTGGAGGAGTACAGCAACCCGCTGCCGAGCTGGTGGCGCTGGATGTTCTACATTACCGTCGTCTTCGCGCTGGTTTATCTGGCCCTCTACCCGGGCTTGGGCAGCAACACCGGCAGTTTCGGCTGGACGATGCGCGGCCAGTACGATGCCGAGATGGCCGCAGCCGAAGCCCAGTACGGCCCGAAGTTCAACCAGTTCCTCAAGCAGGACGTGATGACCGTCGCGGCCAACCAGGAAGCGCGTGACATGGGCGGACGTCTGTTCCAGACCTACTGCTCGCAGTGCCACGGTGGCGACGCCGGCGGCGCGCCCAGCTTCCCGAACCTCAAGGATGGCGACTGGCTGTGGGGCGGTACGCCCGAGCAGATCAAGGAAACCATCACCGGCGGCCGCACGGGCATCATGACGCCCAAGGGCACCAAGCCCGACATGGATGCCGAGCAGGTCCGTGATGTCGTGCATTACGTGCGCTCCCTGTCCGGCCTGACGGCGGATTCCGCCCGTGTCCAGCGCGGCGCGGAACTGTTCCCGCAAGCCTGTGCAGCCTGCCACCAGGCAGACGCCAAGGGCATGCAGGCGGCAGGCTACCCGAACCTGACCGACAAGGTCTGGCTGCACGGTTCGGCCGAAGCCAAGCAGATCGAGATCGTCACCAATGGCATGCAGAACCAGATGCCGGCTTTCGGCGAGTTCCTCGGCGAAGCCAAGGTGCATCTCCTGACGGCCTATGTCTGGGGTCTCGGCGGCGGCGTCAAGCCGGAAGCCGCAGCAGCACCGGCCGAGCCGGCCACTGCCGAAGCAGCGCCGGCAGAACAGAAGTAATTCGAGTAGTTCGGTACCAACCTCCGGCGCAGCCATGCGCCGGAGACTGTCCGAGGGGGTGGGCAGCCGGTGCCGTCGGCAATGCGAGGGGATTGCCTGACTTGAGTTGTCGCATGCTTTACCGGTTACATTAAGCTCCATCATCCACCCTTGAGTTTGCAGACATGAGCGATTCATCCCCCAATCCCGCCAGTAATCCGCCTGTCGTAGAGGAAACGCTCTACAAGGCGCGCAAGAAAATCCATCCCCGTGCCGTCACAGGCCTGTTTGCCAACTGGCGCTGGGCCCTGGTCTGGTTCACCCAGCTGCTTTACTACGGCCTGCCCTGGCTGCAATGGAACGACCGCCAGGCCGTTCTCTTCGATCTGGTCAATCGCAAGTTCTACATCTTCGGTCTGGTGCTGTGGCCGCAGGATGTGTTCTACCTCGCGATCATCCTGATCATTTCCGCCTACGCCCTGTTCCTGTTCACCGCGGTGGCGGGCCGGCTGTGGTGCGGCTATGCCTGCCCGCAGACGGTCTATACGGAAATCTTTCTCTGGATCGAGCAGAAGATCGAGGGAGATCGCAACGCGCGCATCAAGCTCGACAAGGCGCCCATGGACGGGCGCAAATTCCGCCTGCGCGCCATGAAGTACGGTGCCTGGGGACTGCTGTCACTCTGGACCGGCTTCACGCTGGTCGCCTACTTCACTCCGGTTTCGGTCCTGTGGGGCGAGGTCTGGTCCTGGACGCTGGGTCCGTGGGAAACCTTCTGGATCTTCTTCTACGGCTTCATGACCTACTTCTTCGCCGGCATCATGCGCGAGCAGGTCTGCCTCTACATGTGTCCGTACGCCCGCTTCCAGAGCGTGATGTTCGATCCGGATACCCTGGTCATCACCTACGATCCCGAGCGCGGCGAACCGCGCGGGCAGCGCAAGAAAGGCGTCGATCCGAAGACGGTGGGCAAGGGCGACTGCGTCGACTGCGGCCTGTGCGTTCAGGTCTGTCCGACCGGCATCGACATCCGCAATGGACTGCAGTACGAGTGCATCGGCTGCGCGGCCTGCATCGACGTCTGCGACCAGGTCATGGACAAGATGAGCTACCCCAGGGGACTGATCCGCTATACGACGGAAAATGCACTCGAGAAGCACTGGGGCCGCAAGGAGATCCTCGGTCACATCGTCCGGCCGCGGATCATCATCTATACCGTCATCCTTATCGGCATCACGCTCGCACTGATCTGGGGCCTTGCCCACAAGGCCGACCTCCGCGTGAACGTGATTCGTGACCGCGGAGTGCTCGCCCGCGAAGCCGAGGGCGGGCTGATCGAGAACGTGTATCGCCTGCAGGTCATGAACGTCACGGAGCAGGCCCACCGCTACACCATCTCGGTGAGCGGCCTGACGGGCATCGAACTTTCCGGTGAAAGTGAAATCGAGGTGTCGCCTGCGACGACGAAGAGTTTCACCCTCGCAGTACGTGTTCCGCCGGAGGCTGCCGGCAAGGGCTCGCACAAGATCTTCTTCGACGTGAAGGCAAACAACGTCGAGAATCTGGCGGTGCATGAAAAAGCCACCTTCCTGATGCCGTAACGAATACCCCATGACTGCCACGACAATGGAAAAACCCAATCCCTGGTACCGAGAACCCTGGCCCTGGCTACTCATGGCCGGTCCGTTCATCGTCATCGTTGCCGGTATCGTCACGGCCTGGCTGGCGGTGAGCAGCAGCGACGGTCTGGTGACCGAGGACTATTACAAGCAGGGGCAGGCCGCCGGCGAGACCCTGGCTCGCAGCCGCCATGCCGTAGAACTCGGCTTGACGGCCGGCCTGAGCATGGCCGAGGGAGGCTTGCGGGTGCGTCTTGCCGGCAGCTTCGAGGCCCCGCCGGAGGCCCTGCTGGTCAGTCTGTCCCACCCGACTCGTGCCGGGCTCGATCAGCGCGCGCGTCTGGTTCGCGAAGGGAAGATCTATGCCGGCCCCATCAATCTGCCTGCCTCGGGACACTGGATCGTCCTGATCGAGGATGAGTCGCGGACATGGCGCCTGATGGGCAGCGTCGTGCTGCCTGCCGCAGCCGAAACGGTCATTGGCGGAGGGGAGACCGTCGCCCGGCCGTCATCGTAGTCGCAGTTGTCTTTTTAACTAGGGGAGAAAGCCATGGAAGCCTTGAAATTGTTGTTCGGTTCGGACATCGGCCTGCTGAGCGTCTTCACGATCGCTTTTGCGACCGTCTTCGTGGTCTATATCTACAATTACGCCAAGAAGCACATGGAAGAGGACGCGAAGAACGCGAACAAGCAGTAAACCTTGTCATAAAGGTTTGAGACATGAGCGGGGCCTGCCTTTTCTGCAGCCCCGCTTTTTTGTCGACCGTGGTTATTCGTGCGCTGGTCCGACGCCGATCGGCGGGGGTGCGAGATTGACGATGCGCGTGAATAGATCGCGGAATTCGTGATCGGGTTTCGGTCCGAAACGCGGGTCGCCGTTCTCGTCGAAAGCTTCGGCGATGTCGACCCAGTCGTCCGCGGTCAGGTGCTTTTTCGCCAGGGGGATGACGACCTTTTCTTCAAGACTCATGTGCTGCCATGCCTCTTCGACGAGGCTGTCAGCCGCCCGGGCGAAGAGGGCGAGTGCATCGGGCGCACCGGCTTCGAGTTGACCGAGCGCCTGCTCCAGCGCGCGTACATGCTGGGTGCTTTCCTGATGCTGGCGCTCGAGCGTGGCGATGATGTCATCGGCCTCGTGCGTGCGCTGCTTCAGTCGTGCGAACAGGTAGATGTCTTCACGCGGGTTGTGAAGGCGCTCCGAAAAGGCATCCATGTAGTAAATCATCGCCCAGAGCAGCTTGAAGTCGGGTTGCGTTCCCTTCTCCAGCATCTCCCGAACGAGAAAACGCAAACCGTGCAGCACCGCGCCGAGCGTGCGGTGTTCGTCATGGATGATGGCGAGTGCGCGATTGAGCATTGCCGGGCTAGCGGTAGACGAGTACCGGGATCTTCGAGTGCGTCAGCACCTTCTGCGTTTCCGAACCCAGCAACAGACCGCTGATGCCGCGACGACCGTGCGAGGCCATGAAGATGAGGTCGCAGCCGGCCGAGCTGGCGCCGGCGATGATGGCTTCGTAAGGGATATCACTCGTCACGGCGAGCGAGGCGGAAGCGACGTTGCCGTCACGGGCCAGCTGTTCGCAGGCAGAGAGGATTTCCTGCGCCTGCTGGTCGGCCATTTCGGCGAATTTTTCGGGTGTGGTCGGGTCGATGAAGGCGCCTTCGCCGTAGAAGGCGACCGGGTACTCAGGTTTCGCGTAGAAGAAGGTGACGCGAGCCCCGCTCTCCCGCGCGAAGCTGATGGCACGCTTGACCGTTTCGCCGGACAACTCGGAGCCGTCGGTCGGAACGAGAATGTGTTTGAACATGTCTACCCCTCCTTGCAGGGCGGTTGGAGGCGCGCTTGACGCAGGTCAACACGCCATGGACCATACTCGCCACAATCATAACGCAATCAAGGAGAGTGGATCATGGCAACAGTCAAGCGTACGGCGAACGGCATGCCGCCGCACCGGGCCATGCAGGCCCTGAACGAAGTCGTCGAGGCGAATATCGATCCGCTGGGCATGTCGATGCCGCTGGTGCATGCGCAACTCGCGTGGCTGGCGCACCCGCAGGAACTGGCCGAAGCCGCCTCGGAGTTTTCGACACGCATGCTCGCATTGCAGTGGCATTCGTGGCAACGCATGCTCGGCCTGCCGAGCGAGGATGTCGAGCTGCCGAATCCTGACGACACACGTTTCTCCGATCCTGTATGGACCGAGTCCGCGACGTGGGACATCACGAAGGAGTGGTATCTCACGTTCACTCACCATCTGCAGGACATGCTGTACCGGACGCCCGGATTGTCGGGCCGGGACAGACGGCGTGCCGCGTTCTGGTGGCGGAAATGGCTGAACGCGATGGCGCCGACCAATTTCCTGTTCACCAACCCTGTCGCGATGCGGAAGGCGGCCGCCACGAATGGCGACAGCCTGATGCACGGCATGCGCAACCTGATTGCCGATCTGCAGGCAGGCAACGTGCGCATGACGCGGCCGGATGACTTCAAGGTCGGCGTCAATCTCGCAACGACGCCGGGGCAGGTCGTGCTGCGCAACCGCCTGCTGGAGGTGATCCACTACACGCCGACGGCGGCGCAGACCTGGCGGACGCCCATCCTGATCGTCACCCCGTGGATCAACAAGTTCTACATTCTCGATCTGGTGCCGAAGAAGAGCATGATCCGCTTCCTGCTCGAGCAGGGCTTCGACGTGTACATCACGAGCTGGAAGAATCCGGATGCGACGATGGCCGACGTCGGTTTCGACGACTACATGACCGAGGGCATCGGTGCGGCGATTGCCGCGGCATGCAGCATCTCGAAGAGCGAGAAAGTGCATGTGGCCGGCTACTGCATCGGAGGGGCGGCACTGTCGGCCTATCTTGCCTGGGCGAACCGGCGCTATGCGCCCGAGAAGGTGCCGGTGGCGAGCGCCACCTTCTTCACCACGCTGGTGGATTACCACAAGCCGGGCGACATCGAGGTCTTCCTCGACGAGGGCAGCTACAAGTACCTCGTGCGCAACATGGAGCAGAAGGGCTATCTCGACGGCAAGGAGATGGCCGCCGCCTTCCGCCTGCTGCGCTCGAACAGCCTGATCTGGCACTACGTGGTGCATGGCTACCTGTACGGAGAGGAGCCGCCGCCCTTCGACGTGCTGTTCTGGAACATGGATACCACCCGCATGCCGGCGCGCATGCACGCCTGGTATCTGCGCAACCTCTATCTCGACAACAAGCTGATCAGGAAGGATGCCCTCGAGATCGCGGGCCAGCCGATCGATCTCGCGCGCATCGTCCAGCCGGTCTACGCGGTCGCGGCGGCCGACGACCATATCGCCCCTTGGAAGCAGACCTTCCGCATCAACAATGCGGTGTCCGGGCCGAAGCGCTACGTGCTGTCGAGCTCCGGACATATCCTCGGCATCGTCAATCCGGTCGTCATGCCGCCCAAGCGCGAGTACTGGGTTGCGGATGCCGAACGGCACGACAGCCCGGAGGAGTGGCAGGAGCGTGCGGCGCACCATGCCGGCAGTTGGTGGGAGGATTGGATGGCATGGCTCAAGCCGCAGTCCGGCACCCTCGGCAAGCCCCAGGCGGCCGCCAGCAAGACCTATCCGGCGCTCGCCGCCGCGCCCGGCACCTACGTGCTCGAGCAGTAGGCGGATTCGGCGCGATAAAAGTCGGTGCCGGCAGGACGCCGGTTCCGTCGATGGTGGGCTATCATTGCGGCCTATAACTTAGGCCGCAATACGTCGGATCCGCCAGATGACCGACGCATCCGGCCGGGGACACGATAATGAAATGTGTGGACGATTTCCGCCTGCGTCTGGGTACGCATGAACTGGTGCCCATCGTCATCGGCGGGATGGGAGTGGACATCTCGACCGCCGAGCTGGCGCTCGAGGCGGCGCGGCTCGGTGGCGTGGGCCATATCTCGGACGCGATGGTGCCGACGGTATCGGACCGCCGCTACAACACCAAGTACGTCAAGGACAAGCTCAAGCTCTACAAGTACAACGTCGCCAACAGCGACAAGTCCGACGTGCAGTTCGACCTGGCCTTGCTGGCCGAGGCGACCGAGACCCATGTCCGGCGCACCATGGAGGCCAAACGCGGCGACGGGCTGATCCTGATCAACTGCATGGAAAAGCTGACGATGAACGCGCCGAAGGAGACGCTGCGGGTGCGCCTGCGCTCCGCGCTCGATGCCGGCATCGACGGCATCACGCTGGCGGCCGGTCTGCATCTGGGTTCTTTCGCGCTGATGGAGGACCATCCGCGTTTCCGCGATGCCAAGCTCGGCATCATCGTTTCCTCGCTGCGTGCGCTGCAGTTGTTCCTGAAGAAGAGCGCCCGCACGAGTCGCCTCCCCGACTACGTCGTCGTCGAGGGACCGCTGGCCGGCGGCCATCTCGGCTTCGGCATGGATTGGGCGAAGTTCGACCTGGCGGCGATCGTTGCCGAAATTGGCGCCTGGCTGGCTGCCGAACAGCTCGATATTCCGCTCATTCCGGCCGGTGGCATCTTCACGGGCGGAGATGCCGCCACCTTTCTCGATAACGGTGCCGCCGCGGTTCAGGTCGCGACACGCTTCACGGTGGCGAAGGAATGCGGGCTGCCCGACGACGTCAAGCAGGAGTATTTCAAGGCGGACGAGGACGACATCGAGGTGAACGGCATTTCCCCGACCGGCTACCCGATGCGCATGCTGAAGAACAGCCCGGCAATCGGCGACGGCATCCGCCCCAATTGCGAGGCCTATGGCTACCTGCTCGACGCGAGCGGCAACTGCCAGTACATCGATGCGTACAACCGGGAAGTGGCGCTGCACCCGGAAGCGAAGAAGGTCAAGGTGCGGGACAAGACCTGCCTGTGTACCCACATGCGCAATTTCGACCTGTGGACCTGCGGCCATTACACCTATCGACTCAAGGACACCACGCACCGGCGCGCGGACGGGGAGTACGACCTGCTCTCCGCCGAGCACATCTTCAACGACTACCGTTACAGCAAGGGCGAGGCGATCGCCCTGCCCTGACCGGCGGGGGACGAACGTCCGGAGGGAACCATGACGACGGTAAGCACGCGGGATACCGGACGCGAACTGCGTCGCATCGTGCATATCAACGAGGAGATCAAGAGCGTGGTGGCGACCGCGTTCAAGATCAACCTGATGGCGATGAACGCGATCTTCCTCGCCAAGCGCGCCGGCCAGACCGCGCTCGGCTTCGGCGTGCTGTCGAACGAGCTGCGCCGCTTCGCCACCGATCTCCAGAAACAGATGAGCCAGCTGCGCGAGATGACCTACGGCAGCGTGGCGACCGTGACGGCCCTGGTGAAGCAGGCGCGTCTCAGCGGCGTGCTCGACCGGACGCGGCAGGAGTCGGGCGGCCTGAGCCGCCAGCTGATCGAAGACCTGATGCGCACCCGCCACAACCAGGCCTATGCGCGGCACCGCGAGCAGATCGCGACCCTGAAGCGGCGGCTGGGGCAGATGATCGCCGATACGGCGCAGCTCGTCGAGCTCGGCAGCCTGCTGGCGCGCTCGGCGAAGATCGAGGCCGCCTATGGCGGACCCTTTTCAGCCGCGCTGATGCAGGTCTCGAGCGATTTCGAACGCACCATCGGCGAGATCCAGCGCTCTCTCGAAAGCCTCACCAAGCAACAGGAAGACCCGTCATGAAAACCGCGCGCGTCATCTTCGAATCCGGCAGCCACAAATGGATCGCCATCGTGCGCGATCCGAACCGGCCGGACTACCTGATCGATACCAACGAATATCTGGTCGTCGATGGCGACGACGCAGTCCTGCTGGATCCGGGCGGCAGCGAGATCTTCCCGGCCGTGTTTTCCGCGCTGTCCGCGGAATTCGATCCACGCAAGATCGACAAGCTGTTCGCCAGCCATCAGGATCCGGACATCATTTCGTCGCTGTCCCTGTGGCGCGAATTCAATCCGGGCATCAAGTGCTATGTGAGCTGGTTGTGGACCGGATTCGTCCCGCATTTCGGCGGTGACCAGGAAACCTTCGTGGCCCTGCCGGACGCAGGGGCCGATATCGTGGTCGGCGGTCAGCGGCTACGGGCCGTGCCGGCACACTATCTGCACTCGTCGGGCAACTTCAATCTCTACGATCCGAAGGCGAAGATCCTGTTCTCCGGGGACATTGGCGCCGCGCTGTTGCCGCCCGACGAAACGAACCTGTTCGTCGAGGATTTCGACCGTCATATCCGCCACGCCGAGGGTTTCCACCGGCGCTGGATGGGATCGGACAAGGCCAAGCGCGACTGGTGCGCCCGTGTCAGCCAGCTCGACATCGACATGCTGTGCCCGCAGCACGGTGCGATCTATCGTGGCGACCAGGTGCGCCGCTTCATCGACTGGTTCGCCCAGCTCGAGGTCGGCGTCGTCAAGGCCTGAGTACCGGCCCCGAGGAGCTGGGGGTTGACCCGTGTCAAGGCGACCGGTGCGGGCACTGGTGAAAATGACATGCCCGAAGCAAGAGAAGCCGCTGCCCCATGACCGCACTGACCGACCCGATGCATCGCCACCACAAGCATTGCGACTCGCTGTTCGCGGAGGCCGAAGCTGCCGCCGCGAAAGGTGAGTGGCAGGCCGCTGCGCAGAATTTCAATGCCTTCCACCAGCAACTGGAAACCCATTTTCGTACTGAAGAGGAAGTGCTGTTCCCTGCGTTCGAGGCGACGACCGGCATGACCGGCGGCCCGACCCAGATGATGCGCTTCGAACATGCGCAGATGCGCGATCTCGTCGCACGCATGGATGACAGCATGCAGGCGCGTGATGCGGCCGGTTTCGCGGGCGCGGCCGAAACGTTGCTGATCCTCATGCAGCAGCACAACATGAAGGAGGAAAACATCCTCTACCCGATGTGCGACCGCAGCCTGGCAAGCCAGTCAGGGCCGCTGGGCGCGCGCTTGAACGAGAGGCTGGACGAGACGTGTCTGACGACGCCCTGAATGCCGGCCGGGTAGTGATCGACGGCCGCGAGATGCAGCCGCCCGAGCCGCTCGAGCGTGCGCTGGCCGCCCTCGATACCCTGCCGCCCGGCGGGGAGTTGGTGATGTTGCTCTATTGCCAGCCACAGCCGCTCTTCAACGTGCTGCGCAACAATGGGTACGTCTGGCAGGAGCAGATGCAGGACGACGGGACCCACGAGATCCATATCCGTCGACGCGCCTAGCCCACGCGCAGGCTGCAGCGATGCACCCGAATCTATCCTTCGAGCAGGCACCGCCGATCGCGGTGCCTTTTCGTTTTTTTCTGACGGCGCCGCTCTTCGGTATCGCCGCGGGATTGCTGCTGTTCCTGCAGGGCGGAGAGATGCTCGCCTCCCGCTGGATGCCCGCTGCGCTGGCAGCGACGCATCTGCTGGTCGTCGGGTTCATGCTTCAGGCCATGTGCGGTGCGCTGCTGCAGTTCGTCCCGGTCGCGGCAGGCGGCAATATCTGGCGTCCGCGGCTGGTGGCCGGCATCGTTCATCCCGTGCTGGCGGCGTCCGCCATGCTGCTGGTGGGGGCTTTCCTGACCCAGCGCTCCGCCCTGTTCATGGCGGCGGCCCACAGCTTCGTGCTGGGGCTGGGGTTCTTCGGCATCGTCGTCAGCATCGCCTTGTGGCGCACACCGGCGCGCGGACCGACCATCATTGCCCTGCGCATCGCCCTGATCGCCCTGCTGGTGACGATGGCCCTCGGCGCCACGCTGGCGACCGGCCTGGCGCGCGGGGCCGAGTGGCCGTTGCTGATGCTCACCGACATCCATGCCGCCTGGGGGCTGGGCGGATGGGCCCTGGTGCTGCTGGCCGGCGTGTCCTATTTCGTCGTGCCGATGTTTCAACTCACACCCGCCTATCCGGCCTGGCTCGCGCGCGGGATCCCGTTGCTGCTATTGGCCGTGCTTCTGCTGTGGTCGCTGCAATTCGTCGGTGTGAGCGAAATCGGATTCAAGGCCGTCTTTCTCGGCGGCCTCGGTGTCGGTGCGCTGTTCGCAGCAGGCACCCTCTATATCCAGAGCCGCCGGAGGCGCAAGGTCGGGGACACGACCCTGCTGTTCTTCCGCACCGCGATGCTGAGCCTGCTGGCGATCCTGTTGTCCGCGCTGGCATTCCTCGCCATCCCGTCGGTCGGTGGCGACCCGCGCGCCGCGGTCTGGGTCGGCCTGCTGGCGATGGTGGGCGTCTTCGTGTCGGCGATCGCGGGGATGCTCTACAAGATCGTGCCTTTCGTCAGCTGGCTGCACCTGCAGCGCATTTGCGGGCTGGGCACGCTGCCGCCGACGATGAACCAGATGCTCGCCGAAACGGCGATGCGCCGGCAGTTCCACATCCACCTGCTGGCGCTGGGCCTGTTGCTGGCGGCGGTCTGGGTACCCGCCGTGGCGCGGGTGGCCGGGCTCGCGTTCGCGATCGATTGCGCCTGGCTGGCGTGGAACCTGATACTGGCGGTGCGGGCCTATCGCGGCTTCAGAGATCGTATTCGCGCAGCCGCCGCAGGTTGTTGATGGTGATCTGCTTGCCCTGTACCGAGATCAGATCCGCGTCGGCCAGGTCGTGGAAGATGCGCGACAGGGTTTCCGGCGTCAGGTTGAGCCGCGAGGCGATGATCTGCTTGGAGGTCGGCAGGGTGATCTCGATGCTGCCCTCGCACTGGCCGTTGCCTTCGTTCGGGCAGTGCTGCAGCAGGTAGCCGATCACGCGCTGGGCGCTGGAACGCAGGGAATACGACTCGACGTCCTGTACCAGCGAATGCAGCCGCATCGACAGGCCGGCGAGCATGTGGCGGGCGAAGGACGGATCGTTGGCGAGCAGTTCGAATACCGCATCCTTGGCGACGTGCAGCAGCAGCGTGTCGGAAATCGCCTCGGCGAACACCGGGTAGGGGCGATCCATGAACATCACCGCTTCGCCGAAGCTCTGCTTCGGGCCGAGAATGTCGACGACTTTCTCGTTGCCGGTCGAGGAGGGAAAGGCGAGCTTCAGCTGGCCGAAGATGATGACGTAGAAACCGCGGGAGGGGTCGCCCTTCTGGAAGAGCATCTCTCCCTTGGACAGGCGTTTTTCACGCGCCTGGGCCGCGATGTGGGCGACCTGCTCCGGGGTCAGTTCCTGGAACAGCGGCAGGCGCGCCAACAGGGCGGGGATGTCGATGCGGTTTTCGGTATGCTGTGTCATGGGGCTCTCTCCGTGGGGCGCAACCATATCATTCTTTGAACGGTCTGGAACGATGCTTTATCTGGCGATCAAGCACCTGCATATCACCTGCGTGGTGCTCAGCATCACGGGCTTCTGTCTGCGCGGTTTTCTCCATCTGAAAAAGTCGGCGCTGACGCAACGGCTGCTTGAGCGGCGCTGGCTGCGCATCGTGCCGCACGTCAACGATGCGATCCTGCTCGCGGCGGCGATCGCGCTGACGGTCCTGATCGGACAGTATCCGTTCCTTGATGCCTGGCTGACGGCGAAGGTCTTCGGCCTCATCGCCTACATCATTCTCGGTGCGCTGGCGCTGCAGGCGAAACGCCCTCCGGGACTGCGCGTCCGTGCCGGGCTGGCGGCGGCTGCCGTGTTCGGCTGGATCGTGTCGGTGGCCCTGACCAAGGATCCGCTCGGCTTTCTGTCCCGCTTCGCCTGATCAGGCGCGGCGCTCGGACAGCAGTTTCTTCAGGCCGGCCACGTCGAGGATCTGGATGTGCTTCTGGTGCACCGTGATCAGCCCTTCCTCCTGGAAGCGCGAGAACGCGCGGCTGACGGTCTCGAGCTTGAGACCTAAATAGGACCCGATCTCGTTGCGCGTCATGCGCAGGTTGAACTCGGTAGGCGAGTAACCGCGGGCGGTGAAGCGCTGCGAGAGGTTGAGCAGGAAAGCGGCGAGCCGTTCTTCCGCGCGCATGATGCCGAGCAGCATCATCACGCCGTGGTCGCGCACGATCTCGCGCGACATCACCTTGTGGAAGTGGTGCTGCAGGGCGCCGATCTCGCGGGAGTAGTTCTCGAGGTCGGTGAAGGGAATCACGCAGACCTCGCTGTCCTCCAGCGCGACGGCGTTGCAGGTGTGTTTTTCGGAGCCGATGCCGTCGAGTCCGAGGATCTCGCCGGCCATCTGGAAGCCGGTCACCTGCTCGCGGCCGTCCTCGAGCAGCACGTCGGTCTTGAAGAAGCCGGTCTTGATGGCGTAGATCGCCTCGAAGGCATCGCCGCCCCGATAGAGGTGCTGGCCGCGCAGGATGCGCCGGCGCAGGTTCACCAGTTCGTCGAGCTGGCCGAGCTCGCGGTCGGAAAGTCCGACCGGCAGGCAGAGTTCGCGCAGGTTGCATTGCGAACAGGCCTCGCGCAGCGCGGGGACGGACAGGGAATTCAGACGGGCATGCATGCAGCGATTCCCCCTGCAAAAACAGGAGCTTTGATCTGTGTCAACGTAGACCGGCCGTGCTTGCTGCATCCTGCGAGCCTGTCGTGGCAGAAGCAGCCATCAGAGCCTGCGCAGTCGCCCCGGTCATCCTGAGTACACACTGTCATTCCCGCCGTCATTTCCGCCGTGAGCCATTACCAAGAACTGATTTTCGATCCGCAGATCATCCGCCGCTTTGACGTGAGCGGTCCGCGCTACACGTCCTACCCCACGGCTGATCGTTTCGTCGAAGCCTTCGACGAAGCCGCCTATCGTTCCTGGCTGGGCAAACGCACGATCGGCGGGATTGGCCGGGCGCTCTCATTATACTTTCACATCCCCTTCTGCAACACGATCTGCTACTACTGCGCCTGCAACAAGATCATCACCAAGGATCACGGCCGTTCCGCCAAGTACCTGAAATATCTGGGCAAGGAGCTTGCCTTGCAGGCGGAGTCGCTCGACGGCCCGCGCGACGTCATCCAGCTGCATTGGGGCGGCGGCACGCCGACCTTCCTGTCGCACGACGAGATGCGCCGCCTGATGGAGATGACCTGGCAGCATTTCAAAATGCTGCCCGATGGCGAGTATTCGATCGAAGTGGATCCGCGCAAGGTCGACCGCGAAACGGTCAAGCTGCTCTCGGAGCTCGGCTTCAACCGCATGAGCGTCGGCGTGCAGGACTTCGACCCGCGCGTGCAGCAGGCGGTGAACCGTATCCAGAGCCTTGAGGAAACACAGCTCGTCATCGAGTCGGCGCGCGAATTCGGCTTCAAGGGCCTCTCGGTCGACCTGATCTACGGCCTGCCGAAGCAGAATGTCATCAGCTTCAATCACACGCTCGACGAAGTCATCAAGCTGTCGCCGGACCGCCTCTCGATCTACAACTACGCCCACCTGCCGGCGCTGGCCAAGCCGCAGCGGCGTATCCACGAAGCCGATCTGCCGAGCCCCGATACCAAGCTGCAGATCATGCAGCTGGCGATCCGTCGCCTGACCGACGCGGGCTACGTCTTCATCGGCATGGACCACTTCGCCAAGCCGGACGACGAACTCGCCGTGGCGCAGCGGCAGGGCCGGCTGCACCGCAACTTCCAGGGCTATTCGACGCATGCCGAGGCCGACCTGCTCGCCTTCGGCGTCTCCGCCATCGGCAAGGTCGGACCGACCTACTGCCAGAACTACCGCACCCTCGACGAGTACTACGACGCGCTCGACCAGGGCGTGCTGCCGGTGATGCGCGGCCTCGAACTGACCGCCGACGACCTGCTGCGCCGCTCGATCATCCAGGCGCTGATGTGCCACTTCGAACTGTCGATCGAGTCGATCGAGATCGCCCACCTGATCGACTTCAAGTCCTATTTCGCATCCGAACTGGCCGACCTGCGGGAGATGGAAGCCGCCGGCCTGCTGAGCATCGACGACCAGTGGATTACCGTCGAGCCGAAAGGACGCCTGCTGGTGCGCGTCATCGCGATGGTGTTCGACAAATACCTGCGCGCCGACCGCGAGCGCGTGCGGTACTCGAAAGTCATTTGAGCCTCCCCGAAACGTCGGCACTGGCTGGACGGCGTGGATAACCCCATTCTGGCCCTGTTCATCGTGGGCCTGCTCGGCGCGGGCCATTGCGCTGGCATGTGCGGCGGCATCGTCGGGGCGCTTTCTCTGCAGTCTCCGCAAGGCGGTGCGTCGGTAGCGGTGCACCTCGCCTATAACCTGGGCCGCATCACGAGCTACGGGCTGGCCGGATTGCTGGCGGGCGCGCTCGGTGCCGCGGCCGGCGACCTGATGGCGCTGCAGCGCGGCCTCTACCTGTTCGCGAGCCTGATGCTGGTCGCGCTCGGTCTTTACCTGCTCGGGGCGACGCAGACGCTGGCCTGGCTGGAACGCAGCGGGCAGGGCGTGTGGCGGCGCATCCAGCCCTTCACCGCCCGTTTCCTGCCGGTGCGCGGCGTCGCACAGGCACTGCCGCTCGGCCTGCTGTGGGGCTGGCTGCCCTGCGGGCTCGTCTATAGTGCCCTGACGACCGCGCTCGCCGCCGGTTCGGCGGGCAAGGGGGCCCTGCTGATGCTGGCCTTCGGCCTCGGCACGCTGCCGAACCTGTTGCTCGCCGGGCTGCTGCTGGCACGCTTCCGCCGGTTCGCGCAGGCGCGCATGACCCGTATGGTGTCAGGGTTGCTGGTGCTCGGGTATGGACTTTACGGGCTATACAATATCGTCCGCCCATAAAACAACCTACGGAGAGACCCATGGCCATCACCCCCCACGACCTCGTCGTCGAGGCGAAATCCCAGATCAAGGAAGTCGGCACCGCCGATGCCCAGCAACTGCTCGGCAAGCGCGTCGTGATCGATGTGCGCGAGTACGACGAATACGCCGCCGGCCACCTGCCGGGCGCGATCAACATCCCGCGCGGCATCCTCGAGTTCAAGATCGGCATGGTGCCGGAATGCGCCAACAAGGACGGCGCCTTCCTGATCTACTGCCGCACCAGCGGTCGCGCCGCGCTGTCGGCCGTGCAGCTGCAGCGCATCGGCTACAGCAACATCGTCTCGATGGCCGGCGGCTACGAGGCGTGGAACAGCGAGCAGCGGCCGACCGAGAAACCGGAACCGATCAACTTTGAATAACGACCAGACAGTCGCCGCCTGCGATACCGTCGAACTCTCGATCGGCGGCATGACCTGCGCCGCCTGCTCGGCGCGGATCGAGCGCCAGCTCAACAAGCTTCCGGGCGTCGAGGCGACGGTGAACCTGCCCGCCGAGCGGGCGCACATCCGCTTCGATGCGACGCAGGCCGACGTCGAAAAGCTCATCGCCACGGTCGTCAAGGCCGGTTTCACTGCCGCGCCGTCGACGGCCGATACCCGCGAGGAGGAGAAGGCCCGCAAGGCGGCTGCCTATCGCGCCGAGCTGCGGCGTTTCTGGATCGCCCTGCTGCTGACGCTGCCGCTGCTGGCGCAGATGCCCGCCATGTTCGACGGCGGGTTCTCGCTCGGCGTACATGACCATGGCGAGGACATCATCCCGCGCTGGCTGCAGTTCGCCCTCGCCACCCCGATCCAGTTCTGGATCGGTTGGCGCTTCTATGTCGGCGGCTGGAACGCGGTGCGCGGCGGCAGCGGCAACATGGACGTGCTGGTCGCGCTCGGCACCACCACCGCCTGGCTGTACAGCACGGTGATCTGGCTGCTCGACTGGACCCACCTGCACGTCTACTACGAAGCCTCGGCCACCGTCATCACGCTGGTGCTGATGGGCAAGATCCTCGAGGCGCGCGCCAAGGCGAAGACCTCGGCGGCGATCGAATCGCTGATGAAGCTGCAGCCGCAGACGGCGCATGTGGAAAGGGACGGCCAACTCGTCGAGTTGCCGGTGAAAAGTCTGATTCCCGGGGATGTGGTCGTGGTGCGGCCGGGCGAGGCCGTGCCGGTCGACGGCGAGGTGGTCGCCGGCACGTCCAGCGCCAACGAGGCGATGCTGACCGGCGAGAGCCTGCCGGTCGCCAAGGCGCCTGGCGACAAGGTCTTCGCCGCGACGATCAACGGCGACGGGCTGCTGCGCTGCAGGGCGACCGGTGTCGGATCCCACACCCTTCTGGCCGGCATCATCGCGCTCGTCGAACAGGCGCAGGGGTCGAAGGCGCCGGTGCAGCGGCTCGCCGACAGGATCGCCGCGGTCTTCGTGCCCGTGGTGACGGCGATCGCGCTCGTCACTTTCGCGGGCTGGATGTGGAGCTACGGCGACTTCACCTACGCGCTGATCAATGCCGTCGCCGTGCTGGTCATCGCCTGTCCCTGCGCGCTCGGGCTGGCCACGCCGACGGCGATCATGGTCGGCACCGGACTCGGCGCGAAGGCCGGCATCCTGATCCGCAACGCGCAGGCGCTCGAACTGGCGGAGAAGATCAACGTCCTCGCGGTCGACAAGACCGGCACGCTGACCGAAGGCAAGCCGGTGGTGACGGACATAAAAGTCGGTGCCGGCGGGACGGCGGCGGATGAGGTGTTGCGGCTGGCCGCCAGCCTCGAACAAGGCTCGACGCATCCGCTCGCCGCCGCGCTGGTGGCGGAGGCGAAGGCGCGCGGCCTGTCCCTCGACGCGCCGCAGGACGCGACGGCCGTGCCCGGCAAGGGCATGACGGGCACGGTCGGCGGCCGGCAGGTGCGTGTTGGTTCGCCCGACTGGCTCGGCGCCAGCGGCGGCGCGGCCGGTAGCCAGGTCGTCGTGGAGGTCGACGGCAGCGTCCTCGGCGTGATCGCCGTGGCCGACCCGCTGCGCCAAAGCTCGCGAGCCGCCGTCGCGCGGCTGCAAAAGCTCGGCGTCGAGGTGGTGATGCTCACCGGCGACAACGCGGCGACCGCCGCCGAGATCGCCCGGCAGGCCGGCGTATCCCGCTTCGAGGCCGGCGTGCTGCCCGGCGACAAGGCTTCCCACGTCGCGGCGCTGAAGGCGGCCGGCAAGGTCGTCGGCATGGCCGGCGACGGCATCAACGACGCGCCCGCGCTGGCGGCGGCCGATGTGTCTTTCGCCATGGGCGCGGGCGCCGACGTGGCGATGCAGGCGGCCGACGTGACGCTGATGCGTGACGACCTCAACGGCGTCGCCGACGCGATCTCGCTGTCGCGCGTGACGCTGGCGAAGATCCGCCAGAACCTGTTCTGGGCCTTCATCTACAACGTGATCGGCCTGCCGGCCGCGGCGTTCGGTTATCTCAATCCCGTCATCGCCGGGGCGGCGATGGCGATGAGCTCGGTGTCGGTGGTGAGCAATTCGCTGCTGCTGCGGCGCTGGAAACCTGAAAGGAAATAGCATGGAAACGACGACGATCAAGATCAGCGGCATGTCCTGCGGCGGCTGCACCGCCAGCGTGACCAAAGTACTTTCCGAGACGCCCGGGGTGGTGAAAGCCGAGGTGCAACTGACTCCCGGTCAGGCGACGGTCGAGTTCGATGCCGCACAGGTGACCCGGGAGGCGTTGTGCGCCGCCATTGACGATGCCGGCTTCGAGGCCGAATGAAACCCCGCGTGAAATCTTGAGCATGTTGCAGCGCAACAAACTATAATCGCGCTTTTTTCCGGGAGATCACCGTGGCCTTGAACAACGTCCCCTCCGGCAAGGACCTGCCGAACGATTTCAACGTGATCATCGAGATCCCGATGCGTTCCGACCCGATCAAGTACGAGGTGGACAAGGACTCCGGCGCGATCTTCGTCGACCGCTTCATGGCGACGGCGATGCACTATCCCTGCAACTACGGCTACATCCCGCACACCATCGCCGGCGACGGCGATCCGGTCGACGTGCTGGTGGTGACCCAGTTCGCCCTGCCGCCCGGCGTGGTGGTGCGCTGCCGCCCGGTCGGCATGCTCAAGATGACCGACGAGGCCGGCGAGGATGCCAAGCTGCTGGCCGTGCCGGTCGACAAGCTGACGCCGATCTATCGCGAGATCGAGTCGCCGCGCGACTTTCCGCAGGTGACCCTGGATTCGATCTCGCACTTCTTCGCCCACTACAAGGATCTCGAGCCGGGCAAGTTCGTCAAGGTCGAGGGCTGGGTCGATGCCGAGGAAGCCAAGAAGGAAATCATGACCGGCGTGAAGCGCTTCAACGACGCCAAGGAAAAGCCGGCATTCTGATGTTTGCCCGTTTCGCTCTGGTCCTGCTGCTGGCGATGCCCGCTCTGGCCGGGGCGGGCGATTTTCCTGCCGGCTCGGCGTGCGCACTGCTCGGAGCCGGCGACATCCTCGACGAATACCGCAGGCTGGCCGAACTGCCGGTGGCGGCACTCGCCGGACTGGCAGGGCAGGGATTCACGCTGCGCGTCGACGATCCGGCCGAGGATCGCCGGGAGATCCTGCGCCTGGCCGACGGTCGAGTCCGCCTGGTCTACCGCATGGGGCGCAACGACGTCACCGAAGGCTGGAACTGGCATCCCGAAGCCGACCTGGCACGCGAGGACTACTATCGCTACAAGTACCTGCCGCTCGGCAAGCGGGAAACCGAAACCGCACCGCCGCACGTCGAGCACGATGCCGCCTATGGCGATTTCAACGTGACGTTCCGCCGCCGCGACGCCTACTACTTCGCCTTCGACAATCCCTACGATTTCTATCCGCGCAACGATGCCGACGACGGCTTCGCCATCGAGGTCGCCGATTCCAATGTGGCTCCCGGTGTGACCGCTTTCCACCTCGTCGCCCGCGGCCGTTTCTCCGCACCCTGGCGTGCCGAAAGCGGCACCTACTGGCGCGCCATTCCGGCCCAGCCCGTCGATCTGTGGATGAAGAACCGCTATTTCATGGGCCGGCTCGAGACGCTCTGGTTCTGCGCCGACGACGGCCGCATCCTCGGCCGGCTCGGCAAGTAGCATGGCCGGCCTGAAAGTCGCACTGGCGCAGATCGACTGCACCGTCGGCGACGTCGCGGGCAATGCCGAACGCATCCTCGTCGCGGCGCAGGAAGCCAAAGCGCTCGGTGCCGACCTGCTGCTGACGCCCGAGCTGGCGCTGTGCGGCTACCCCCCCGAAGACCTGCTGCTGCGTCCCGATTTCTACCGCGCCTGCGAGCGCGAATTGTCGGCGCTGGCGGGACGGCTGCCGTTGCCGGCGATCGTCGGCCACCCCGAAATGCACGAGGGCGCACGCCACAACGCCGCCTCGCTGCTGCGCGGCGGAAGCATCGAGGCGACCTACCGCAAGCATCGCCTGCCGACCTACGAGGTCTTCGACGAGGCACGCTATTTCCGGCCGGGCACGCAGGCCGGCGTCTTCGAGGTGAACGGCGTGCGCTGCGGCGTGAATATCTGCGCGGACGTCTGGGAGCCCGCACCCGCTGCAGCGGCACGGGATGCCGGTGCCGAGGTGCTGCTGGTGCTCAACGCCTCGCCCTTCCACATGGGCAAGCAGGCGACGCGCCATGCCACGCTGCGGCAGCGCGTGGAAGAGAACGGCATCCCGGCGCTCTACTGCAACATGGTCGGCGGGCAGGACGAACTGGTGTTCGACGGCGCCTCCTTCGTGCTCGATGCAGCTGGCCGGCTGACGCACCAGCTGCCCGCCTTCGGCGAGGCCGTGACGCTGGTCGAGATCCGCGACAGCCATATCCTGCCGGGCGGGCAGGCGGCGGAGCAGCCCGTCGAGGCGATGGTCTATGAAGCACTCGTGCTGGGCGTGCGCGACTACCTCGGCAAGAACGGTTTCCCCGGCGTCATCATCGGCCTGTCGGGCGGCATCGATTCGGCGCTGACGCTGGCGATCGCCGTCGATGCGCTCGGCGCCGACAAGGTGCGCGCGGTGATGATGCCCTCGCCATGGACGGCGCAGATGAGCCTCGACGATTCGCGCGCGATGATCCGCCGTCTCGGGGTGCAGTACGACGAGATCCCGATCAAGGATGCGATGGATCAGTTCGCCGTTCTGCTGGCGCCGACTTTCGGCAAGCTCGGGCCGAAGCCCGAATGGGACACCACCGACGAGAACCTGCAGGCGCGCATCCGCGGCATGCTGCTGATGGCGCTGTCGAACCGTACCGGCCGGCTGGTGCTGACCACCGGCAACAAGAGCGAGATGGCGGTCGGCTACGCGACGCTCTACGGCGACATGGCGGGCGGCTTCGCGGTGATCAAGGATGTCTTCAAGACCTTCGTCTACCGGCTGGCACGCTACCGGAACACGCTGTCGGACGTGATCCCGGAGAACATCATCACGCGGGCGCCCTCGGCCGAACTGAAGCCGGGGCAAACGGACCAGGATTCGCTGCCACCCTACGAGGTGCTTGATGCGATCATCGCCGCCTACATGGAGCGCGACGAAAGTCCGAAGGAGATCGTCGCTTCCGGCCTGCCGGAAGCCGACGTGAAGCGCGTCGTCACCCTGCTCAAGCGCAACGAATACAAGCGCCGCCAGGCGCCGCCGGGCATCCGCATATCGCGGCGCGCCTTCGGCAAGGATTGGCGCTATCCGATAACATCCCGCTATCCCGATGAGTGGAACTAACCAGGAGTTGAGTGCATGAAGAAGATCGAAGCCATCATCAAGCCCTTCAAGCTCGACGAGGTGCGCGAGGCCCTCTCCGAGGTCGGCGTCACCGGCCTGACCGTCACCGAGGTCAAGGGCTTCGGTCGCCAGAAGGGCCACACCGAGCTCTACCGCGGCGCCGAGTACGTCGTCGACTTCCTGCCGAAGATCAAGATCGAGCTGGTCGTCGCCGAGAACGTCGTCGAAACCGCCATCGAGGCGATCATCAAGGCGGCGCGCACCGGCAAGATCGGCGACGGCAAGATCTTCGTGATGCCGGTCGAGCAGATCGTGCGCATCCGCACCGGCGAAACGGACGAATCAGCGATTTGATCCGAGACGGGCAAGGAAGGCGCCTTCCTTGCCCGGCGGCAGCGGGATGCGCACCACGTGCCCGTTGCCCGGCGCGACGTCCATGGCAATTGCCATCCCCATGTTGGCGGCGGGTCCGGCTGATGCCGTCCCGCCCGCGCCGACTTTCTCCATCCGTTCCACGGTGACGACCGCATTGCCGGCCGGGTGGATGATCTCCAGCCGGTCGCCGACGGCGAAGCGGTTCTTGACGTCGATTTCCGCCAGCCCCTCCACATAGCCGGTCACGTCGCCGACGTACTGGCTGGCGCCCATCTGTGACAGGCCGCTGAGGTAGTTCTGGTACTCGCGGTCGGGATGGCGTTCGTAGAAGCCGGCCGTGTAGCCGCGGCTCGCGAGGTCGTCGAGCTGCGCGACCAGCCCGGCATCGAAGGCCCGCCCGGCCAGCGCATCGTCGATCGCCCGCCGGTAGGCCTGGCAGGTGCGCGCCACGTAATAGGCCGACTTGGTGCGGCCCTCGATCTTCAGCGAGTCGACGCCGATGGCGACCAGCCGGTCGATGTATTCGATGGCGCGCAGGTCCTTCGAGTTGAGGATGTAGGTGCCGTGCTCGTCCTCCTCCATCGGCATGAGCTCGCCCGGACGCGTCGCTTCCTCGATGAGCACCACGTCGCCCGTCGCATTCGCCGCGGCCGGCTTCGCGTCGTAGGACCAGCGGCAGGCGTTCGTGCAGGTTCCCTGGTTCGGGTCGCGATGGTTGAAGTAGCCCGACAGCAGGCAGCGGCCCGAATAGGCCACGCACAGCGCGCCATGCACGAACACTTCGAGCTCCATCTCGGGGCAGCGCTGGCGGATCTCGGCGATGTCGTCCAGCGACAGTTCGCGCGAGAGGATGACGCGCGAGACGCCGACCGACTGCCAGAAACGTACGGCGGCATGATTGAGCGTGTTGGCCTGCACGGAAAGATGGATCGGCATTTCCGGCCAGGTCTCGCGGATCATCAGCATCAGGCCGGGATCGGCCATGATCAGCGCGTCGGGCCGCATGGCGATCACGGGTGCCATGTCGGCGAGGTAGGTCGCGAGCTTGGCGTTGTGCGGGACGATGTTGCTGACGACGTAGCATTGGCCGCCGCGCGCATGGGCGAGGCCGATGGCGGTTTCCAGCTTGCCGGGGTCGCCGAATTCGTTGTTGCGCACGCGCAGGCTGTAGCGCGGCTGGCCGCAGTAGATGGCGTTCGCGCCGTAGTCGAACGCGGCCTGCGCCATCTTCAGGCTGCCGGCGGGGGCGAGAAGTTCGGGAGGGGTTTTCACGGGCATGCAGGATACCCGTGAAAGGGGGAATCAGAACTTGCCGGCGTCGAGCTGTAGCGGCAGATCCTTGGTGACTTCGTCGAAGCGCAGGATGCGCTTGCCCTTGTGCTCCTTCATGTAGTCCTCCGCATCCGCAGGGCTGGCGAGCGGCACGAACTCGTGGCCCATCGGGCCGAGCACGTCCGATCCGGTCACAAACAGCGCGGTCTTCGCGTCGATCGGCTGCAGGTTGTAGTAGTCGGTCACGACGATGCGGGCCATCTGCTCGCGGCTGTGGCCGGCGGCGTATTTCGGCGGATCGGACCAGAACTTGAACATGTCCTTGGCGCCGTCGAAGTGGTGTGCGTGACCATCCTTGTAAACGATGGTCGCCACCCAGTGTGGATACTTCGCGACGAGCATGCCGCAGACCGGGCACAGATCCTTCGGCCCGGGCTTCGGCACGCCGCCCGACTGCAGTGGCGGCTTGGCGAAGGCTTGCGGCGCCTGGGCGGCGGCGAACCCCACCCAGACGGACAGCAGTGCGGCTAGAAACAGCCGCAGCGCCATCGGCACCATCAGTGCTTGTGCTCCATGCTCATCGGCTTGCCCTGCTGCTCCATCATTTTCTTGCGCTTTTCGGCACGGCGCCTGCGGATCGCGCTGACGTCCTTCGACATGTCGACGTAGGCGGCCAGCAGCGCCTGGTCGAACTTGACCAGTTCTCCGCCGTTGGCGGCTTGAGCGGCCTTGGCGGCGTCTTCAGTGCCGTAGGCGACCTTGCTGTTGGCGGTCATCACGCCGGGAATCTTGCTGCCAACGAGGAAAGTGGCCTTGTCGACCTCGACCAGCGGCTTGGTGTCGCCGGCCGCGGCGTTGTCGCCGACCCACATCATCTTCGGATCACGGTCGACGTTGAGCGACAGGCTGATGGCGCCGCAGTGGATCGAGCAGGTGCCGTCAGCGAGGTCGTCGCTGTACTGGATCAGCATGCGCGAGTGGTGGAATTTCTTGCGGTCCATGCCGCAGTAGGGGCACTTCGGATATTTCTCGATGTCGTTTTCGCTCGCCTTGGGATCGGGGGCGGTTTTCGGCACGAATTGCAGGGGGGTGCCGTCGCCTTCGCACTGGGCTGCCTGCGCGCCACGCGTGGCGCTGGCCAGGCCGATGCCGGCGACCAGGGTGTATTTCAGAGCTTCGCGTCGATCCATGGTGTTCTCCTTGGTGCGATTGATGATGCTCTGCAATATAAGCCTGTGATGATGGATCGGACTGCGACACATTGTCGCAGCGATTCAGTCGCCGACGGGCAGGGCGGTCCTGTCTACCACGCGACGCAGCACGAAGCTCGAATGCACGCCGGTCACGCCGGGAATGCGCGTGATGCGGTTCAGCAGCAGTTCCTGATACGCATCCATGTCGCGGACGACCACCTTGAGCTGGTAGTCGGCATCCTGACCGGTGATCAGCAGGCATTCGACGATTTCGGGAATGGCGCCGATCTCCGACTCGAAGTTCTCGAAGCGTTCCGGTGTATGGCGGTCCATTGAAATGTGGATCAGCGCCGTCAGCGTCAGGCCGAGCTTGCGCGCGTCGAGCAGGGCACGATAGCCGGCGATGATGCCGGCCTCCTCCAGCGCGCGCACGCGGCGCAGGCAGGGGGAGGGCGACAGGCCGATGCGGTCGGCCAGATCCTGGTTGCTGATGCGGCCGTCTTCCTGCAATACCTGAAGAATCTGCTGGTCGTAGCGGTCTATGTTCATGATGATTCCTGAAATATGCATATGAGAGCAATATTATTGCTCAATGTAATTCAATCAAGCCATGAAACGCAAGCACCTGCCAAGCGGTTTTCCCTAAGATTGCGCCATCGAAACGAAATTCAGGAGAGCCGTAATGTTGCCCAACCCCACCAGCAAATACCGCCCATTCCCGCCAGTCAATCTTCCCGACCGCCAGTGGCCCGGCCGCGTCATCGACCGCGCGCCGGTCTGGATGAGCACCGACCTGCGCGACGGCAACCAGGCGCTCTTCGAGCCGATGAATGGCGAGAAGAAAATGCGCATGTTCAAGACGCTCTGCGCCATCGGCTTCAAGGAGATCGAGGTCGCCTTCCCGTCGGCCTCGCAGACCGACTTCGACTTCGTGCGCACGCTCATCGAGGGGCATCACGTCCCCGACGACGTGACCATCGAGGTGCTCACCCAGGCGCGCGAGCATCTCATCCGCCGCACCATGGAATCCGTGCGCGGCGCGAAGCGGGCGATCATCCACGTCTACAACGCCACCTCGCCGGTCTTCCGCGAGACCGTCTTCGGCATGAGCAAGCCGGAGGTGGTGAAGATGGCCGTCGATGCCGTGCGCCTCATCAAGCAGCTCGCCGCCGCGCAGCCGGAAACGGAGTTCGTCCTCGAGTACAGCCCCGAGACCTTCACCGCCACCGAGCTCGACTTCGCGAAGGAGGTGTGCGACGCGGTGACCGCCGAGTGGGGCGCGACGCCCGAACGCAAGGTCATCCTCAATCTCCCGGCCACGGTCGAGGTCGCCACGCCCAATGTCTACGCCGACCAGATCGAGTGGATGCATCGCCACGTCGCGCGCCGCGACAGCGTCGTCCTCAGCCTTCACCCGCACAACGACCGCGGCACGGCGGTGGCCGCCGCCGAACTCGGCCTCATGGCCGGCGCCGACCGCGTCGAGGGTTGCCTGTTCGGCAACGGCGAGCGCACCGGCAACGTCGATATCGTCACTCTCGCCCTGAACCTCTACACGCAGGGCGTGGCGCCCGGCCTCGACTTCTCCGACATCAACGCCGTCGCGCGCACCGCCGAGCACTGCACCCAGTTGCCGATCCACCCGCGCCATCCCTACGTCGGCGACCTCGTGTTCACCGCCTTCTCCGGTTCGCACCAGGACGCCATCAAGAAGGGCTTCGCCGTGCAGCGCCCCGACGCGACGTGGAACATGCCGTACCTGCCCATCGACCCGCGCGACGTCGGCCGCAGCTACGATTCGGTGATACGCGTGAACAGCCAGTCGGGCAAGGGCGGCGTCGCCCACCTGCTCGAAATCGGCTACGGCATCGTCATGCCGCGACGCTTGCAGGTCGAGTTCTCCGCCGAGGTGCAGCGCCATACCGACGCCCATGGCGGCGAGATGAGCGCGGCCGACATCTGGGCCCTGTTCTCGCGTACCTATCTCGATGCCGCGACTCCGGTCCGTTATGTCGAGCATCACCTCTTCGAGCACGGCAAGATGCAGGGCATCCGCCTCGCCGTCGAGGTGGACGGCGTGTCGCGTTTGCTCACCGGCGAAGGCAACGGTCCGATCGATGCCGCCGTGCATGCCTTGCGCGGCATCGGCATCGACGTGCAGGTGAGGAGCTACGAAGAGCGCGCCATGAGCCCGAGCGGCGATGCAGGAGAAGCCGTGGCCTGCGCCTTCCTCGAACTCGCGCGCCACGGCGACAGCGCGGAACGCTACGGCGTGGGCATGGACGCGAACATCGTCACCGCCTCGATCAAGGCGATCGTCGGCGGCGTGAACCGTATCGGGCTGGCGGAAATGCGTTCGGCCGCCTGACCGGGCGACCTGCGCAGTGTCTAGTTAGAACGGGATGTCGTCCTCGACATCGCCGAATCCGCCGCCACTGCTCATGGGGGCGGCGGATTGGGCGGCGGGGCGGGCGGCGGGACGGCTCGCCCCATTGTCGCGCGACCCACCTTCGTAGGATTGCCCCATGCCTTCGCGGCGGCCGAGCATCTGCATTTCCAGTGCCTCGATCTCGGTGGTGTAGCGGTCCTGACCGTCCTGCCCCTGCCATTTGCGCGTGCGGATGCGGCCCTCGATATAGACCTGCGAGCCCTTCTTGAGGTACTGGCCGGCGATTTCGGCGAGCTTGCGGTAGAACACCACGCGATGCCATTCGGTCATCTCGCGCTTTTCGCCGCTGGCCTTGTCCTTCCAGCTTTCCGTCGTGGCGAGGCGGATATTGACCACGGCATCGCCGTTGGGCATGTAGCGGGACTCGGGGTCCGCACCGAGGTTGCCCACCAGAATCACTTTGTTGACCGATGCCATGTCTTCCTCCCTAGGTTGTGGCCGTCGTTTTCGGCGCGGGGACCGCGATGCGGGTCGCTAGCGCCAGCCAGATTATGCCAATGCCGGCGCACACCAGATGCACCGCCGTCGCGCCGTAATGCTTCAGGATCCACCCGCCCAGGGCGCCGCCGAGGAACAGGCCGATCGACTGGGTCGTATTGTAGATGCCGAGCGCCGCGCCCTTGGCCGTTCCCGGGGCCAGGCGCGAGATCAGCGACGGCTGCAGCGCTTCCAGGATGTTGAAGGCGACGAAGAACAGCAGCAGCCACAGGCCGGTCATCCAGAGGCCATGGCCGAATATCGCCAGCCCGGCCTGAACCAGCACCAGCAGGGCCACCGCACCGGCATACACGGGACGGACCTTGCCGCGCCGCTCGGCGGCGATGATGGCCGGGACCATGACGGCGAAAGACAGGAGGACGGCCGGCAGGTAGATTTTCCAGTGGCTGCTGCCGGGGAGGCCGCCGGCGACCAGCGACAGCGGGACGACGACCCACAGCGCCGTCTGCATCAGGTGCAGTGCGAAGACGCCGAAATTGAGGCGGGCCAGCCGGCGGTCGAGCAGGACGGCCGAGAACGGCGGCCGGTCCTGCGGCGCAAAAGTCGGCGCCGGCGGGACGGCGGTGAACAGCAGCACGATGGCGCCGAGCGCCAGGATGCCGATCAGCACGAACAGCCCGGATAGCCCGAGCACGGCGGCGAGCGGCGGGGCGACGACCAGCGAGGCGGCGAAGACGAGTCCGATCGACGCGCCGATCATCGCCATGACCTTGGTGCGGTGCTGTTCGCGCGTCAGGTCGGCGGCGAGGGCGGTGATGGCGGCGGAAATCGCGCCGGCACCCTGCAGCACGCGGCCGATGATCATGATGTGGATGTTGGGTGCGGCAGCGGCGAGGAAGCTGCCGGCGGCGAAGAGCAGCAGACCGGCCACGATCACCGGCTTGCGGCCCCAGCGGTCGGAGGCGAGGCCGAAGGGGATTTGCAGGAAGGCCTGGGTCAGGCCGTAAGCGCCCAGCGCCAGGCCGACCAGCATGACATCGTCGCCGCCCGGCAGGCCGGCCGCCAGCACGGAAAACACCGGCAGCACGAGGAAGAGCCCGAGCATGCGCAAGCCGAAAATGGCGGCGAGCACGCCGCCCGTGCGCCGCTCGGCGGGGGTCATGGCGTCGGCGGTGGGGGAAAGCACGGGCGTAATGTCTTTGGCTAACAAGGGCGCGTATATTATCAGGTCGCCTTTATCGACCCCTCCAGCCTTCATCGCCCCCCAATGGAAGAAATCAGGATTCGCGGCGCGCGCACCCACAACCTCAAGAACATCAATCTGGACCTGCCGCGCAACCGGCTCACCGTCATTACCGGCCTGTCCGGTTCCGGCAAGAGTTCGCTCGCCTTCGACACGCTCTACGCCGAGGGCCAGCGCCGCTATGTCGAGTCGCTGTCGGCCTACGCCCGCCAGTTCCTGCAACTGATGGAGAAGCCGGACGTCGATCTCATCGAGGGCCTGTCGCCGGCGATTTCCATCGAGCAGAAGGCGACCTCGCACAATCCGCGCTCGACGGTCGGCACCGTGACCGAAATCCACGACTACCTGCGCCTGCTGTATGCCCGCGCCGGTACGCCGCACTGCCCCGAGCACGGCGTCGCGCTCGAGGCGATGAGCGTCTCGCAGATGGTCGATCACGTGCTCGCCCTGCCCGAAGACACGAAGCTGATGATCCTCGCCCCGGTGGTGGCGAACCGCAAGGGCGAGCAGCTCGACCTGTTCGCCGAGCTGAAGGCGCAGGGCTTCGTCCGGTTGCGGGTCGACGGACAGGTGCATGACATCGATGCGCTGCCGAAGCTGGCCAAGTCGAAGAAGCATTCGGTCGACGTGGTGATCGATCGTCTCAAGGTCAGGAGCGATCAGCGCCAGCGCCTGGCCGAAAGCTTCGAGACGGCGCTGACCCACGCCGAGGGCCGCTGCCTCGCCGTCGAGATGGATACCGGCGTCGAGCATCTGTTCTCCGCGAAGTTCGCCTGCCCCCATTGCGGCTACGCGCTGCAGGAGCTCGAGCCGCGCCTGTTCTCGTTCAACAACCCGATGGGCGCCTGCCAGGAATGCGACGGCCTCGGATCGATCCAGTTCTTCGACCCGGCGCGCGTCGTCGCCTATCCGCACCTGTCGCTGGCCGCCGGCGCGATCAAGGGCTGGGACAAGCGCAACCAGTTCTACTTCCAGATGGTCGAGTCGCTCGCCGGACATTACGGTTTCCCGACGGATGTCGAATTCGAGCAACTGCCCGAGAATATCCGGCAGATCGTCCTCTACGGCTCGGGCCGGGAGCAGATCCGCTTCAAGTACCTCAACGAGAAGGGCACGCGTTTCGAGCGCGCGCATGCCTTCGAGGGCATCATCCCCAACCTCGAGCGTCGCTACCGCGAGACCGACAGCGTGATGGTGCGCGAGGAGCTGGCCAAGTACCTCAACCATAAACCCTGCCCGAGTTGCGATGGCGCGCGCCTGCGCCAGGAAGCCCGCCACGTGCTGATCGGCGGCCGCACCATCACCGACGTCAGCCGCCAGTCGCTGATCGACTGCCGCGATTTCTTCAACCTGCTTCAGATGGCCGGCCATCGCGCGCAGGTCGCCGAGAAGATCGTCAAGGAGATCACCTCGCGCCTGAGCTTCCTCATCAACGTCGGCCTCGACTACCTGTCGCTGGATCGCTCGGCCGAAACGCTGTCCGGCGGCGAGGCGCAGCGCATCCGCCTCGCCTCGCAGATCGGCTCGGGGCTCACCGGCGTGATGTACGTGCTCGACGAGCCGAGCATCGGCCTGCACCAGCGCGACAACACGCGCCTGCTGGAGACGCTGGCCAACCTGCGCGATCTCGGCAATACCGTGATCGTGGTGGAGCACGACCAGGAGGCGATCGAATCGGCCGACCACGTCGTCGACATGGGGCCGGGCGCCGGCGAGCACGGCGGCCGCATCGTCGCCCAGGGCACGCCGGCCGAAGTGGAGGCCAACCGCGATTCGCTGACCGGCGACTACCTCTCGGGCCGCCGACGCATCGAGATTCCAGCCAAACGCACGCCACCGAACCCGCAACGCCAGCTGAAGATTCTCGCTGCGACCGGCAACAACCTCAAGCATGTCGATCTGGAGATTCCAGTCGGCCTGCTGACCTGCGTCACCGGCGTGTCAGGTTCCGGCAAGTCGACCCTGATCAACGACACGCTCTACGCCGCCAGCGCGCGCCACCTCTACGGCTCGGCCCTGGAGCCGGCCGCACACGGCGAGATCCAGGGCCTCGAGTTCTTCGACAAGGTCATCAACGTCGACCAGAGTCCGATCGGCCGCACGCCGCGCTCCAACCCCGCCACCTACACCGGCCTGCTGACGCCGATCCGCGAACTGTTCGCCGGCGTGCCGCAGTCCCGGGAAAGGGGCTACGGCCCCGGCCGTTTCAGCTTCAACGTCAAGGGCGGCCGCTGCGAGGCCTGCCAGGGCGACGGCATGATCAAGGTCGAGATGCACTTCCTGCCCGACATCTTCGTGCCCTGTGACGTCTGCCACGGCAAGCGCTACAACCGCGAAACGCTGGAAGTCCGCTACAAGGGCCGGACGATCTACGAAGTGCTGCAGATGACCGTCGAACAGGCGCACGAGTTCTTCTCCGCCGTGCCGGTCGTCGCCCGCAAGCTGCAGACGCTGATCGATGTCGGCCTCTCCTACGTCCAGCTCGGCCAGTCGGCGACGACGCTGTCCGGCGGCGAGGCGCAGCGCGTCAAGCTCGCGCTTGAACTTTCGAAGCGCGATACCGGCCGCACCCTGTACATCCTCGACGAGCCGACCACCGGCCTGCATTTCGCCGACATCGAGATGCTGCTGAAGGTGCTGCACCGCCTGCGCGACCATGGCAATACCGTGGTCGTGATCGAGCACAACCTGGACGTCATCAAGACGGCCGACTGGCTCGTCGACCTCGGTCCCGAGGGCGGCGGCGG
>JAVEWF010000028.1:28787-32847 GCA_034004665.1 Rhodocyclaceae bacterium | reverse complement strand
GCGAATCAAAGGGGCCAGGCTCGAATTGATTTCTGGGCCGAGTGTCTGCTGTTCCTGTCAGGCAATATCCGCTTTGGGTCGATACAACGAACCGTCCCGCCAGTGCCGATTTTTCTCCTTTCGCCGCTTTGACGCGCATCGATGATGCGCATAGACTTCGCGCATTGCTCGCTCGGGAGTTCGCCATGTCTTCCACGAAAAAATCCGCCAATCTGAGTATCCGCACCGACCTGCTGGAAGAGGCGCGCGCCTACAAGATCAACCTGTCGCAGACGCTGGAAGCCGCCTTGCAGGTCGAACTGAAAAAAGAAAAGGAACGCCGCTGGCTGGAGGAAAACCGCGCCGCCATTGAAGCCTATAACCGGGAAATCGCCGAACACGGGCTCTGGAGTGACGGTCTGAGGTTATTCTGATGGCGCAGTTCGATGTCTACCCCAATCCCAACCCGTCCAGCCGTTCTCGTATTCCCTACCTCGTCGCGCTACCAAGCGATCTGCTCGGCACTTTCGATGCGACGGTGGTTGCGCCCTTGCGTCTCAAGACGGATCGCGACGTCGTTCCGGTGCTGCGCCTGAATCCGCAAGTCCAGATCGACGGAGCAACCTATTTCCTCCGTCCGCAGGAGCTTGCCGCCATCGCAACACGCAGCCTGAAAAACCCCATCGCCAACCTTTCCCCGCAGCGCGAGGAAATCCTCGCCGCCCTCGACTTTCTCTTTACTGGATTCTGAAATGGCCCAATACGTCATGTCGATGCTCCGCGTGAGCAAGATCGTCCCGCCGAAACGCCAGATCATCAAGGATATCTCGCTGTCCTTCTTCCCCGGTGCCAAGATCGGCCTGCTCGGCCTCAACGGCTCGGGCAAGTCCACCGTGCTGAAGATCATGGCCGGCGTCGACAAGGAATACGACGGCGAGGTGCAGCACCTGCCGAACATCTCCATCGGCTACCTGCCGCAGGAACCGCAGCTCGACGCCGCCAAGACGGTGAAGGAAGAGGTCGAGGCCGGCCTCGGCGCCGTGGTCGAGGCGAAGCAGAAGCTGGAGGAGATCTACGCCGCCTACGCCGAGCCGGACGCCGACTTCGACAAGCTCGCCGAGGAGCAGGCGAAGTACGAGGCGATCATTTCCGTCGCCGGCGCCGACGTCGAGAACCAGATGGAGATTGCCGCCGACGCGCTGCGCCTGCCGCCATGGGACGCCACGATCGGCAACCTCTCCGGCGGCGAGAAGCGCCGCGTCGCGCTGTGCAAGCTGCTGCTCTCCAAGCCCGACATGCTGCTGCTCGACGAGCCGACCAACCACCTCGACGCCGAGTCGGTCGAGTGGCTCGAACAGTTCCTGGTGCGCTTCCCCGGCACCGTCGTCGCCGTCACCCACGACCGCTACTTCCTCGACAACGCGGCCGAATGGATTCTCGAACTCGACCGCGGCCACGGCATCCCGTGGAAGGGCAACTACTCCTCGTGGCTGGAGCAGAAGGAGGCGCGTCTCGAACAGGAGCAGAAGCAGGTCGACGCCCACATGAAGGCGATGAAGGTCGAGCTGGAGTGGGTGCGGTCGAACCCGAAGGCGCGCCAGGCGAAGTCGAAAGCCCGCCTCGCGCGCTACGAGGAAATGTCGAGCTTCGAATATCAGAAACGGAATGAAACGCAGGAGATCTTCATCCCGCCCGGCGAGCGCCTCGGCAACGAGGTCATCGAGTTCAAGGAGGTGACCAAGGCCTTCGGCGACCGGCTGCTGATCGACAAGCTGTCGTTCCGCATCCCGCCCGGCGCCATCGTCGGCATCATCGGCCCGAACGGCGCCGGCAAATCGACGCTGTTCCGCATGATCCAGGGCATCGAGCAGCCCGACAGCGGCGAGATCGTCACCGGCCCGACGGCGAAGATCGCTTCGGTCGACCAGTCGCGCGAAGGCCTGGAAAACGACAAGACCGTCTTCGACGCCGTCGCGCAGGGGCAGGACATCCTCACCGTCGGCAAGTTCGAGATGCCCGCGCGCGCCTACCTGGGCCGCTTCAACTTCAAGGGCGCCGACCAGGGCAAGACCGTCGGCAATCTCTCGGGCGGCGAGCGCGGCCGGCTGCACCTGGCCAAGACGCTGATCCAGGGCGGCAACGTGCTGCTGCTCGACGAACCGTCGAACGACCTCGACGTCGAGACGCTGCGCGCGCTGGAAGACGCGCTGCTCGAGTTTTCCGGCTGCGTGCTGGTGATCTCGCACGACCGCTGGTTCCTCGACCGCATCGCCACCCACATCCTCGCCGCTGAAGGGGAATCGCAGTGGAACTTCTTCGAAGGCAACTACCGCGAATACGAAGAGGACAAGAAGAAGCGCCTCGGCGAAGCCGGCGCCCAGCCGCACCGCATCCGCTACAAGCCGATCAGCCGCTAGGGAGCAAATCGCGATGGCCGTCCGGGTGAATCTGCACGGCAAGCAGGGCCTGCTGGTCGACGACATGCCGGAGATGCGCTCGGCGATGCGCATCCAGCTGTCCGACGTCGGGCTCGAGCAGTGCGACACCGCGCGCAACGTCAAGGAGGCCTTCGAGCATCTGGCGCAGAAACGCTACGACCTGATCGTCTGCGACTACAACCTCGGCCAGGGCGCCGACGGCCAGCAGTTCCTCGAACTGGTGCGGCGCAAGCATGTCCTGCCGCTCTCCACCGCGTTCCTGATGGTCACCGGCGAGACGGGCTACGAGCAGGTCGCCACCGCGGCCGAATACGCGCCGGACGACTACCTGCTCAAGCCCTTCACCGCCGAACTGCTCGGCACGCGACTCACGCGCATCCTCGACAAGAAGGCCGCGCTGGCCCCCATCTACCGC
The DNA here is from genome assembly GCA_034004665.1 of Rhodocyclaceae bacterium. Taxonomy (GTDB): domain Bacteria; phylum Pseudomonadota; class Gammaproteobacteria; order Burkholderiales; family Rhodocyclaceae; genus Sulfuricystis. Next base: position 30,015 of record JAVEWF010000028.1, on the reverse strand, counting down.
TGGATGGGCACGGGCGCCCTCGACAAGGGGGAACCCGACAAGGCGCTCGCCGCGTGCGAGGCGATCATCGCCGCCGGCGGGCGCTACGCCCTGGACGCGCAACGGCTCAAGGGCGAGCTGCTGCTGTCGCTGGGACGGGCTGCCGAAGCCCAGGCCGTCTACGAGGGTGTGCTGGCCCAGCGGGCTACCCCATGGGCGGTCGTCGGGCTCGCCCGCACCGAACTCGCCACCGGCCACGACGGCGAAGCCCGCGAAATGTTCGAGCAGGCGCTCGTCGCCTACCCCAACTATCTCGCCGCCTACGACTCGCTGGCCCACCTGCTGGCGCGCACCGACAAGGTCGCCGCGCAGGAGGTCGTCGAGCAGGCGCTCAAGGTCGCCCCCTCCACCCAGCGCACCCGCGAGCTGGGCGGCCTCGCCATCGAAAACCGCGACTTCGAACGCGCCGAATCCGCCTTCAGGCGCGTGGTCGAGAAGGATCGCACCGGCTTCTTCAAGAGCCACGACGACTACGCCGGCCTGGCCAAGAGCTACGTCGAGCAGGGCAAGACCGTCGAAGCGCTCGGCGCCGTCCGCGACATGGGGAGCGCCTTCGCCCGCTCGCCGGAACTGGCTGCGCGCCAGGCTGCCGTCGAATGCCAGGTCCACGTGCGCGCCGGCAACCCTGAAGCGGCGAAAGCCGCGCTCGACAAGGCGCTCAAGATCCAGCAGTCGACGCGGCTCGACGCCACCACCGCCCTCGAGGTCGCCCAGGCCTGCTTCGCCGGCGGCCGTGCCGACGACGCGAAGAGCATCATCCAGGCCGTCGCCGAGGACCATCACGAGAACGATGCCGTGCTGGCCCGCGCACAATCCGTCTTCGCCGCGGCCGGCCTCGAGGACGAGGGCACGGTGTTCCTCGAGGCGACGCGCAAGCGCATGATCAAGCTCAACAACGATGCCGTGGCGCTCGCCAAGTCCGGCCAGCTCGACGAAGCCGTCGCCATGCTCAGCGAAGCGGCCGACCGCCTGACCAACAACGCCCAGATCGCCCTGAATGCCGCGCTCGCGCTGCTGATGGACGCGCATCGCAATGGCGCAGAAGGCGCACGCATCGCGCAGGCGCATGCCTACATCCTGCAGGCGCGGCAGGCCAATGCCGCCCATCCCAAGCTGGCCGAGGTGAGCCAGTTCTACCGCAGGATCGCCCCGGCCGGTTCCCCGGCCCTGCCCGGCTGATGGACGCCCC
>JAVEWF010000028.1:25491-28687 GCA_034004665.1 Rhodocyclaceae bacterium | reverse complement strand
GCCGCCGCCAGCGTCGCCTCGTTCTTGGCGAAGCAGAAACGCACCAGGCCGTAGTCGCTGCCATCGGGCATGAAGGGCGAGACGGGAATCACCGCCACACCCTTCTCGGTCGTCAGCCAGCGCGCGAACTCCATGTCGGGCATACCGCTGATGCGGTCGTAGCGCGCCAGCTGGAAGTAGGTGCCGTCGCAGGGCAGCAGCTCGAAGCGCGAGCCTTCCAGCTGCGTCCGGAAGAAGTCGCGCTTCTGCCGGTAGAAGTCCGCGAGGCCGTCGGCGAAGCCCGGATCGGCGGTCATGAAATCGGCGAGCGCGAGCTGCGAGGGGTGGTGGACGGTGAACACGTTGAACTGGTGCACCTTGCGGAACTCGGCCGTCAGCGCGGCCGGCGCGGCGCAGTAGGCGACCTTCCAGCCGGTGATGTGATAGGTCTTGCCGAAGCTCGACACGACGAAGCTGCGCTCGCGCAGGTCGGCGCGGCGCGCCAGGCTCTCGTGGCGGCCGGCATAGAAGATGTGCTCGTACACCTCGTCGCCGAGCAGCACGATGCCGGTATCGCGCACGAGCCGCGCCAGCGCGTCCATGTCGTCCGCCGTCCACACCGTGCCGGTCGGGTTGTGCGGCGTGTTGAGGATGATCATGCGCGTCTTCGCCGTGATGGCGGCGCCGACTTCCGCCCAGTCGGGCCGGAAGGCCGGCGGCTGGAGCTTGATCACGCGCGCCGTGCCGCCCTGCAGCTCGATCGCCGGGATATAGCTGTCGTACACCGGCGCGAAGACGATCACCTCATCGCCCGGCCGCACGCAGGCAGCGATGGCGGTGAAAATCGCCTGCGTCGCGCCGGCCGTGACGGTGACCTCGGTCTCGACGTCGTAACGCGCGCCGTAGAGCCGCTCCAGCTTGGCGGCGATGGCCGCGCGCAGCGGCGCCACGCCGGCCATCGGCGGATACTGGTTCGCGCCCGAGCGCAGATGGTGGTTCATGCGGTCGAGCAGCAATCCGGGCGGCGAGAAGTCGGGAAAGCCCTGCGACAGGTTGATCGCGCCGTGCTCGGCGGCGAGGCGCGACATGACGGTGAAGATCGTGGTGCCGACGTTCGGCAGGCGGGAAGGGAAGAATTGTCTGGTGTTCATTCGTACACTAAAATGGGCAAGGTATGGACAAGTCTATCCCCCTGCGTTCGCTCTACGTCGACTTCAATTCCTACTTCGCCTCGGTCGAGCAGGAATTGCGGCCGAAGCTGCGCGGCCGGCCGGTCGGCGTGCTGCCGGTGCTGGCCGAGACGACCTGCTGCATCGCCGCCAGCTACGAGGCCAAGGCCTTCGGCGTCAAGACCGGCACGCCGGTCTACGAGGCGCGACAGCGCTGCCCGGGCATCGTCTTCGTCGAGGCGCGCCCGCCGCTCTACGTCGAGATGCACCACAAGCTCGTCGCGGCCGTCGAGTCCTGCACCCCCGTCGGCCGCGTCTTGTCCATCGACGAAATGAGCTGCCCGCTGACCGGCAGCGAACGCAACGCCGACCAGGCGCTGGCACTCGCCTACCGCATCAAGGCCACCATCGCCGCGCAAGTGGGCACCCACCTGCGCTGCTCGATCGGCATCGCGCCGAACACCTTCCTCGCCAAGATCGCCTCGAACATGCAGAAGCCCGACGGCTGCACGGTGATCGAGGCCGCCGACCTGCCGCAGGCGCTGCACCGGCTGGATCTGCGGGACATCCACGGCATCGGCCGCGCGCTGGAAAGTCGGCTGCGGCAGCACGGCATCGATACGGTGGAACAGCTCTGCGCCGCCCATGCGGGAACGCTGCGCGCGGCCTGGGGCAGCATCGATGGCGAACGCATGCATGCCAGGCTGCGCGGCGAGGAGCTACCCGAACACGCAACGCGCCGCGCCTCGGTCAGCCATTCGCACGTGCTGCCGCCGGAACTGCGCAACGAGGCGGCCGCCTACTCGGTACTGCACCGCCTGCTGCAGAAGGCAGCGATGCGGCTGCGCAGCTACGGGCTGATCGCCGGCAACCTGCACGTGCGCGTGAAGTTTCGCGATGTCTCGGTATGGCGCGCCGACCAGCCGCTCGACCCGACCGCGGACACGCTCGCCTTCCTGCATGCACTCGACGCGCTGTGGGGGCAGCGTCCGGCCAGGAAGAAGCCGCTGGCCGTCGCCGTCGCGCTGACGGCGCTCGACGTGGCGGCGCACCGCTCGCGCGACCTGTTCGACGATGACCATGGCCGCGGTCATGAACGGCTCGATGCCGCGATGGATGCGATCAACCTGCGCTACGGAAAGAATTCGCTCTACTTCGGCGGCGCCCACCGGGCACTGTCCGCCGCACCGATGCGCATCGCCTTCCAGCACATCCCCGATCTGGAAGTCGAAGCCGATTGATCAGGTCGTGCCGGCGCGCTCCAGCACGCAGAGCAGGCGCGACGTGTCGTCGTAGCCCCAGCCGGCCGCCATCAGCGCGTCGAGCTGCTGCAGGACCGCGCTGCCGACCGGCAGCGGGACGGACTGCCCGGTCGCCTCGGCCATCACCAGCGCGAGGTCCTTGTGATGCAGGCGGGCCTCGACGCCGGCTGCGAAGTCGCGCGCCGCCATCTTGCCGCCGAACAGGTCGAGCACGCGCGATGCGGCCGAGCCGCCCAGCATCGCCTCGCGCACCTTGCCGAAATCGACGCCGGCCGCATTCGCCAGCCGCGCCGCCTCGGCCACGGCCTCGAGCACCGAGACCATGATGAGCTGGTTGCAGGCCTTCGCCACCTGCCCCGCACCGGCTTCGCCGACGCGCACCGCCGTCCTGCCGAGGCAGGCGAACAGCGGTTCGAGCCGTCCCGCCAGCCCAGACTCTCCGCCCCACATGATGGCGAGTGTCGCGGCGCGCGCCCCGGCCGTGCCACCGGACACCGGGGCGTCGACGAAATCGATGCCTTTCTCGGCATAGCGCGCCGCGATGCCGCGCGCCACCGACGGCGCGATGGTCGAGAAGTCGATGTGCAGTCCGCCGGGCGCGAAGCCTTCGATCAGCTGCGCCGCCAGCCCTTCCACATCCGCGCTCGTCGTGACATTGGTGCAGACGATCTCGCACTGCCGCGCCAGCTCGGCCGGCGATGCGGCCCGCACGACTTCCGGCGGCAGAAAGTCGGCGCTGGCGGGACGGCGTGTCCATACCGAAACATCGTGCCCGGCCGCGCGCAG
>JAVEWF010000028.1:0-25391 GCA_034004665.1 Rhodocyclaceae bacterium | reverse complement strand
AGCCTATCTTCATTCTCATACGGAGCCGATCCTCATCCGCTCACCGCCTTGGTAATCAGCGGCACCAGCGGCTCGGGCAGCTTGAGCTGGCCGGACAGGGCGAAGGCATGGGCGCGCTCGGACATCTTCTTCCAGGTCTTGCGGACGATGTCGAGCCACTTCTCTTCCGAATACTCGGGATGCTGGCCGGCGAATTCGAGCATGTAGTGCTCGATGAAGACGAGGTCGGTGACGTCCTCGAGCATCTGCGTGTCGGGATTCACCTTGAGGCCGCGCTTGCCGACCGCCTGCTTGACGCGCTCGATGGTCGCATCGTCGTAGCCGGCCGTCTCCATGAGCTTGCCGACGGTCTCGGCGTGGAACTTGTAGAGGCCGGTGCGCCACTGCAGGTAGCCGTCGCGCGTCATCGGGTAGCTGTCGCGCGGCGTTTTCCAGCGCTGGATGTGCTGGGCGCGCACGGAGATCTTCTGGGCGTCGTCGGCCTCGGGCGCATAGCGGCCGATCATCTCGGCCATGCGCTGGCCGTAGAGCAGCTCGCGCGGCACGGCATTGCCGGCGGCATCCTTGTCGGTGCGGGGGTCCTCGCCATTGGCGGCGTCGATGAGGGCAACGACGCGGTCGTACAGGCTGTTGGTCATTTATTTTTCCTCTGCGGGTTGGGGTAAATCAGTGGGCGGGAGGCGGCAGGTCGACCAGCACCAGCGTCGCGTCGTCGTGCGGCGAATTGCTGCCGAGGTGCCGGGCGAGCGCCGTCTTGACCGCCTGCAGCCGGCGCTCGGCCGACACACCGGCAAGCGCGGTGCGCAGGCCTCCGGCGCCGAACTCCTCCCCCGAGGGAGCGGCGGCCTCGACGAGACCGTCGGAATAAAGCACCAGCTGGCCGCCCTCCCGAGGCACGGACAGTCGGGCGGTCACGTTGGCCGCGGCATCGAAAGCGTCGATGCCGAGCGGCAGATGCGCCGCAGCGATCTCTTGCACGACGTTGCCGTCATGATCGAGCAACAGTGCGCTGGGCAGGCCGCCCATCCACAGCTCGCTGCCGCCCGCAGGATCGACGCACAGGCAGCCGCAGGCGACGAATCGGCCCACCGGCAGGGCGCCGCACAGCTGGTTGTTGAGCCGGGAGACCAGCGGCCCGACCGGCAGGCCGGAAGCGACGATGTCGTAGAACAGCGCCAGCACCGGCAACACGCTGATGGTGGCGCCCAGCCCGTGGCCGGTGGCATCGGCCAGCAGGACGTAGAAGCGTCCATCGTCGGCGCGTGCCGCGGCGACGATGTCGCCGCTGAAGTTGGTGGCGGACTGCATCCAGTAATGCAACGCCCGGTCGGACAGGCCGGGGCGATGAAGCATCCGGTTGAGCACGCCTTCGGCGAGACGATTCTCGGCCTCGCGCTCGTCGTAGTAGATCTGCAGGGAGCGCCGCGTTTCCTCGAGTTCGCGGCGCAGCGCGATACTGCGCGACAGCGAGCGCAGCTTGGCTTCGAGGACGACGAAATTGACCGGCTTCGACAGATAGTCGTCGCCGCCCGCCTCGAGGCCATTGACGAGATTCTCGTCCTTGTCGAGGGCGGACAGGAAGATCACCGGCACCCAGCGGTCGCCGCAGGCGGCCTTGATGCGGCGCGTCGCCTCGTAGCCGTCCATCACCGGCATCATGACGTCCATCACCACCAGGTCGTAGGCGCCGGCGGCGAACATCTCGACGGCCTGGGCGCCATCCTCGGCCATGTCGACGCGATGGCCGAATTTCTTGAGGAAAACCGCAAGGATCTGCCGGTTGGTCGCGGTGTCGTCGACCACCAGTACCCGCAGGGGCAGCGCCGCCGGCGCAGTGGAATCTTGAGGCAGGGTGTTCATCGTCCGTTCAGTGCAGCGTGCGGATGGTGGCGACGACGGTATTGCCGTTGCCGCGGTATTCAAGGGTGGCGAAGCTCAGCATGCGCGCCATGGCGATGCCGCGGCCGTTCGGGTCGCCGGCGCGCTCGGGGTCGAACTCCATGTAGCGCTGCCAGTCGAAACCCTCGCCTTCGTCGGTGACGGTGAATTCCAGGCGGTCGAAATGGCGCTCGACGCGCACGCGCACGCAGCGGTCGTGATATTCGGGCAGGGCGAAGCGGCGTGCCACCTCGGCTTCCCAGCGGTCCTCGAGGCGCAACCGCTTCTTGTCGGCATAGCTGATGCCGAGATTGCCGTGCTCGACCGCGTTCACCAGCAGTTCCGTCAGGCCGGAAGCCGCCAGTTCCGGCGCGGGACACAGGCTCGCCAGTACCTCGATCAGCGGTCCGACCTCGTCGATCCGGCTGAAGCGGAACAGGGCCAGGTCGATCAGCTCCATCGCCTTGACGTGCGCGGCGGCGTGGCGGCCGGCTTCTTCGCGCTCCTGGATGTCGGCCAGGGCGGCGCGCACGATGGCCGTCAGGACCTCGGGCTCGTAGGGCTTCGGCAGGTAGTAGTAGGCGCCTGCCTCGATGCCCTCGCGGATCTGCTCCGGTGCGCTGGCTGCCGTCTGCATGATGACCGGGATCGCGCGGAAGCGCGTCTCGGCCTTCATCTTCTTCAGCAGCTCGATGCCGCTCATGCCGGGCATCATGCGGTCGAGGATGACCAGGTCGTAGGCTGTGTCGCCCCCGTCGAGCCGCAGCCAGGCCTGGTCGGCGCTGGTGACGAGATCGAGGTCGTAATGGGCCTCTTCGAGATACTCGCGGATGATCTCGAGGTTGATCAGTTCGTCATCGACGACGAGGATGCGGCGCTGGCTCATGCGGGAGTCCGGGTCGAAAGCGGAAGGATCACATCGAAGGCTGCACCGCCCTCCGGCCGGGTGCGTGCCTGAATGATACCGCGGTGCGCCAGCACGATTTCGCGCGAGATGGCCAGGCCGAGGCCCGTGCCGCCGGCGCCGGTGGCCGTCTTGCTGCTCTGCGCGAACTTGTCGAAAATGGATTCCAGCTCGGCGGGCGGGATGCCGATGCCTTCGTCGGCGACGGTCAGGCGCAGCGCGGCCACCTCGCCGCTGTCGACGGCGCGCCGTCCCGCCGGCAGCGTCGCGGGGGCGATCTCGATGAAGAGGCGCCGTCCCTCGGGCGTGAACTTGATGGCATTGCCGAGCAGGTTGTGCAGTACCTGGTCGATGCGCTTGCGGTCGCCGAGGACATGGCAGTCGGCCGCCGACACATCGACGGTGCAGACGAGCTGGCGCGCCTCCAGCAGGGAAGACAGCGATGCGACCACCTCGTGCGCCTGGCGCCCCAGGTCGAACGGGGTCATCAGGTACTGCATGCGGCCGGCTTCGAGCTTCGACAGGTCGAGCAGATCGTTGACGAGATCGAGCAGGCGCTCGCCGCTGCTGCGGATGTGCTCGTAGTACTCGCGCAGCTTCGCCGGCGGGGCAGTCGCGGCCTTCTGGCCGCCGATGCGGGCGAAGGAGAGAATGGCATGCATCGGCGTGCGCAGTTCGTGGCTCATGTTGGCGAGAAACTCCGACTTCGCCTGGTTGGCGCGCTCGGCAGACTCCTTGGCCGCCATCAGGTCGGCGGTCTGCGCCGCGACCCGCAGTTCCAGATGGTCGCGATATTCGCGCAACTCTTCTTCGGCGCGCTTGCGCTCCGTGATGTCCCGGCCCGTGCCGCGGTAGCCGACGAAGACGTCGCCCTCGAACAGCGGCTTGCCGTCGATCGCGTACCAGTGCAGCGTGCCGTCGGTGGCGTGGATCTGGTACTCGAAGCCGCGAAACGGCTGGCGCGCTTCCAGCGCCGCCCGGTGTGCCGCCATTTCCGCCGCGTCCACCACGATCGGCAGGTCCCAGCGATGCTGGCCGATGAATTTTCCGGTATTGGCGCCCTTCCGCGACGCGCCCTCGGAAAAATCGATGAAGCGCAGGTCGGCATCCATTTCCCAGAACCAGTCGGCCGAGAGCTCGGACAGGTCGCGGAAGCGCTGCTGGCTGCGGGCCAGATCCCGGGTGCGCTCATCGACCAGCGTTTCCACCTGTTCCCGCCGGCGCACCATCAGCCGCACGGTGAATGCCATGACCATCGTCGTCAGCAGGCCGAGCGTCAGGATCAGTTCCGGTTCGTGCGAACCGCCCGCAGCCACGAGGGCCGGCGTGACCGCGCTGACGATTTCCCATTCGCGATCGGCCACCTGCAGCCGCTGCCGGTGCACGAGCGAGGCCTGTTCGATCATGGCCGGATCGCTCGCCCGGTCGCTGCGGGTGCCATGCACATGCAGGACCGGATGGCTCGACGACGGGCCGGCCAGGTATTCGCGCACCATGAAATCATGCGATACCGAAGCGGCGTGGGACGGGGACAGCATGGGTCCCAGCCGCAATCCGGCCAGCAGCACACCGCGGAAATGGCGCCGCCGTTCCTCGACATCGCGCAGCAACCGGCCAGCCGCATAGACGGGCAACACGAGGATGACGCCGCGCTCGTTCGTGCCGGCCAGTTGCAGCGATGCAGTGAGCGCCGGCTGGCCGCTATCCCTCGCCCGGGCGAGGGTCGCCTGCCGCTCCTCGTTGATCGCGAAGAAGTCGAGGCCGTACAGTTCGGGGGCCGGCTGGGTCAGATGGAGGCGCAGGAAGGGGAAGTATTCGTCCCGCCCCGCCGCTTCGGCCATGCCGCCAGAGCGGGCGGGCTCGCGAATGCGGAAACTCCTGTCGCAGGCGGCACGCTCGGTCGCCTCGAACTCGGCACGGTCGGCCGCCGCAACCCGCGGGGCCCAGACCACGCCATACATGTAGAAATGATTCTCGACCAGCTGCGCGGTGATTTCGTCGAACTCGGTGCAGTCGACGTGGCCGTGGGCGGCGAAGGTGCTGCGGACCGTCTGCAATCCGGTGGCTGCGGCATCGATGCGCGCCTCGATCTCCGACTGGTGCAGCAGCGTGTCGTTGCGCAGCGCCTGCTGAATCCGGTTGCCTTCCCAGTTGCGCGCGAAACCGTACAGGAGCAGCGAGCCCGCCGCGCCGGCCGCAAGGACGGCGAGTGCGGCGCGATAGCGGCGGAAGAAGGTGGAGAACGCGGGCATCTTGGGCGGGCATTATGCCTCGCCCGCGAACATCCGTAATGCTCAGCCGCAGCGGCCGGTCTTGCAGTCGGCGGGCGGAGCCACCGGCACGCCGAGCTTGGCCAGAATGGTGTCGAGCGGGCAGAAGGTCGTGAAGCCGCTCTGGAACAGGTTGGCGCCGACGAACAGGGTAAACCACAGCCAGCTCATCTGCGACAGATCCGCCTGGCCCATGGCGTGGGCCAGGCCGAGCGACAGCAGGATGAAGAAGCCGGCGATGATGCGGACGTAGCGATTGACGGTCATGGAAGTTCTCCTTGAGGTTGGATGCGGCTCTTGAAGGCCGCGAAGTAAAGCACCGGGATCACCACCAGCGTCAGCACGGTGGAAACGAAGATGCCGAAAATGAGCGCCAGGGCGAGGCCCGAGAAGATCGGGTCGTCGAGGATGAACAGCGCGCCGAGCATGGCGGCAAGGCCGGTCAACGCGATCGGCTTGGCGCGGATCGCGGCGGACTGGATCACCGCCTCGGCGAAGTCCATGCCTTCCGCCACCTGCTGGTTGATGAAGTCGACCAGCAGGATCGAGTTGCGCACGATGATGCCGGCCAGCGCGATCATGCCGATCATCGAGGTGGCGGTGAACTGCGCGCCGAACAGCGCGTGCCCCGGCATCACGCCGATGATGGTGAGCGGGATCGGCGCCATGATGATGAGCGGCACCAGATAGCTGCGGAACTGCGCCACAACGAGTAAATAAATCAGCACCAGGCCGATCGCGTAGGCGGCGCCCATGTCGCGGAAGGTCTCGTAGGTCACCTGCCATTCGCCGTCCCACTTGAGCGCGTAGCCGGCGTAGGGATCGCGGGGCTGCTTGATGAAGTATTCGCCGAGCGTTCCGCCCTGCTCCAGTTTGAGATCCTTCAGCTTCGAACGGATATCGAACATGCCGTAGAGCGGCGAATCGAGCTGGCCGCCCATGTCGCCGGTCACATACACCACCGGCAGCAGGTCCTTGTGATAGACGACCTTCTCGCGCTGCGCCGGCTTTGCCTCGACCACTTCGGAAATGGGCACCAGCTGCCCCCCGTAGGCCGGCAATGCGCGTACCTTGAGCTTGAGCAGCGCATCGAGGCCGGACTGCTTCTCGGCCGGCAGCGTGATGCGCACGGGGATCTCGTACTTCGCCTCGCCATCGTGCAGCGGCGTCACGTCCTCGCCGGTCAGGCCCATGCGCACCGTCTCGACGATGTCCTTCTGCGCGACGCCGAGCAGCGCCGCCTTGGCCTGGTTGACGCGCAGGATGATGCGGCCCGCGTCCTCGTCCACCGTGTCGTCAACGCCGAGAATGTCGGCCGTGCCCTCGAAGGCCGCGCGCACCGTCTTCGCCACGGCGATCTGGCCGGCGTAGTCGGGACCGTAGACTTCGGCGACGATCGGCGCGAGCACCGGCGGGCCGGGCGGCACCTCGACGACCTTGGCGTTCCCGCCACTCGCTTTGGCCACCGCCATCAGGCGGTCGCGCACGGCGACGGCGATCTCGTGGCTCTGGCGGTCGCGATGGGCCTTGTCGACCAGGTTGACCTGGATGTCGCCCATCTCGGGATTGGCGCGCAGGTAGTACTGCCGCACCAGGCCGTTGAAGTTGATCGGCGCGGCGGTGCCGGCATACGCCTGGTAATCCTTCACCTCCGGCACCTGCGCCAGTTCGGCGGACATCGTGCGCAGCACGCGCGCGGTCTCCTCGACCGGCGTGCCGACCGGCATGTCGAGCACGACCTGAAACTCGCTCTTGTTGTCGAAGGGCAGCATCTTCAGCACGACGAGTTTGAAAATCCCGAGCGACACCGAGGCGAGGATGGCGGCGACGATGCCGATCCACAGCAGGGCGCGCGCCTTGCGGCCGGACTGCGGATGCAGGAAGGGCGACAGCACCTTCCTGAACAGGCGATCCAGTTTCGAGTCGCTCGGCGCGTCACCGTGTCCTTGCCCGCCATGATGGGCCGGCTTCATCAGCTTCAGCGCCAGCCAGGGCGTGACGATGAAGGCGATCGCCAGCGAAATGAACATGCCCATCGAGGCGTTGATCGGGATCGGGCTCATGTACGGTCCCATCAGGCCCGAGACGAAGGCCATCGGCAGCAGGGCGGCGATGACGGTGAACGTGGCGAGGATGGTCGGCCCGCCGACCTCGTCGACCGCGCCGGGAATGATCTCCCAGAGCTTCCTGTCGGGGTAAAGCATATGCCAGCGGTGGATGTTCTCGACCACGACGATGGCGTCGTCGACGAGGATGCCGATGGAGAAGATCAGCGCGAACAGCGAAACGCGGTTGAGCGTGAAGCCCCAGGCCCAGGACGCGAACAGCGTCGCCGCCAGCGTCAGGGCCACGGCCGCACCGACGATCACGGCCTCGCGCCGGCCGAGCGCGAACAGCACCAGCAGCACGACGAAGGCGGTGGCGAACACCAGCTTGCCGATCAGCTTCTGTGCCTTCTCGGTCGCCGTCTCGCCGTAGTTGCGCGTCACGGTAAACTCGACGCCTTCGGGAATCACGGTGCCCTTCAGCGACGCCATGCGGGCGATCACGCCAGCGGCGACATCGGCCGCATTCACACCCGGCTTCTTCGACACGGCGAGCGTCACGGCCGGGTACTCTTGAACGGCGTCCTGACCGGCCGCCTTGCTGCCGCCCTCGCCGTGCCATACGTAGCGCGAGGGCTGATCGGCGCCGTCGACGATCCCGGCGACGTCCTCCATGAAGACCGGCTTCTTGTCGTAGACGCCGACGACCAGCCGCTTCACGTCGGCGGCGGTTTCGAGATAGGTGCCGGTCTGGACGAGGATTTCACGATTCGCATTGACGAGGCTGCCGGCCGGCTGCGAGGCGTTGGACACCTGCAGGGCCGCCTTCAGGTCCTGCGCGGTGATGCCGCGGGCGGCCATGCGCTCGGCGTCCATCAGCACGCGCACGACATGGCCGGGACCGCCGATGGTGGCGACGTCGCGCGTGCCGGCGATGCGCTTGAGCTCGATCTCGACCGCGCGCGCCACCTGCTGCATCTCGAAGCCCGACTTGTCGGGATCGGCGCTCCAGAAGGTCAGCGAGACGATCGGCACGTCGTCGATGCCCTTGGGCTTGACCACGGGCGTGCCGACGCCAAGGTGCGGAGACACCCAGTCGCTGTGCGCGTTGATCGTGTCGTAGAGGCGCACCAGCGCCTGGATCGGGTCCTCGCCGACCTCGTACTGCACGGTAATCACCGCCATGCCGGGGCGCGACACCGAATAGACGTGCTCGATGCCGGCGATGCGCGCCAGCACCTGCTGGGCGGGACGGGCGACGAGGTTCTCGACGTCCTTGACCGTCGCGCCGGGGAAGGGCACGAAGACGTTGGCCATCGTCACGTTGATCTGCGGCTCTTCCTCGCGCGGCGTGATCAGCGTGGCGAAGACGCCGAGCAGCAACGCCACCAGCGCGATCAGCGGTGTCAGGGCGTTGCGGAGAAAGAACTCCGCGATGCGGCCGGAGATGCCCATGGCCTACTTTTTCTGCTTGAGCTCGATGCCGGTTTTCACCGGATCGAGGCTGATCGTCTCGCCGACGGCAAGCCCGGACAGCACCTCGACCTCGCCGTCCGCGACCGCCTCGCCGAGGCGCACCTGCCGCAACTGGGGCGGCAACGGTGCCTTGCCATCCTTCAGCACATAGACGGCGGAAATCTCGCCGCGCCGCAGGATGGCCTGCGGCGGCACGGTCAGCTTCTGCGCCGTGCCGACGACGAAATGCGCGCGTACCGCCATGCCGGGGACGACGCCATCCGCACCATCGCCCCCGGGCAGATAGATGCGGGCCGTCGCGGTATGGCTCTGCGCGTCGATGGTGGGCAGGATCTCGATACGGACACCGTCCAGCCAGCGCCGACTTTTGCTGTCGACGACCTCCACGCGCGCCGTCTTCGCCTGCAGCGCATCCTTCAGCTTGTATTGCGGGATGCTGGCGACGGCGCGCAGGCCTTGCGGATCGAACACGGTGACGAGCGGCTTGCCCGGCATCGCCAGGTCGCCCAGTTCGGCATGACGCTGCGCGACGATGCCGGACAGCGGCGCGGTCACGCTGGCATGCGAGGCGCCGGCACCGGCAGCGCCGGCCTGGGCCCGCGCCGACTTGAGCGCCGCCTCGGCCTGGTCGAGCGCGGCCTGGCTGACGAACTTCTGTTTGAAGAGATTCTGCGTGCGCTGGAAATTCGCTTCCGCCTGCGCGAGCTGCGCCCGCGCCGCGGCGACGTTCTCGGCCGCCTCGCGCGCATCGACGGCCATCAGCAGCTGGCCGGCCCGGACGCGCTGGCCCGCCTCGACCTTGACGGCGACGATGCGGCCGGAGACCTGCGTCGCCACGGTCGCCAGCCGCGTCGCCTCGATCACCGCCTCGGCCGGCAGGGTAAGCGGGACGTCGCGCAGCGCGATGGTCCGGGTCGCCTGTGCCCAGGCTGGCACCGAGAGGCAGGCCAGGGCAAGGCCGGCCACGGCGGCCTGCCGGAGCTTGAGTCGGGGAAAGGATATTGTTCTCATAAGGTATATAAGTATATCCTGATATACGTTATTCAAGGGTACCGGAGTACTTCAGGCTTCGGCGACGGCATGCGCGGCCATCGCCTCGATCACGGCATCGACTTCGCCGACGCAATCCGCCACTTCGAACGCGACGTCCGGGAAGCGGTCCAGTGCATTGCCCAGCAATTGCGGCAGGTCCTTGAGGACATGGCGGCCCGGAGCGAAGAAGATCGGCACGATGCGGATCTGCCGCACGCCGCGCGTGACGAGGCATTCGATGCTCGCCTCGAGCGGCGGCTGGGTCAGTTCGAGGAAGCCGATCTCCACCGCCGCATCGGGGGTCAGTCGCTCGACCGTGGCGCGGATGCGCCGGAAGGGTTCGATGTATTCGGGATTGCGGGCCCCGTGCCCGAACAGGATGATGCCTTTCATGCGCGCTCCTTCTCGATGTCCTGCCAGATGTTGCGGCAATGCGTTTCACGGATATACCACGCCGCGGCCGCCCCCAGCCAGGCCGCCGCGGCGATCAGCAGCAGGCCCCAGCGGTAATCCTCGGGGGCGTAGAGGCGCACGCCGTTGGCCATCGTCCCGGTCCAGCGCTGGTCCATGATCCAGCCGACCGCCGGCTGCAGCAGCGCCCCCATGAGGAAGCCGCCCATGTTGGTGACCGAGGTGGACATGCCCGACAGCTGCGGCGGATTGACCTCCTTGGCGCAGGCCCACGACAGGGTGAAGCTGGCCGTGGTGAGGCCCATCAGGGCGAACAGCGCATAGGTCGCCGCGGCGGGAAGGGCGATGCCCGACAGCCAGACCAGCCAGGTCGCGCCATAGATGTGCGCGCTGACGATCACCACCGGCTTGCGGCGGCGCAGGCGGTCGGACAGCGTGCCGACGAGCAGGCAGCCGATGGCGAAGCCGGCGAAGTAGAGGGACAGGTGGGCGGTCGCCGCGTCGCGCGTCATGCCCAGCCCCTGCGTCAGGAAGGGCGTCGCCCAGAGGCCGCCGAAGGCGAAGAAGCTGCCCGAAAGCCCGGAATTGACCAGCGCGGCCGGCCAGGTGGCGCGGTTCTTCAGTACGCGCATCAGGCCGGTGAGAATCACCGTCCGGTCGAACCTGGGCTGTTCGGGAGGGACGGCTCCCGAAGTCGGCGCCGGCGGGACGGCGGATGACGCGCCGGACGGGACGGCTTCCGGCCGGTCGCGCACCAGCAGCCAGGCGAGCGCGCCGAGCGCCAGTGAGACGATGCCGACGCCGACGAACACGCCGCGCCAGCCGGCCGTCTGAGCCATCCACGACAGCGGCGCCCCGGCCAGCACCGAACCGAGGTTGCCGAGCAGCATCGACAGGCCGACGACGCTGGCGAAGCGGTGTTCCTCGAACCAGACGGCGATGATCTTGAGCATCGAGATGAACACCACCGACACGCCGAGGCCGATCAGGGTGCGGCCGACGAGGGCCGCGTCGAGGCTTTGCGCCATGCCGAACAGCAGGCTGCCGCCGCCGGCGATCATGCCGCCGAGCAGCAGGATGCGGCGCGGCCCGAGCGTGTCGACCAGGATGCCGGTCGGCACCTGCATGATCGTGTACACGTAGAAATAGGTGGCCGCCAGCACGCCGAGCGAGGCGGCGGAGGTCTGGAAGGCGGCGGCGAGGTCCTGCGCGATGCCGGCCGGGGCGAAGCGCTGGAAGAAGGACAGCACGTAGGCCGCCACCACCACGGACAAGGCCAGCAGCCGGCGGCGCTTCTGTTCGGGAGTCAAGTCGAAATCCATGGCCGATTGTAGCCAGCGGCTAGTCATCGCGTGGCGACGGCGCCACGGAAGGCAAGCGGCGATGCAGCCCCGCCTTCGCCAGCAGGTGTGCCGAGACCGGGGCGGTGATGAAGAGGAACAGCGTGACGAGGATCTCGTGCAGGCTCAGGCTGTCCCCCGTGACGCTGAAATGGATCGACGACGCCACCAGCAGACAGCCGACGCCGAGCGTGGTCGCCTTGGTCGGCCCGTGCAGGCGCGTGTAGAAATCCCGGAAGCGCGCCAGCCCCAGCGAACCGATGAAGGTGAAGGCCGCGCCGGCGAGGACGAGGAAGGAAAGCAGCGCTTCGGTGAAAAAACTCATTCGATGATGTCTCCGCGCAGCAGGAACTTGCACAGCGCCACGGTGCCGACGAAGCCCATCAGGGCGATCAGCAGCGCCGCCTCGAAATAGAGCGGGCTGGCGAGATGGATGCCGAGCAGCACCAGCAGGGCGATGGCGTTGATGTAAAGGGTGTCGAGCGCGAGGATGCGATCGGGCGCGTGCGGCCCCTTGAGCAGCCGCAGGAAGGATAGCGCGAAGGCGGCAGCCACGAGGGCGAAGGCGAGCGTGAGCGAAAGACTCAGCATGCGAAGATTTCCTTGAGCGGCGCTTCGAAGCGCGTCTTGATGGTCGCCACGAGCGCGTCCGGGTCGTCGCAGTCGAGCGCATGCACGAGCAGCCCGCGGCGATCCGCCGACAGGCGCGCCGAGACGGTCCCCGGCGTCAGGCAGATGGTGTTGGCGAGCAGGCTGATGGCCAGGTCGTTGGCGAGGTCGAGCGGCACGACGACGAAGGCGGGCCGCAGCGCGCGCGGCCCGGAAAGAATCAGACGGGCGACCGACAGGTTGGCGACGAGCACGTCGAACAGGAACACGCCGCCGAAGCGCAGCAGGGCGAGCGGCGCATGGATGCGCACGCGCTCGGGCCAGAAGGCGAGCGTGAAGCGCGGAATCGCCCAGCCGAGCAGCAGGCCGAGCACGATCTGTCCGGGCGCGACGCTGTTGTTGAGCAGCAGCCAGATGACGGCCAGCATGGGCGTCAGCAGCGGATGCGGCAGCCAGTTCCTCATGGCGCCCCCGCGGAAAACCCGCCCAGCACGGCGCCGATGTAGGCGGCGGGATTCGTCAGCTGCATGGCGGCGTCCTGCGCGAACTCGAATGCCGGCCCGGCCGCCAGCGTCAGCGCGAGGATCAGGCCGAGCAGGCCGAGGATGGCGACGAGTTCGCGTGCCGCCGAATGCGGTTCGAACACCGGCAGCGGCGGCGCGTCGGGATCGGGGCTCTTGAGGCTGAAGAACAGGCGGCTGCCGGCGCGCGCGAGCGCGATCACGCCCATCCATGCCGTGAGCAGGATCACCGTCCAGACGACCGCCCGATCGGGTGCGGCGCGCAGGATCAGGAATTTGCCGATGAAGCCCGACAGCGGCGGCAGGCCGGCGACCGCAACCGCGGCGGCGAAGAACAGCCCGCCCCACAGGGCATGGCGCGGCAGGTCGGCATCCGGGGTGAAAAAGTCGGCGCTGGCGAGACGGCGCCGCCGCATCGCCTCGGCGAGCAGGAACAGCGCCGCGGCGGCGAAGGTGCTGTGCGGCAGGTAGTAGAGGCCGGCGGCGATGCCCGTCGCGCCCAGCGAGAATGCCGTCAGCAGCGTACCCACCGAGGCGACCACGAGCCAGGCCGCCAGCCGTCCCAGGCTCTCCGCCGCCAGCGCGCCGGCCATGCCGACGACCAGCGTGGCGAGCGCGAGCGGCCGCAGCCAGGGATCGAAGAGCCCCGCCAGGGCACCGGACAGGTCGCCGAACAGCAGCGTGTCGGCGCGCAGCAGCGCGTAGGCGCCGACCTTGGTCATGATCGCGAACAGCGCCGCGACCGGCGCGGACGTATTCGCATAGGCGGCCGGCAGCCAGAGGAAGAGCGGCAGCAGCGCCGCCTTGAGGCCGAAGACGACGAACAGCAGCAGGCCGCCGGCCCGCGCCAGGCCGAGATTGTCCGCCGGCAGCGTCGCCGCCCGCTGCGCCAGGTCGGCCATGTTGAGACTGCCCAGCGACGCGTAAATGAGGCCCGCCGCGAACAGGAACAGCGTCGAGCCGGTCAGGTTGAGCACGACATAGTGCAGGCCGGCGCGCGTGCGCGCGGCACCGCCCCCGTGCAGCAGCAGGCCGTAGGAGGCGATCAGCAGGATCTCGAAGAAGACGAACAGGTTGAACAGGTCGCCGGTCAGGAAGGCGCCGGCGATGCCCATCAGCTGCATCTGGAACAGCACGTGGAAATGCCGCCCCTGCCGGTCGGTACCGTCGCCGGCATGGATCGCGGCGAACAGCGCCAGCAGGGTCGTCACCAGCACCATCCACGCGGCGAGCCGGTCGGCCACCAGCACGATGCCCCAGGGCGCGGGCCAGTCGCCGAGACGATAGACGAGGATGTCGCCGCCGCTCGTCGCCGCCAGCAGGGCCAGCGCGATGCCGGCTTGCAGCAGCATTGCGACGAGATCCAGCCTGCGCCGCAGCGGCATCGGCAGGTCGCGCAAGGCCAGCAGCAACGCGCCGGCCAGGAAGGGCACGAGGATCGGCAGGATGACGAGATGCGCGGGACTCATCGCTCGCCCTCGCCGGGATTGTCCTGCCGGCCATCGACATGGTCGTTGCCCAGCTCGGCGCGCGCGCGCAGCGCCAGCATGATGACGAAGGCGGTCATCGCGAAGCCGATGACGATGGCGGTGAGCACCAGCGCCTGCGGCAGCGGGTCCGTATAGGAAGCCCCCGCGGAGATCACCGGTGGCTGGCCGATCACCAGCCGGCCGGTGGCGAACAAAAAGAGGTTGACGGCATAGGACAGCAGCGTCAGCCCCAGCACCACCGGGAAGGTATGCGCGCGCAGCACCAGCCAGACGCCGCAGCCGGCCAGCGTGCCGATGGCGAGGGCGAGCAGCGCTTCCATCAGGCGCGATCCTCCGCGCGATGTTCATGGCTGACATGGTGCGCGAGACCGAGGTTGATGAGGATCAGCAGCGTCGCGCCGACGACGACGAGATAGACGCCGAGGTCGAAGGCCATCGCCGAGGCGATCTCGAACCCGCCGATCAGCGGCACCGACACGTGACCGAACGCAGAGGTCAGGAAGGGGCGGCCGAACAGCCAGCTCGTCAGTCCGGTGGCGAGCGCGACGACCAGCCCGGCGGCGATCCACGGATGGGTGTGGGCCGGCAGGCGCGCGTGCATCCAGGTCACGCCGTTGGCGAGGTATTGCATGATCAGCGCGATGGCGGTGATCAGACCGGCGATGAAGCCGCCGCCGGGGAGATTGTGACCGCGCAGGAAGATGAAGATCGACACCAGCAGGGCGAGCGGCAGCAGCAGGCGCGCGAAGGTGGCCATGATGAGGGGGTGGATGTCGGCGTCCCACGCCCGGCCATGGGCATCGTGGCGCGGTGCCGGCAGGTTCAGGTTTTCGAGCAGCGCGAAGATGCCGAGCGCGGCGATCCCCAGCACGGTGATTTCGCCGAAGGTGTCGAAGCCGCGGAAGTCGACGAGGATGACGTTCACCACGTTGGTGCCGCCGCCGCCCGACACGCTGTTGGCGAGGAACCAGCCGGCGATGGAATCGGCCTCGCGGGTCAGTACCGCCCAGGCGAGAACCGCCGCGCCGCCAGCGGCGAGCACCGCGAGCGTGCCGTCCCGCCAGCGCCGACTACTGGAAATCTCTGCCGGGGTGGCCTGCGGCAGGAAATAGAGCGCCAGCAGCAGCAGCACGACGGTGACGACCTCGACCGACAACTGCGTCAGCGCGAGGTCGGGCGCGGAGAACTTGATGAAGACCAGCGCGACGAGCAGGCCGACCGCGCCGACGAGCGTCAGCGCGACGAAGCGGCGCCGGTGCAGGAACGTCGCGGCGAGCGTGGCCGCGACCAGCGCCAGCCCGGCCATCAGGCTGACGCCATCGACCGGCAGCAGCGGCCGCGGGCCGGTCAGCGGCGCCGCGGCGCCCAGCAGGCCCGTTCCCGCCAGGACCAGCGCACTGACGACGATCAGCGTCGCCTGGCGCTGCAGCGAGCCGGTATCGAAGGCGGCCGTCGCGCGGTGGGCGAAGGCCAGCGTACCTTCGAGCAGATGCTCGTAGATCGCGCGCGCGTCGAGCCGGCCTTCGATGCGGTCGTGCAGCCTGAACAGCGGCTTGCGGCCGAGATAGAGCAGCACGCCGCCGGCCAGCGCGATCACGCTCATCCACAGCGCCGGGCTGACGCCGTGCCAGAGCGCGAGATCGTGTTCCGGCAGCGGGCCCTGCAGCACCGCGCCGGCCGCGACGGCCAGCAGCGGCTCGACGGTCTGCGCCGGCAGGATGCCGACCAGCAGGCAGATGACGACAAGGATCTCGACCGGCACCTTCATCCAGCGCGGCGGCTCGTGCGGCGTGCGCGGCAGGTCGATGGGCTCGCCGTTGAAGAACACGTCGTGGATGAAGCGCAGCGAATAGGCGACGGCGAACACGCCGGCGAGCGTCACGGCGGCGGGCAGCCAGATGCCGAAGCGCAACTGGCCGGCGGCATCGACCGCCTCGGCGAAGAACATCTCCTTCGACAGGAAGCCGTTGAACAGCGGCACGCCGGCCATCGCCGCAGCCGCCACCATCGCCAGCACCGCCGTGTGCGGCATGTACTTCCACAGGCCGTTGATACGCCGCATGTCGCGCGTGCCGCATTCGTGGTCGATGATGCCGGCGGCCATGAACAGGCCGGCCTTGAAGGTGGCGTGGTTGATGATGTGGAACACGCCGGCGACGGCGGCGAGCGGCGTGCCGATGCCGAACAGCGCCGTGACCAGGCCGAGGTGGCTGATCGTCGAATAGGCCAGCAGGCCCTTGAGGTCGTGCTTGAACAGCGCGACCACCGCGCCGAGCAGTAGTGTGGCCAGGCCCGTGCCGCCGACCAGCCAGGTCCATTCCGGCGTGCCCGAGAGCGCCGGGAACAGCCGCGCCAGCAGGAACACGCCGGCCTTCACCATGGTCGCCGAATGCAGGTAGGCCGACACCGGCGTCGGCGCCGCCATCGCGTGCGGCAGCCAGAAGTGGAAGGGGAACTGCGCGGACTTGGTGAAGGCGCCGAGCAGGATCAGCACCAGTGCCGGCAGGTAGAGCGGATGGGCGCGGATGGCGTCGCCGCTGGCGAGCACCACGGACAGTTCGTAGCTGCCGACGATCTCGCCGAGCAGCAGGAAGCCGGCCAGCAACGCCAGCCCGCCCGCGCCGGTGATCGTCAGCGCGAGTTTCGCGCCGCGCCGCGCCGCTTCGCGCTTGCGCCAGTAGGCGATCAGCAGGAAGGACGACAGGCTGGTCAATTCCCAGAAGACCAGCAGCTGGATCAGGTTTTCCGACAGCACCACGCCCAGCATCGCGCCCATGAACAGCAGCAGATAGGCGTAGAGCCGCCCGAGGCTGTCCTGGTGGGACAGGTAGTAATAGGCGTAGAGGATCACCAGCCCGCCGATGCCTAGGATCATCGCGGCGAACAGCAGGCCCAGCCCGTCGAGGCGGAAGGCGAGGTCGAGGCCGGCGGCGGGAATCCAGGCCAGGCGCTCGATCGTCGTCTGCCCGGCGAAGCCCGCCGTCAGCGCCGGCCACAGCAGCAGCAGGGCCAGCAGGGCCACGCCGCCCGCGCTCCAGGCGGCGGCCGCCCGACCGCGCCGGGAGGCCCAGGCGACCCAGGCCGCGCCGATGAACGGCGTGAGCACCGCAAGGAGAAGATTCATGGCAGCATGCTCCGCGTGCAGCGATGCTCCCGAACGACCGGCAGGAGGCTACTTGCCGCTGGCCATCTGCGCCATCGCGCCGGCATGGTCCAGCTTCTGGTGCAGGCGTAACTGGACGTAGCGCTGCGTCGTTTCACTCAGGGGCTTGCCGGCCACCGCGTATTTCGCCGCCGCATCCAGCACCTCGAGCGGGCGCACGTCGATGCGGGCGGCATCGAAGACGAAACGCGCATTGCGCATGCAGATCTGTGCGACCGCATTCTCGTTCTCGCCGCTGAGCTTGGCGACGCGTTTCAACTGCTCGCGCGTCTGCGCCAGGCGCGGATGGTTCGGCGGGATGTCCTCGCGCAGGCTCACCTCGAGGAAGCGCTGCGCGACATCCATCTCGGGATCGCCGAAGCCGGCGGCCTGGGCATGGCAGGTGAGCAACAGTGCCGCGCCAAGCACGGCCAGGGAACGATGAAACATGGGAATGACTCCTGAAAGCGACCAACGGGCAGTCTAATCCGTCCGGTCGCACTTTGTCTTGCCGTCTTGCGCGGCATCAGGCCGCCGCGACCGGCAAAGGCAGCACGAGTTCGAAGCGCGTGCCCTGTCCGGGAGCGCTTTCGGCGTGCAGCGTGCCGCCCATGCGCTCGACCAGGTGGCGCACCAGCGCGAGGGCGAGGCCGATCCCGCCGAAACGGCGGGTCAGGCTGCCGTCGGCCTGCTCGAATGGACGGAAGGCGGCACGCAACTCTTCGTCGGTCATGCCGATGCCGCTGTCGTCGACCGTGAAGCGGACGTCGTCGCCGGTCCGCGCCACCTGCAGGGCCACGTGGCCGGCTTCGGTGAACTTGACCGCATTGGCCAGCAGCTGGCCGAGCACCTGGCTTACACGACGCGCATCGCCGACGCACAGCGGCGCCAGGCGGTCGATGCCCTCGACCTGAAACGCCAGCCCCTTCGCGGCGCTGCGCGCACGCCATATCGCCACGAGGTCGCCGAGCACGTCGGGCAACGGGAAGGGCGCCAGGACGATGGCGAGGCTGCCGGCCTCGGCATCCGCGAAATCGAGCACGTTCTCGACCAGTTCGAGCAGCTGGGTGCCGGCGGCATGGATATGTCCGCAGGTACGCCGGGCCTTTTCGATGTCGTTCGCCCGTTGGCCCAGCAGTGCCATGCCGAGGATGCCATTGAGCGGCGTGCGCAGTTCGTGGCTGATGTTGCGCAGGAAATTCCGTTTCAGCGTGGTCAGCCGTTCGGCGGCTTCGAGGGCCGCGGCCTCGACCTGCTTGCGCAGGCGTTCGCGCTCGACGAGGTTGCGGATGCGCTGGCGCGCGATGCCGACGTTGAGCGGCTTGGCGATGTAGTCGGCCGCGCCGGTCGCCAGCCCCGATGTTTCGGATTCTGCTTCGGTCATGGCCGTGACGAACACGACGGGAATGCCGGCCAGCAACGGGTCGGCCTTGAGCCGGCGACAGACCTCGAAGCCGTCCATGCCGGGCATCATGATGTCGAGCAGGATCAGCGCCGGCTGCAGCGCAGCCGCCAGGCGCAGGCCCGTCTCGCCCGAGGTGGCGATGCGCAGGTCGAACTCGCCTTCGAGCGCGCTGCCGAGCAGCATCAGGTTGCCCGGGGTGTCGTCGATGATCAGGATCAGGGGTTTGGCGGATGTCATCGTTCAGTCCTCCTGTACGGCGGCCCGCGCGCGCAGTACCCCCAGGGCGGCGCGCGCCTTCTCGTAATCGAATGCCTGCAGATGAGCGGCAACCTCGTCCGCCAGCGGGGCCAGCGCCGTGCCGCCGAGCGCTGCGGCAAGCGCCTGGCAGGCACGCAAGGCGCCGAAGCTGTGCTCGGCCAGCAGGGCATCGAGCCGCTGCATCGTCTCTGCCACGGGCTCGCCGCCGGCGGGCGCCGCAGTGGAATCCGGCTGCGACGCTTCATTGCCTCCGGCGACCGGCAGCCATTGCGCGAGCACCGCGACCAGCCGCTCGAAATCGATGGGCTTGGTGACGAAGTCGTCCATGCCGGCCGCCAGGGACTGCGCGCGATCCTCGTCGAAGGCCGCCGCGGTGAGGGCGATGATCGGCAAGCGTTCGGGGGCAGCCTCGCCTGCCCGCCCTTCCGCCCGCCCGGCTTCCCGGGCCCGGATCGCCCGGGTCGCGGCATAGCCATCCATCACCGGCATCTGGCAATCCATCAACACCAGATCGAAGCGGGTGCCGGCCGCGATGGCGTCGACGGCGGCCCGGCCATCCGCCACGCTCTCGATCTCGAGGCCCAGTTTGCGCAGCAGGCTGACGACCACCGCACGGTTGGCCGGATTGTCCTCCACCACGAGGACACGGCCGCTCATCCGCGGCAGATGCCCGTGGCTGCCGGCGGACGGCGTGCGATGCGCGGCAGGCGGCAGGCGATCGCCGCGGCGGCTTTCCCGGTCGGCCGCGACGACATCGGCGCGCACGGTAAACCAGAAGCGCGAACCGGCTTCCGGCAGGCTTTCGACCCCCGCCTCGCCGCCCATCAGTTCCGCCAGGCTGCGCACGATCGACAGGCCGAGCCCGGTGCCGCCGAACTGGCGCGTCATCGAGCTGTCGGCCTGCGTGAATGGCTGGAACAGCTGGCCCAGCTGGTCGGCCGGAATGCCGATGCCGGTATCGCTGACGGCGAACCGCAGCAGCACCCGGTCTGCGCCATGGCCCGCATCGGGAAGCGCCTCGCCCTCGATCCGGATGCTGCCGTGCGACGTGAACTTGACCGCATTGCTGATGAGGTTCGACAGCATCTGCCTCAGCCGTGCCGGGTCGGCCAGATAGCGGCATGCCGGCCCGATCCAGCGGGCCTGCAAGCTCAGCCCCTTGTGCTGCGCGGTCTGGCCGAAGAGCGCCGCCACTTCGTCGAGCAGCTGCGCCGGATCGAACACCCGGGGATCGAGTTCGAAACGGCCGGCCTCGACCTTCGACAGGTCGAGGATGTCGTTGAGCAGCGCCAGCAGGGTCTGGCCGGAATTGAGGATGGTGCGTGCGTATTCGCGGCGTGCCCGGTCGTCCGTGTCGTCGAGCAGCTGCAGCTGGGCCATGCCGAGGATGCCGTTCATCGGCGTGCGGATTTCGTGCGACATGGTGGCCAGGAAGCGGCTTTTCGCCTGGTTGGCGGCCTCGGCCCGATCCATCGCCTCCTGCAGCAGGCGCGTCGCGCGCTCGTTGATGAGGGCGAGCGCGAAGCTTTCGCCGATGTCGCGCAGGGCATCGATGCGCCCCGGATGGACGGGCGGATCGACCTCGGTGTCGAGCACCAGCACGCCGAGGCGTTCCTGGCCATGCACCAGCGGTACGAAATAGTGGCCGTGCCCGGGTTCGGCCAGGGTGCAGCGGGCGACGCGGCGGACGTCGTCGGCCATCTCGGGAGCCGACCGCTGCCACAGCGGCTGGCCGTGATGCTGCCGGAAGGCGGCGCCATCCGCTCCGGCCGTCACGAACAGTTGCGCGTTCACCCCGGGGCGCAGGCCGCGCATGCCGGCGAAGGCTTCCAGTGCCTCGTCGAAGCGGCGCGCCAGCGGCAATTCGGCCGCCTGCAGGATCGTCACGATGCGCGCCTTGACGTCGGCCCCCTCGTGCAGATAGATCTCGAATTCCCGCTGGTGCTTCTGCTCGGTGATGTCCTGGACGGTGCCGATGCCGGCCTGCGGGCTGCCGTCCGGCGAGAACCGGACGGTGGCGCGCTCGCGTACCCAGCGCTCCCCGCCCGGAACCCGGATGCGATGTTCGATGTCGTACTCGTCGCCCCGGAGCGCCGCCGCCCAGGCAGCGATGACCTGCTCGCGATCATCCGGATGCACGGCAGCCAGGAATCGCTCGGCGTTCATCGGCTCGCCGGGCGGAATGCCGAAAATACGAAAGGTCTCATCCGACCATTCGAGCGTCTGCGCGGGAATGTCGATCACCCAGCTGCCGATACGGGCCACGGCCTGGGCATGGCGCAGGTTTTCCTCGCTGCGCCGGAACCGCGCCTCGGCCATCTGGCGGACCAGCCATTGCCGCGCGACGATCCAGGCCACGATCAGCGTCAGCACGGAAAAGGCGGCCATTACCATGAACGCCTTTTGCAGGTTGCCCTGCCAGTGGGCGAAATATTCATCCCGTGCCATGCCCACCGCCAGCGTGAAGGGCAGGTCGCCGACGCGCCGGAAGGCATAGGTGCGCTCGACGCTGTCGGGCGTATTGGGCGTATGGAACATCGCGACGCGCTGGCCGGACTCGATCAGCGCCTTGAAGGTCCCGGATACCTTGTTGTGGCCGGGCTGGCCGGCCGGCCCGTCGAGCGGCGGGTGGCGTGCGATCAGGCCCATGTCGGCATAGCGCAGCACCACGGTGCCTGAATCTCCGGTATCGGCCTCTGCCAGCAGGTCGCTAAAGCTCGATACGCGCACCGACACCATCACGGTGCCGGCGAAGCGGCCGTCCGGCGTGTGGTAGGCGCGCGTGAAAGGCATGACCCAGATACCCGATACGCGGCCGATGACGGGCGGGCTGACGATCAGCCGGTCGTCGGTCGCATCCCGGTGCCGGCGGAAATAGTCGCGGTCGTCAGCGCTCGCCGGGCGGGCCGGGTCGACACCCTTGCCCCAGCGGATTCGGCCTGTCTCGTCGGTGACGTGGATCGCATGCGCTTCCGGCATCTGGTCCAGCTGGATCTTGAGAAAACGTTCGAGCCGCGCCCCGTCCCGGCCGCCCTCGGCCGCCATCTGGGCCTCCAGCACATAAGCCGTCCGGACCAGCGCATCGTCGAACACCCGCGCCCGCTCGACGATGGATTGCTCGATCAGGCGGGCGAGATTCTGCGTACCGACCTCGACCCGCTCGCGGAAATAGGCACGCCCCTGCATCAGGGAGTTCCCGATCGCCAGGCCCATCAGCAGATTGATGAAGACGACCGCGACCACCAGCCACGCGCGAAAACGCCGGGACAATCGCCCCCACCCCACGCATGCCGCTTTCCATCCGGTCATTTCCCGCTCCTGCCACCGCGCATGTTGCCAACGCGCTTATTTCAGCACAAACCCATATTTATTGCTTTTGACATACGTCAAGGGCATGCCGGAACAAAAGTCGGCGCCGGCGGGACGGCAGGAAAGGATCAGGCCCTGCGGCGAAAAACCGGAGGCGGGGGGGGCAGGAGGCTAGTGTGCCGCCACCGGGGCCGCCTGGACGGCGGCGGGGGGCGGGGAAGCGACGCCCTCCTTGTGTTTGTCGTGCGGGTGCCAGCCGAGCACCGTCAGCAGGGTGAAGAAGCCGACCACGTAGCCGACCGGGACCATCCAGCCGTGGCGCAGCCACTGGCCGACCGACTTGGCCTCGGGAAACAGGTTCGACACCGCCACGCCGGCCGAGGAGCCGAACCACAGCATCGAGCCGCCGAAGCCGACCGCGTAGGCGAGGAAGCCCCAGTCATAGCCGCCCTGCTTGAGCGCCAGGGCCGTGAGCGGGATGTTGTCGAACACGGAGGAAATGAAGCCGAGCGCCAGCGTGGAAATCCACGAGGCCGGCGGCAGCTTCTCGACCGGCATCATCGAGGCGCAGGTGACCAGCGCGAGCAGGAAGATCGAACCCTTGACCGCATCGGGCATCAGGCTCCACTCGGGCTTCCTGACCGGCACGGCCAGCAGCAGCGCCACCCAGACGGCGACGCCGAGGAAGGGGAAGTGGTCGGCCATCGCGGCGAACCTGAGGTTGACCGTGACGTTGGTGACGACGGCGGCGACGAGGATGAAGCCGACGATGCCGACGCGCGCCCAGTCGATGTGGTGCTGGACGTGCAGGTTCTTCTCGATCGCCATGTGCTTGTGCTGCAGCAGGGCGGCAGGAATGCCGAACACGATGGTGGCGACCGCGGCGGGCAGGTAGGCCTCGACGACGTCGAGCGGGTTGACGCCGTCGATCCACATCATGGTGGTGGTCGTGTCGCCGACCACGGAGCCCGCCCCGCCCGCATTCGAGGCGGCGACGATGGCGGCGAGGTAGCCGATATGCACTTTCCGCTTGAACACGCTGGCGGCGACGGTGGCGCCGATCAGCGCCGCGGCGATGTTGTCGAGGAAACCGGACATCAGGAAGATGATGACGAGCAGCATGAAGGGACCGAGCCAGCCTTTCGGCAGCAGCTTCGGCAGCACCTCGGGCACGCCCGAGTCCTCGAAATGCCGTGCCAGCAGGGCGAAGCCGACCAGCAGGCAGAGCAGGTTCACCAGCAGCACCCATTCGTGCGCCATGTGCAGGCCGAAGCCGGCCAGTCCCGCACCGGTCTTGAAGCCGGTGAACAGGATCTTGTAGGTGGCGATGGTGGCCAGCCCGGTCAGCGCCACCTGCAGCACGTAGTGATGGAACAGCGCCACGCACAGCAGCGTGGCGCCGAACAGGATGAAATCGACCGGGATGCCGAACAGGTCCATGGGAATCTCCACTGCGTTTTTTGCGGTCGATTCTAGCAGCCGAAAGCAGCGTCCTTCGGAGTTTCGGCTACACTCGCGCCAACAGACAAGAGGACCCGCACCATGAAAATCCTGCTTCCCGTCGATGGTTCCGAACATGCCGTGCGTGCCGCCCGGCATGTGGTCGCCTCGGTGCACAGCTGCACCGACTACCGGATCCTGCTGCTCAACGTGCAGGAACCGATCGATGCTCCGGAAATCCGCAGCCACATGCGCGCCAGCGAAATCGAGGCGATGCAGGAAACCCGCGGCGGCGACGCCATGGCGCCGGTGCGCGAGGTGCTCGACAAGGCGGGGCTCGCCTACACGCCCACCGTGCTGATCGGCCCGATCGCCGAAACCATCGCCAAATTCGCCGCCGAACAGGGCTGCGAGAAGATCGTCATGGGCACGCGCGGCCTCGGCGCCGTCGCCGGCGTACTGATGGGTTCCGTGACCACCCGCCTGCTGAGCCTGACCACCCTGCCGGTCACGCTGGTCAAGTAGGTTCCCAAAGTCGGCGCCGGCGGGACGGCGCCGCACCGGATACCGGCGGAACGGCGCCGGTTGGCAGGTATGATCCGTCCATCGTGTACGGCAACCTGTTCCTCCTGTTCCTGCTGCTCTCCGCCGCCGTCGGCATGCTGGCGCTGGCGCGCCGTTTCCGTCTGCCGGCGATGCTCGCCTATCTCGTCGTCGGCATCGCGCTCGGGCCGCACGGCCTGGCCGCCCTGGAGAACAGCCACGAGGTCGAGGCCATCGCCGAATTCGGCGTGGTCTTCCTGATGTTCTCGATCGGCCTCGAGTTCAGCCTGCAGAAGCTCAAGACGATGCGTTCGCTGGTGTTCGGCTTCGGCGTCTCGCAGATGGCGCTCACGGCCGCGGCCACCGCCGCGATCACCTGGGTAGGCTACGGGCAGGACTGGAAGGCGGGCCTGGCCGTGGGCCTCGCGGTCGCGATGTCCTCGACGGCCATCGTCGCCAAGATGCTGTCCGAACGTTTCGAGCTGCACTCCCGTTCCGGCCGGCAGACCATGGGCGTGCTGCTGTTCCAGGACATCGCCGTGGTGCCCTGCCTGATCCTGCTGCCGGCCCTCGCGCAATCCGCCGCCGAGCTGCCCCGTTCGCTGGGCATCGCACTGGCCGAAGTCGCCGCCGTGCTGGCCGTGCTCGTCTGGGTCGGCCAGAAATGGATGCGCCGCCTCTACGACGCCATCGCCCGCCAGCGCTCGGAGGAGCTGTTCGTCCTCGCGACGCTCTGGATCGTCATCGGGCTGGCGCTGGTGACCGGCATGAGCGGCCTGTCGCTCGCGCTCGGCGCCTTCGTCGGCGGCATGCTGATCTCGGAAACGATCTACCGCCACCAGGTCGAAGCCGACATCCGCCCCTTCCGCGACATCCTGCTCGGGCTGTTCTTCATCACGGTGGGCATGCGTCTCGACCTCGGCTTCGTCGCCACCAACCTGCACCGCCTGGTGCTGGCCGTGCTGTTGCTCGTGGTCGGCAAGGGGCTGGTGGTGCTGCTCATCGCGCGCCTCGCGCGCAGCACCCTGGACATCGCCCTGCGCACGGCCGCGCAGCTCGCGCAGGCCGGCGAATTCGGCCTGGTCCTGATCGGCCTCGCCTATACCCTCGGCCTCATCGGCGACGACGTCTTTCAGGTCACGCTCTCGGCCATGCTGATCTCGATGTTCGTCGCCCCCTTCCTGATCGAGCGGGCGGCGCAGCTGTCGGGCGAGATGGCGCACGGCGACTGGGCGCACAAGGCCAAGGCGGTGCACGACATCGCCGTCGCCAGCTTCGGCATCCAGGACCACGTGATCCTCTGCGGCTACGGCCGCAC
>JAVEWF010000096.1:0-6879 GCA_034004665.1 Rhodocyclaceae bacterium | reverse complement strand
GACGTTCGCCTCGCCGCTATGGCCGGCCGCCGGGTTGGCCCTGGCGATATTGCTCAAGGACGGCTTGCGCAGCTGGCTCGGCGTATGGCTGGGAGGCTGCGCCTTCATGCTGTTGTCGGAGCCATCGCTGGCCGGCATCGTACCCGCGCTGCTCGTCGCTTCGGGCGCCACCCTGCAGGCGCTGCTGGGCGCCTGGCTGGTGAAATCACGGTGCGAAGCGGACAATCCGCTGGCACGCGAGGGCGATGTGCTGGCTTTCCTGCTGCTGGCCGGTCCGGTTGCCTGCCTGCTCGCGCCCAGCATCGCGACGCTGGTCCTCGTCGCTTCCGATACCACGGCGACATCGGGAGCAATCGCCACCCAGTGGCTGACGCTGTGGATCGGCGATGCCCTGGGTGTCGTCCTGTTCGCGCCACTGATCATGCTCGTGTGGCCGGGCCGGCTACGGTTGTGGACAGGCAACCGGTCGCGACTCGCACTGCCGCTGGCCACGACCGCCGTGTTGCTGGCTGCCGGCCATATCGGTCTCGAACGCCTGGAAGAGAGCCGCAGCGGCGAAGTCGCCGCGAGCTACAAGGAAGAGGTCTATCGCACCGGCCTGCTGCCGCTGGCGACGATCTTCGAATCGGTGAATGGCGTGGAACGCTTTTTCACCGCCAGCGAAGTCGTCTCGCGTGAGGAGTTCTCCACGTTCACTTCCTTCGTCGTCGCCAAACCCGAAATTCTCAGTATCGACTGGGCGCCGCGCGTTCCACATGCATCGCTGGCCGGTTTCGAGGCCGAGGTCCGGCGCACGGGAATACCCGACTACCGGGTGTTCGAGCTCGAAGCCGCCGGCCAGGCGGTGCCGGCCAGCGAGCGCGCCGATCATTTTCCGGTGTTATACAGCGAGCCGCGTGCCGCCAAGTCGATGGTGCTCGGGCTCGATCACGGTTTCGAGGCGGCCCGCCGTGCCGCCATGGATGCTGCTTGCGACAGCGCTGCCTGCGGGATTGCCGTGGTGCCGCTCATCCGCACCGATCGGCGAGCGCTGCTTGTCTTCCAGCCGGTCTATCGCCAGGGATTCGCATTCCGCGACGCGGCCGCTGCGGAGCGGCGTACCGCCTTGCGCGGTTTCGTCGTCGCCGTGCTCGACATCGAGCGCATGTTCGCCTCCCTCCAACAGGCCGCCGCGGCACACAGGCTTGCCTTTCGCGTGACCGACGTGACACCGGCCGAAGCACCGAAGGTCCTGACCGACAGCCTGCCCGCAGGAAGTACGGTCACCTGGCAACGCGACGCCGACATCGCCGGCCGTCTGCTGCGAATCGAGATGGCGGCAGCGGAAAACCGGGCGACATCAGACGGCGATTTCCAGTTCCCCATTTACCACATTCTGGCTTTGCTGGCCGGGTTGCTGGTTTCCTTCGCGACGCTGACCTCCGCCGGCCGCCAGGCGGCTACCGACGCCGAGGTCAAGAAACGTACCGCCGAGCTCGAACAGTCCCGGCACGATGCGGAACAGGCCAGCCAGGCCAAGTCCGCCTTCCTCGCCACCATGAGCCACGAGATCCGCACGCCGATGAACGGCGTGCTCGGCATGCTGGAAGTGCTCGAACACAGCAACCTGACCGAGCACCAGCGCGACCAGGTGCAAACCATGCGCGATTCCGCCGCCACGCTGCTGGCGCTGATCGACGACATCCTCGATTTCTCGAAGATCGAGGCCGGTCGCATCGAGCTCGAACAGGCACCGCTGGGCATTGCCGATCTGGTCGAAGGGCTATGCACTTCGCAGCTCAGCGTGGCGCGGCGGCGCGGCGTGGCCCTGCGCGTGTTCGTCGATCCCGACCTGCCGGAGCGGGTGCTCGGCGACGACACGCGCCTGCGCCAGGTGCTCTACAACCTGGTAGGCAATGCCATCAAGTTCTCCGCCGGCGACCCTGCGCGGCCCGGCCGGGTCGCAGTTCGGGCGACGCTCGCCGCCCGCGCTCCCCTGCGCATCGCCTTCACCGTCGAAGACAACGGCATCGGCATGGATGCAGCGACGCAGGCACGCCTGTTCACCCCCTTTACCCAGGCAGAAACCTCGACCACGCGCCGTTTCGGCGGTACCGGCCTGGGTCTGACCATCTGCCGGCGGCTGGTCAATCTGATGGGTGGTCAACTCGACGTCTCCAGCCGTCCCGGCAAGGGCAGCATGTTCACCGCGACGCTGCCTTTTGCATTCGCTCCGGAACAGCCGGCATACGAATACCCCGACCTCACCGGACTCTGCTGCTTCCTGCTCGACGATGCGGACATCGATGCCGAAGCGTTGGCCCGCTACCTGGAACATGCCGGTGCCACGGTGCGCCGCTGCACCGACGCCGCCGAGGCAGCGGATTTCTCGGCAGCAGCGGATGTACCGGTAGTCCTCATCCATTCCGAAGGCGAAAGTCGGCGCTGGCAGGACGGCGATCTGCCGGCCCAACTGCGCCGCGTCCGCATCGGCCAGGGGCGGCGCCGGCGTGCCCGGCTGGATTCACCCGATTGCGTGTCGATCGACGGCGACGCCCTGCGCCGGCAGGCTTTCCTGCGCGCGGTCGCGGTCGCGGCCGGCCGCGCCTCGCCTGAAATCTTCGAAGACCGTTCGACCGACACATTGCCGGGCGAATCCACGCCGCCGCCGACCGTGGCACAGGCACGCGCCGAAAACCGGCTGATCCTCGTCGCGGAGGACGACAGCGTGAACCAGAAGGTCGTGCTGCAACAACTGGCACTGCTCGGCTACGCCGCCGAGGTCGCCGGCGACGGCACCGAGGCGCTGGCACGCTGGCTGGACGGCGGTTTCGCATTGTTGTTCACCGACCTGCACATGCCGGTGATGGATGGCTACCAGCTGGCGGTGGAGATTCGCCGGCAGGAAGGCAACGGACGCCGCATGCCGATCATCGCGCTCACGGCCAACGCACTGCGCGGTGAAGCTGCTCGCGCCAAGGCCGCCGGCATGGACGATTATCTGACCAAGCCGGTGGCGCTCGCCCGATTGCGGGAAGTGCTGGAGGCCTGGCTGCCGCGCGTCGGGGCGGCGCCTGCCGCCGAGCCGGTACGCGTGCTCGACGTGGCAGTGCTGCAGCGGCTGGTGGGCGACGAGCCGGCCATCCTCCACGAGTTCCTGGCGGATTACGCACGCACGGCGGCCCGGGCGGTGGCCGAGCTGCACGCAGCGGCGGCGGTGAAGGACCATGCGCAGGTCGCCGCCACCGCCCACAAGCTCAAGTCGTCGTCGCGCTCGGTCGGCGCCTTGCCGCTGGGCGATCTGTGCGCGGAGCTGGAAAACGCCGGCAAGCGCAATGACGGACCGGCCGTGGAACGCTGCATGGCGCAATTCGAAACGCTGTTTGCCGAAGTCGAAAAGGAACTGGCACCGTTGCTGCCCGTGGAGAAAAAGACATGAAGATATTGCTCGTCGACGACGAGGCTTTCGCCCTCAAGCTGCTGGTCCACCAGCTGGCCGGACTCGGCTTCAGGAACGTCACACCCGTCGCAGGCGGCGCGGAGGCGCTGGCGTTGATCGCCGGAGGCGCGCGCTTCGACATCATCCTGACCGACCTGCAAATGCCCGGCATGGACGGTGTCGAATTCGTGCGCGCACTGACGCAGGGTGGCTACGACGGAGAGCTGGTGCTGGTGAGCGGTGAAGACAATCAAATCCTGAAAACCGCCGAACAGCTGGCGCGTGTCCACGGACTGCACGTACTGGGAAGACTGAAGAAACCCGTCGAACCGGAACGGCTCGCCGAAGTGCTGGCGCATCACGCCGATACGTTCGTGCCCCGGCCATGCACCGACGGCAGAGACTATGGCCCGGACGAGTTGCGACAAGCCATCGCTGCCGGCGAACTGGTCTGCCATTGTCAGCCGAAGGTGAGTCTGGCCACCGGTGCGCTGGCCGGGGTGGAGATCCTGGTGCGGTGGCAACATCCCAAGGACGGCCTGGTGTTTCCGGACCGGTTTATCGGCGTGGCGGAAGAGCATGGCCTGATCGACGACCTGACACGGGCGGTGCTGCGTGACGCACTGCGCCAGACGCGCGCATGGTTCGATGCCGGCCGCGAGATGCATGTCGCGGTCAATGTATCGATGGACAACCTGGACAACCTGAACTTCCCAGAGTTCGTCGTCGCCGCCGCGCTGGAAATGGATGTGTCGCTCTCCAGCATGGTGCTGGAAATCACCGAAAGCCGCCTGATGAAGGATATGCGCGCACCGCTCGACATCCTCGCACGATTGCGGCTCCGGCATGTGGATCTGTCCATCGACGATTTCGGCACCGGACACTCCTCCTTCGCCCAGTTGCGCGACCTCCCCTTCAACGAACTGAAGATCG
Organism: Rhodocyclaceae bacterium; assembly: GCA_034004665.1. Lineage (GTDB taxonomy): Bacteria > Pseudomonadota > Gammaproteobacteria > Burkholderiales > Rhodocyclaceae > Sulfuricystis. The sequence goes on along the minus strand of JAVEWF010000096.1, from coordinate 2,528 downwards.
ACCGAAGCTTCGTACGCGGGGCCTGGCGCGACACACAACTGGCGGCCATCTGCGACGCCAGTCTCGACATCGCCCGGAAGCTCGGCATGCGCAGCGTGGCCGAGGGCGTCGAGGATGTCGAGGACTGGAATTTTCTGCGCGCCCACGGATGCGACATCGCGCAGGGCTACTTCATCGCCCGGCCGATGCCGATGGCTGCGCTGGCCGAGTGGCTGCCCGAGTGGGAAGAGCGCTGGCGCGCACTGGGGCTGGCCCAGCCATGAGCGCCGCCCCCCGGATACTGATCGCCACCGACATTGCCGCCGACGCGGATGTCGTCCGGAAGCTGCTGGCGGAGGAGTTCGAGGACACGCGCACCTCGACCGACCCGGCACGCACCGTCACCGATTTCGAGTCCTACAAACCCGACATTCTGATTCTGGCCTTCAATGGACTAGAGAAGGCCGAGCGTTATTACCTTGGTCTTTATCGGCTTGGCACACTTGCGCACGCATTGCCACATCGCACCCTGATTCTTAGCAACAAGGACGATCTGACCCGCGTCTATGATTTATGCCGAAAAGAGTACTTCGACGACTATATCCTGTTCTGGCCGCCGGGCCACGATGCGCCACGCCTGCGCATGGCCGTGCATCACGCCCTGCGGCAGATGCGGACGACCGGCCCCGATGCGCCGAACGCCGGTGAATTCGCGCGCCAGGCGCGCCGCGTGGCCGAACTCGAAGGCTTGATCGCAACCGGCCTGGAACGCGGCGGAACGCGTCTGGCCGCTGCCGGCACCTCGCTGAAACAGGCGGAGAAGGACATCGATGAAGCGATCGACGGATTTTCACGCAGTCTTTCGGAAGGAGAAAACAGGCACCTGGTCGAAGTGCGCGACCAGGCGGCGTTGCGGCGCGAACTCGACAAGCTCAAGTCGGCGAAGATCCACAAGCGGCTCGCCGAAATCGAGAGCGCCATGGCGCCGGCCCGCAATTGGCTCGACGAACTCAAGGACGAGGTCGCCCCCGCGCTGGCGTCGGCGCGTGTGCTCGGCACGCTGGCCGATCAGGTGCGGCCGCTGGTCCTGCTGGTCGACGACGATCCGTTCCAGCAACGTCTCGTCGCGCAGATACTGGAAGCTCAACCGTTCGAACTGATCTGTGCCGGCTCCGGTGCCGAAGGGCTGGCCGTGTTGCGCAAGCGCCGTCCCGACATCGTGTTGATGGATTACGCATTGCCCGACATCGATGGCATCGAAGCGACGCGCCGCCTCAAGGACGTGGCGCAGTTTGCGGAAATTCCGGTGGTGATGATCACCGGCAACAGCGAAAAGACAGTGGTGGTGGACAGCCTCAAGGCCGGCGCGGCAGATTTCATCGTCAAGCCTATCGACAAGGACCGGTTGCTCGCGAAGATCGGCGGACTCCTTCGCTAGCATTTCCCGAACTGGTGCAGCTCGCACAGCGGTTCGACGACAGCGACGACGATTGAGCATGCGATGAGTTGCCGCATCCGCATACAGACCCCAAAGGCGAACAGCGCATCCGGTCAAGGCTGCGAGAAGCGCACCGCAGGATTTGCCTTGACGGGGTGCGCCGTTCGCCGATCATTCGCCCATGCGGATGCGGCAACACGGTTCCACGGAGAAACAACAGCTAACGCTTGACGTTATTAACGGCAGTCATTATGATCTATCATGATCCGTATCTTTCAAAGACAAGGATACCGAGGCGATCTTCAACGGCAGGCTCGTCCGGCGCATCCCGAAGCAGATCACCTTGCTGGCTGCGCGCAAGCTCAACCAAGTGCATGCCGCCGGATGCCTCGAAGACTTGCGCATCCCGCCCGGCAATCACCTTGAAGCCCTGAAAGGCGACCGCAAGGGGCAGCACAGTATCCGCATCAACGACCAGTGGCGGATTTGCTTTCGCTGGACGCAAACCGGGCCGGACGCCGTTGAAATCGTCGACTATCACTAATGAGGCCAACCATGGGAAAACGTAACTTTGCACCAATCCATCCGGGGGAAATCCTGCTGCACGACTTCATGGAGCCGATGGGTATTTCACAGTACCGGGTCGCCAAGGAAATCAGTGTGCCGCCCCGCCGGATCAATGAAATCGTGCATGGGCTGCGCGGCATATCCGCCGATACGGCCCTGCGGTTATCGCGGTACTTTGGCCTGTCCGACGCCTACTGGCTCAATCTGCAATCGCTCTACGACCTGCAGATCGCCAAGGAACAATTGCACGACACCCTGAACGCCATCGAGCCCCTTGCCGCCTAGGGAGGCGTCCATGCAAGTCGCTCTTTACGCACGGGCTTCCACCACACGGCAGGCCGACAACGACCTCGATCCCCGACCAACTGCGCCAGTTGCATGAGTGGTGCAAGTCGCATCGCCAACGCCCCTGCGTGTAGCAGTTACGTGTAGCAAAATGACGGCCCAGAAAGTCGAAGGGGCTGACTTCTTTAGAAATCAGCCCCTTCCGTAATACTGGCGCGCCCGAAGAGATTCGAACTCCTGACCCCCTGGTTCGTAGCCA
>JAVEWF010000027.1:0-33227 GCA_034004665.1 Rhodocyclaceae bacterium | reverse complement strand
GCCGGCGGTATCGACCTGCGTCTCGCCCGGGCCGTTTTCCGCAACGAGGATGCGCAGGGCGAGGCCTCCGGCACCTACCGCTACACCGGCCAGGGGCCCGGCGAAATCGATCTGTCCGCGAAGCTGACCAATGCGGCCGGCAATGCCGTGTGGCGCTACATGCCGCTGGTGGTGAACCAGGATGCCCGCGACTGGCTGCGCGCCGGCATCGTCGGCGGGATTTCGGACAGTGCCACCCTGCGCCTGAAGGGGCCGCTGGCGCAGTTCCCCTTCCGCGACGGCAGGGGCGGCATCTTTCAGGTCAGGGGCACGATCCGCGGCGCGACGCTCGATTACGCACCGGGCTGGCCGCGCATGACCGGCATCGATGGCGACCTGCTGTTCGAAGGGGCGCGCATGACGATCCGCGGCCGGCGCGGCGACATCATGGGGGTGGCACTGTCCGACGTGGTGGCGGAAATCCCCGACCTCGAGGCCGCCGAGGAAACGCTGCTCGTGAGCGGCCGGGCCCGCGGCGAAACCCGGCGCTTCCTCGACTTCATCGAGGCCAGCCCGGTGGGCGAGCGCATCGACCACTTCACGCAGCCGATGAGCGCCGAGGGTCGGGGCGAACTCTCGCTCCGGCTGGTCATGCCCCTGCGGCGCATCGCGGAGACCGATGTGCAGGGCAGCTACCGGTTCGCGGACAACCGGATCCGCGTCTTGCCGGAACTGCTGCCGCTGACGGCGGCCCAGGGCGAGTTCTCGTTTACCTCCGATCGCCTCCAGGCACGCGGACTGCGCGCGCAGCTGCTCGGGGCGCCCCTGAGCATCGACGTGGCGAACCTTGCCGGCGGCGCCGTGCGCGTCGAGGCGAAAGGCACGCTGCCGGCGGCGGCGCTGCGGCAGCAGCCGGAGCTGGCGCAACTGGCCGGATCGCGCGTGTTCGACCACCTGTCCGGCGAGGCGCCCTGGCGGGCCACGGTGACGGTGAAGAAGCCCGCGGCCGAGGTGCTGGTCGAGGCCGCTTTCGACCCGCTCTCGTCGAGCCTGCCCGAGCCGCTCAACAAGTCGTCCGGCACGCCGCTGCCGCTCAGGGTCGCCGGACGCATCGAGGCGCAGGCCAATCGCTGGACGGCGGAACTCGGCACGCTGGCCAGCGTGCAGCTGCAACAGGATGGGCCGGGCTGGCGCGGCCGGGTGGCGCTCGGCGCGGCCGCGCGGCAGCCGGTGGTCGCGTTGCCGGAGCGCGGCCTGTCGCTCGTCATCGACGGCGCGGCGCTGGATGTCGATCGCTGGCGCAGCCTGCTGACGCCCGCCCCTGCGGACAATGGCGGCGTTCCCGACACGCCGGGGGCGGACCTGCCGCTTGCCGGCGTGAAGCTCCGCAGCGACGTCCTGCGCGTGCAGCAGCGCGACTTCCACGACGTCCGGATCGACGCCACGCAGACCGGCGGCCGCTGGCGCATCGCGCTCGACAGTCGCGAGGCGCGCGGCCAGCTGGACTGGCATCCCGCCGGCGCCGGCCGTATCGCCGGCCGTTTCGCCACGCTCGCGCTGCCGGCCGCCCATCGGTCCCCCGAGGCAGCCGGCGAGGCGCCGGATACGACACAGGAAATGCCGGCGGTCGATCTCGCGATCGACGATTTCCGTCTGGGCGACATGGCGCTCGGCGCGGTGCATGTCGTCGCCGAGAACAGTGCCGGCATCTGGCAGGCCCGCCTCGATGCGAAGAACGAGGCCGCCCGACTGCAGGGAACGGGCAAGTGGCGCCCCAGCCGTACGGCCCCGGAAACCTCGCTCGACTTCCGGCTCGAGGTTCTCGATGCGGAGAAACTGCTCGACCGGGCCGGCCTGCCCGATGCCGTGCGGCGCGGCAGCGGCAGCGTCGAGGGCAGCCTGAGCTGGGCCGGCACGCCGTTCGGCTTCGACCTGCCGAGCCTCTCCGGCCAGATGAAGGCCGACATCGGCAAGGGGCAGTTCAAGAAGCTCGAGCCCGGCGTCGGGCGGCTGCTCGGCGTGCTGTCGCTGCAGTCGCTGCCGCGGCGCATCACGCTCGATTTCCGCGATATTTTCAGCGAGGGCTTCGCCTTCGACAGCATCGCCGGCACAGCCGGCATCGCGCGCGGCATCATGCGCACCGACCGGCTCGACATCCGCGGCCCGGCGGCGAAGATCCTGCTCTCCGGCCAGGTCAACCTGATGGCCGAGACGCAGGACCTGAAGGTCAGGGTGCAGCCCTCGGTCGGCGATACCATCGCGACCGGCACCATGCTGGCCAACCCGGTGGCCGGGGCGGTCGTCTGGCTCGCGCAAAAGGCGCTCGACGATCCGTTCGGGCAGGCCTTCGCCTACGAATATGCCGTGACCGGGCCGTGGAGCGACCCGCAGGTCGAGAAGATCAACCGCAATGTCGACACCGACAGGAAGGCTGCCACGCCATGAGCCTCCGCATCGCCGCCGTCCAGATGATTTCCGCGCCCGACGTGGCGCCGAACCTCGCCACGGCCGGACGCCTGATCGCCGAAGCGGCCGACCGGGGCGCGCAACTGGTCGCGCTGCCCGAGTACTTCCCGATCATCGGCCCGAGTGACGCGACGCGCCTGCAGGCCCGCGAGCCGGCCGGCAGCGGGCCGCTGCAGGATTTCCTCGCCGCCGCCGCGGCACGCCACGGCCTCTGGCTGGTCGGCGGCTCCATTCCGCTGATGGCGAGCATGCCGGACAAGCTGCTCAACAGCTGCCTGGCCTACGATCCGGCCGGCAGGCAGGTGGCGCGTTACGACAAGATCCACCTGTTCGGGTTCTCGAAAGGGACGGAACATTACGACGAAGCGGAAACCATCGAGGCCGGGCCGCCGCAACCGGTGACGTTCGATGCGGCCGGATTGCGCATCGGCCTGGGCATCTGCTACGACCTGCGCTTCCCCGAACTCTTCCGCGCCATGGGCCCGACGGACCTGATCGTGCTGCCGGCCGCCTTCACCGATACCACCGGCCGCGCGCACTGGGAGCTCCTGCTGCGCGCCCGTGCCGTCGAGAACCAGTGCTACGTGCTCGCGTCCGCGCAGGGCGGACGCCATCCGACCGGACGCATGACCCATGGCCACAGCATGATCGTCGATCCGTGGGGCGAGGTGCCCGCAGCCATGGAATACGGCGAGGGCGTGGTGGTGGCCGACCTCGATCCGGCACGCATCGCCGAGGTGCGGACCAGCCTGCCGGCCCTGCGGCATAGAAGGCTGTAAACTCGCCCCCATCTCCAGAAAGTCGGCGCCGGCAGGACGGCGCCCCACCCCTTTTCCCGACCCCCAATGACCCACGACACCCTTTTCCAGACCGCCGAGCGTCACCTGCTCGCGCCCTACGACCTGACCGCCGGCCATCTGTCCGGCGTCTTCGGCGAACTGTTCTGCCATCGGCTCGATTTCGCCGACCTCTACTTCCAGTTCGCCCGTTCCGAGGCGTGGAGCCTGGAGGAGGGCATCGTCAAGTCGGGCAGCTTCAACATCGAGCAGGGCGTCGGCGTGCGCGCGGTCAGCGGCGACAAGACCGCCTTCGCCTATTCCGACGAGATCAGCCTGTCCGCGCTGATGGGCGCGGCGAAAGCGACGCGTGCGATCGCGGCGGCCGGCAGTACCGGAAAGCTGCCGCAATTGAGCGGCTGCGCGGCGTCGGCCCTGTATGGCGATGCCGACCCGATCGGTTCGCTGCCCGCCGAAGCCAAGGTGAAGCTGCTGGAGCGGCTCGAAGGCCTCGCCCGCGCCGAGGATCCGCGCGTCACGCAGGTGATGGCGCACATCGCCGGCAGCTGGGAGACTATCCTCGTCGCGCGTTCCGACGGCCGCCTGGCGGCGGATGTACGGCCGCTGGTGCGCGTCTCGGTCACCGTGATCATGGAGGAGAACGGCCGGCGCGAGCAGGGTTCGTCCGGTGGCGGCGGTCGTTTCGACTACGGCTATTTCAGCGATGCCGTGCTGGCCGATTATGCGCGCCAGGCCGTGCATCAGGCCCGCGTCAACCTCGGCGCCGACCCGGCGCCGGCCGGAGAGATGACGGTCGTCCTCGGCAGCGGCTGGCCGGGCATCCTGCTGCACGAGGCGATCGGCCACGGACTCGAAGGCGACTTCAACCGCAAGGGCAGTTCGGCCTTCTCCGGCCGCGTCGGCGAGCGCGTCGCAGCCAAGGGCGTCACCGTGGTGGACGACGGCACGATCCCCGACCGGCGCGGTTCGCTGACCGTCGACGACGAAGGCGAGCCGACGCGGCGCACCGTGTTGATCGAGGACGGCATCCTCGTCGGCTACCTGCAGGATGCGCTCAACGCCCGCCTGATGGGCGTCGCGCCCACCGGCAACGGCCGGCGCGAATCCTTCGCCCACATGCCGATCCCGCGCATGACCAACACGACGATGCTGGCTGGTGATCGCGATCCGGCCGAGATCATCGCCTCGGTGAAGAAGGGGCTCTATGCCGCCAATTTCGGCGGCGGGCAGGTCGATATCACCAGCGGCAAGTTCGTCTTCTCGGCGGCGGAGGCCTACCTGATCGAGAACGGCAGGATCACGCGGCCGGTGCGCGGCGCCACGCTGATCGGCAACGGTCCGGACGTGCTGACGCGCGTGTCGATGATCGGCAACGACCTGGCGCTCGATCCGGGCGTCGGCACCTGCGGCAAGGAAGGCCAGAGCGTGCCGGTCGGCGTCGGCCAGCCGACGGTGCGGATCGACGGCTTGACCGTCGGCGGGACCGGCTGAGCCGCTGTTGCGGTGCAGTAGAATCCCCGGCTTTCCGCATCCGGCCAAGATCATGAAGCACATCGTCGACGACGTTCGCATCCGCGAAATCAAGGAACTCTCGCCGCCGGGCCACGTCCTGCGCGAATTTCCGGCCACGGATCTGGCCGCGACGACGACCTACGAGGCGCGCGCCGGCATCCACCGCATCCTGCACGGCGCCGACGACCGGTTGCTGGTCGTCGTGGGTCCCTGCTCGATCCACGATTTCGATTCCGCCCTCGACTACGCACGCCGCCTCAAGGCCGAACGCGACCGGCTTGATGACGACCTGCTGATCCTGATGCGCGTCTATTTCGAGAAGCCGCGCACGACCGTGGGCTGGAAAGGCCTGATCAACGACCCGCGCCTCGACGGGAGCTTCCGCATCAACGAGGGCCTGCGCCTCGCGCGCCGCCTGCTGTGGGAACTGACCGAGATGGGCCTGCCCTGCGCGACCGAATTCCTCGACACCATCACGCCGCAGTACACGGCCGACCTGATCAGCTGGGGCGCGATCGGCGCCCGCACCACCGAATCTCAGGTCCATCGCGAACTCGCCTCGGGCCTGTCCTGCCCGGTCGGCTTCAAGAACGGCACCGACGGCAACATCCGCATCGCCGTCGATGCGATCCGCGCCGCGCAGGCGCCGCACCATTTCCTGTCGGTGACGAAGGCGGGACATTCCGCGATCGTATCGACCAACGGCAACGAGGACTGCCACGTCATCCTGCGCGGCGGCAAGCAGCCGAACTACGACGCCGCCAGCGTCGAGGCGGCCTGCAGCGAACTGGCGAAATCCGGTCTCGCGGCGCGCGTGATGGTCGACTTCTCGCACGCCAATAGCCGCAAGGAATACCGGCGGCAGATGGAAGTCTCCACCGACGTCGCCACCCAGCTCGCGGCCGGCGAAGACCGCATTTTCGGCGTGATGATCGAGTCGCACCTCAAGGAAGGGCGCCAGGACCTCAAGCCCGGTGCGGCGCTCGACCATGGAGTATCGATTACCGATGCCTGCATCGGCTGGGAGGACACGGTGACGGTGCTCGACCAGCTGGCCGAAGCCGTGCGGGTGCGCCGCACGCGGCTCGCCGAGCGCTGATCCGGCCTTGCGGCACCGCTCCGTGTCCGCCGGCCGTCTATTTTTTGCCGCCGCCGGCCTGACGCTGGCTTTCCGCTTCTGGCTCGCAGCGGTCTTCCCGATCACCGGCGACGAAGCCTATTTCATCTGGTGGGGCAAGGTGCCCGACTGGGGCTTCTACGACCACCCGCCGCTGATCGGCTGGACGCTCGCGGCGCTCCTCGCCGTGTCGGATGCCGAGTGGTGGCTGCGCCTGCCGCAGGTCGTCCAGCCGCTGCTGCTGACGCTCGCGGTGCGCTGGGCCTGGCCCCGGCTGTGGCCTGGGCAAGCGGACCGACGCGACTGGGCGGCGCTGCTGGTGCTGCTGGCGCCGGTCAATGTCTGGAACGTCTTCGTCACCACCGATACGGTGCTCGTCTATTGCGCCGTGCTCTCCGGACTCGCATGGCTCAAGGCCGTGCGAGAAAACGACGCCCCGCGCTGGTATCTCGTCGCCGGCCTGTTCCTCGCCGGCGCGGTGCTGTCGAAGTATTTCGCCGCGCTGCTCGGCTTCGCCTACCTCGTCGATGCGCTGCGGCGGCGCTCGCGCGGGGCCCGGGCCGGCCTTGCCATCGCCTACGCCTGCACCCTGCCGGCACTGGGGCTGATGGTCTGGTGGAACAGCGGCCACTGCTGGACGAACTACCTGTTCAACTTCGTCAATCGCCATGATGCCGGCAATGCCGGATTGAGCTGGCAGACGCCGCTCCTGTACGTCGCGACGCTCGCCTACGTGCTGACGCCGCCGGTGCTGTGGACCCTGTTCCGGCGCCGTCCTGCCGGCGCCGACCAGCCCATCGGGACGCTCGCCACGCTGGCGATCGTCCCGCTGCTGCTGTTCGCCGGCCTGTCGCTGGTCAAGACCATCGGCCTGCACTGGGCGCTGGCCTTCGTGCCTTTCGCGCTGCTGCTGGCGGCACGGCAACTCTCCGCGAGCGCCCTGCCGAAACTGGGCGCGCTCTTCCTCGGCTTTGCCGCGCTCCATCTGGCCGCCGTGCTGGGGGTGTCGCGCCTGCCGCTGGAAACCTGGCATTCGATGCGCATCTATCCCGGCGCGGTGCTGACCTTCGACAGCCGCGCGCTCGTCGCGCGTGCAACGGGCACCGTGGCCGGCGACAGCCTGCTCGCTTCCGACGGCTACTCGAACGCGGTGACGCTCGGCTACAACCTGCGCCGTTACGTGCCGGTGCTGGGCCTCGCGTCGAGCCATGCGCGCCATGACGACATCCTGACCGACTGGCGCACGCACGACGGCCGCGACATCACCGTGCTGCGCAAGACGGCCCCCGATCCCGGCGAGTACGACCAGTGGTTCCGCAGCGTGACGATCGAGGACTTCGAGCATCGCGGCGCACGTTTCTGGGTGGTACGCGGCCACGGCTTCGATTACGCGGCCTACCACGACAGCGTGCTGCGCGAGGTAAAGGCGCGTTACTACGCCATTCCGCGCTGGCTGCCGCAGACCGGCTGTTATTTCTGCAACCGTTATTTCGAGGGCGAGGCATGCATCCGCTGATCCGTCTGTTGCGCCCTCACCAGTGGCTGAAGAACGGTTTCGTCTTCGTCGGCCTGCTGTTCGGCCATGCCTGGCGCGATCCGGACACCGTGGCGCTGGCGTTGTCCGCCTTCATCGCCTTCTGCCTGCTGTCTTCCACCGTCTATGTAGTCAACGACCTGGTCGATCGCGAGCAGGACCGCCAGCATCCCGACAAGCGGCACCGTCCGCTCGCCAGCGGCGCGGTGGGCGTGCCGGCCGCGCTCGCGCTCGCCGCGGCCTGCCTGATCGGCGGCCTCGGCCTCGCCTTCGGCGCGTTCGACAGACTCGGGCTGCCGGCCTCGCAGGCACCATGGGTCTTCCTCGCCTACCTGCTGCTCAACGCCGGTTACAGCGCCGGGCTCAAGCATGTCGTCGTGCTCGACGTCTTCATCATCGCGGCGGGCTTCATGCTGCGGCTGCTCGCCGGCACGCTGGGCACGGGCATCCAGCCCTCGCACTGGCTGCTGTTGTGCGGCCTGATGCTGACGCTGTTCCTCGGCTTCGCCAAGCGCCGGGCCGAACTGAATGCGCTGATGGCCGAAAGCGGCAGCCATCGCCGCGTCCTCGACGACTACACCGCCCCGATGCTCGACCAGTTCATCACGCTCGCGGCGGGCGCGACGGTGATCGCCTACAGCCTGTACACCGTCAGCGAGGAAACCATCGCGCAGCACGGCACGCGCTGGCTGATCGCCACGGTGCCCTGCGTCATCTACGGCTTGCTGCGCTATCTCTATCGCCTGCACAAGGCGGGCGGCGGCGGCGATCCGGCCCGGGAACTGCTGGCCGATCCGCACCTGCTGGGGGTGTTCGCCCTCTGGCTCGGGCTGGTGTTGTGGCTGCTGGCCTGACGCATATAATGAGCCGGTCATCAGTCACACCGCAGACATGACCGCTTCCGCTGCTCCCGATCCGTTCGCTTCCTTCCTCGCCCTCGGCGATGCGACGGGCTTCGTCGACCGCATCCTGGAAATCATCGAGCACATCCGCCTCTTCGAGGACTTCGAGCATGCGGAGATAGAGATCCTGTCGCGCTACCTGCGCTGCTACCGTGCCGACACCGGCGCCGAGATCATCCGCGAAGGGACGCCCGGCGACTTCATGCTGCTGATCATCGAGGGCAGCATCGAGATCCTCAAGCTCGATCCGCGCGGCCTGCCGCAACGCCTCGCCGTGGCCGGGCCCGGCAAGACGCTCGGGGAGATGTCCCTCATCGACGGCGAGCCGCGCTTCGCCAGCTGCGTGACGCTCGAGCCGACGATCTTCGCCACCCTGGACCGCGATGCGCTGATCCGCATCGTCCATGACGAGCCGCGCTTCGGCGTCAAGCTGCTGATGGAACTGCTGATGCTGCTGAACCAGCGCCTGCGCTCGGTGAGCGGCGAACTGATGCGCTGCCTCGAGAACCAGCGCCTGCGCATCCGCTGAAAAAGTCGGTGCCGGCGGGACGGCGCCCGACGGGCCCCGTTCTAGGCGTTGATGCCTTTTTGCCAGAGCACGTCACCCTGGCCGGCATCCTTGTTCAGCCAGCGCGCCAGCACGAACAGCAAATCGGACAGCCGGTTCAGATACTGGCGCGAAGCTTCGGAGATCGCTTCATTGTGGGCCAGCGCCACCACGGCGCGTTCGGCGCGGCGGCAGACGGTGCGGGCGTGGTGGGTGAGCGCCGCGGCGCGCGTGCCGCCGGGCAGGATGAATTCCTTGAGCGGTTCGAGGTCGGCGTTGTAGCGGTCGATGGCCGCCTCCAGCCGGCCGGGCTGGCTGTCCTTGAGGAAGGCACCGCCGGGCACGGACAGCTCGCCGCCGAGGTCGAACAGGTCGTGCTGCACGCCGGTCAGCAGCGTGCGGACTTCTTCAGGCATCGCTTCGCAGAGCATCACGCCGATGATCGCATTGAGTTCGTCGACGTCGCCCAGCGCGGCGATGCGCGGCGCGTCCTTGCCGACGCGCGAGCCGTCGCCGAGGCCGGTGGTGCCGGCGTCGCCGGTGCGCGTGTAGATCTTCGAGAGGCGGTAACCCATGGCGTATCAAAAAGTCGGCGGTGGCGGGACGGCGATGGTACCCGCTTATGCCTGGTTCCGCACCGCCGCGACGAGGTCTTCCGGCTCCGGCGGCCGCTTGACGACCAGCACGGCGCACGCCAGCCCGCCGACGACGAGGTCGGTGGTCTGTCCCGCGATCTTGCGCGACAGGCCCTTGCGCTGGTCGTTGCCGATCACCACGAGGTCCGCGCCGATCTCCCGGGCCGTCTCTATGATGGCGCGGTCCGGCAGCTTGTCCGCGATCACGGAATCGCAGGTGATGCCTTCGATGCGCAGCAGGCCGAGCTTTTCGGCGATGTCCTCTTCGACCCGGGCGCGTTCCGCGTCGGTGCCGGCGGCGGCCAGCACCGTGACCGGCAGGCGGGATGCCTTGGCGATCTGTGCCGTCACCTCGGCCACCGTGGCGCTGATCTGCGAGCCGTCGGTCGCCATCAGGATGCGTTTCTGCCAGGGCTGCGCCTGCCAGTTGGCGACGAGCACGTGGCAGGGCGAACGGACGATGATCTGCTGGGCGATGTCGCCGACGAGTTTTTCCTTGACGCCGCCACGCGGCGGCCGGCGGCCGATGATCAGGATGTTGCTGTCCGCGGCCTTGGCCGCGGCGACGACCTCATCCACCGGATTCTTGCCGTAGCGAATGGCGGTTTCGCTATCGACGCCGGCGACCCGCGCCTTGTGCTCCGCCTGCGCGAGCCGCACGCGGGCGATCTCGTCATCCTCGGGCGACTCGACGCCGGTCATCAGGTCCAGCGTGACGCCGAAGCTCTTCGCCAGCGCGATCGCGATGTCTTCCGGGGCGTGGCTGAATTCGCTGCCGTCGGTGGCGAGCAGCAGGCGCTGGCGGCGGAAGCCGTCGGGCAGGATGCCCTTGTTGCACTCGTCGAAGATGCGCGTCTTGCAGGTGCGGCAGATGTCGGGGTTGAGCGTCCAGTAGAGCGCGCTGGTGACGTTGGTCATCACCGGGAAGAAGGCGCCCTCGCCGATCTCGTGCGTGTAGCCGCCCTGGCGCAGGAACTGGTAGTTGGTCTGGTTGAGGCGGTAGAAGTAGAGCCCGCCGCCGATGCGTCGCCGCCGCCGCGCCTCCTGCGCGAGCACCTCGGCGCCGGCGATGTCGATGTAGCTCAGGCCGGAGCAGGTGAGCAGCACCGATTTCTGCTGCGGGTTGTCCTCGTCGATCTGCTGCAGCACCTGCTGGACGTAGCTGGCGGCACCGAAATAGAAGGAGCCGGTAACGCGTACGGCGCGCAGTTGCGGACACTCCGGGCGGCCCTTGGCGCGCACGAAGTGGTAGGCGCCTTCCTCGGGGGCCGGCACCACCGGGATGAGTTCGGGTTTCGAGGTGCGGTAGAGGAACATCAGCAGCGAGAGGAACACGCCGAGGAAGATGCCCATCTCGAGGTTGATCAGCGTGCCGATCAGCGTGCTGGCGAGGATGGCCGACTCGGCCTTGCTGGTGTGCCAGATGTGCGAGATGTGGTGGAAATCGATCAGGCCCCAGGCGACGAGGAACAGGATGCCGGCCATCGCCGCGTTGGGCAGGTAGGCGGCGAGCGGGGCGACGACCAGCAGGATCAGGACCAGCGCAACCGAGGCGAATACCGAGGCGAGCGGCGTCCTTGCCCCGGCTTCGTAATTGACGCCGCTGCGGTTGAAGGAACCCGATGAGGCGTAGGCGGAGAAGAAGCTGCCGATGATGTTCGACAGGCCCTGGCCGATGAATTCCTGGTTGCCGTCGATGCGCTGCTCGGAGCGTACCGCGATGGCGCGCGAGATCGAAACCGCTTCGGTCAGGGCCAGCATGGTGATGACCAGCGCAGGGCCGACGGTGGTTTTCAGCGCGTCGAGCGAGAAGTCGGGCAGCGACAGCGGTGGCAGCCCGGCCGGCAGTGCGCCGACGGTGAGGATGCCGGTGGCTTCCTGCCCCTGCCACAGCACCAGAGCCTCGGCGAACAGGCTGCCGACGATCATCGCCGCGATCATGTAGGGGATCTTCTTCGCGTACTTTTTCGTCAGGATGCCGGTGGCCAGCGTGATGGCGCTGACCGAGAGGACCCAGGGGTTGATGTCGAACAACTGTACCCAGAGCTGGTGCAGGATCTCGTAGAAGGGCGTGCCGCGCGGAATGGCGATGCCGAAGAAATTCTTCACCTGGCTGGCGGCGATGAGGATCGCCGCGCCGGCGGTGAAGCCGATCACCACCGTGTGCGAGATGAAGTTCACCAGCGCGCCCATGCGCGCGAGGCCGAGGACGAACTGGAACACGCCGACGAGGAAAGTCAGCGTCAGCACCAGGCTGATGTATTGCGCCGAGCCAGGCTCGGCGGTGTGCGACAGCGCGGCGAAGACGGCGATCGAGATCGCGGTGGTCGGGCCGGAAACGAGGTGCCAGCTCGATCCGAACAGCGCGCCGATGATCGCCGGCACCATGGCGGCATAGAGGCCGTATTGCGGCGGCAGACCGGCGATGGTGGCGAAGGCGACGCCTTGTGGCAGAACGATCAGGGCGCCGGTGAAGCCGGCCAGCAGGTCGTCCTTGAGGGTGCGCCGGGTGACCAGCTGCCACCAGATCAGGAAGGGAAAGAACTTGCCCAGGGGGCCCGCAGGCATTTTCATGGGGGTCGGGGTGGGGTCGGGAGCAGGGGAGTGGGTCAGCGAGGAAACCATGAATATTAGCAGAGCCGTATATAGGCGGGTCGGAGTCCGCCGAAGCCGGCGATGCTAGCGGGGAGGGCGTGAAGCCAGCGTCAAGACGCGAACTGGACGCTCACCGTCGTTCCCGCGACCGGATGGCTGCTGAGCGACACGTGCCAGTCGAGGCGTTCGCAGATACGCCGGACCAGCGACAGGCCGATGCCCGCGCCGGTGCTTTCGTTGCCACGGAAATGGCGCTCGAAGACATGGGCGAGATCGGCTGCGGGGATGCCGCTGCCGGTATCGGCGACGACCAGTTGCCGCGGGTCGAGCCGGATCGTGACCGTGCCGTTGCGGGTATGGGCGACGGCGTTGTGCACGAGATTGGCGACGATGATCGCGAAGTAGGCGGCCGGCACCGGCAGCAGGACCTCGTCCGCTTCCAGCGTCAGGTGCGTGTCCTGCTTCGCCGCCTGGCCGCGATAGCGCTCGATGCACTCCCGGGCGATGCGTCCGGCGTCGCAGGGCGACTCGACCGGCGCAGCCTCTTCCCGGGACAGCAGCAACAGGGCCGCGATCAGTTCGCCCATTTCCTCGGTCGCCCGCAGGATGCGGCCGATGCGGGCCGACTGGGCCTCGTCGAGGCCGGAGCCGTCGGCGAGCACTTCCGCTGCGCCGCGGATCGCGGCCAGCGGGGTGCGCAATTCGTGGCTCGCATCCGCGGCGAAATTCCGCTCCCGCTCGATGAAGGCGGCGAGTCGCGCGAGGTAGCGGTCGAAGGCCTGCGTCAGTTCGTCGATCTCGTCGCCCGGCCCGGCGGAACGCGCGAGGCGGGGCGGGTTTTCCGGATCGGCGCGGCTGACCGCATTGGCGAGCTCGGTGACGGGGGCGATGCCGAGCCCGGCCAGCCAGTGGCCGCCCAGTGCCGACAGCAGGGTCATCAGGATCGCCCCGCCGATCAGCCAGGCAAGGAAGCGCCGCTCGCGGCGCTGCTGGCGCGTTTCGTTGAAGAGCAGGATGAAGCGCTCTCCCTCGCGATCGGCGACGGCGACCCGATAGGCCGTACTGCCGATGGTGATCTCGTGGCGGCCCGGCGGCAGGCCGGCGAGGTCTGCCGGCAGGTCGGCCGCGGATTCGCCGGGCCGGATCAGATAGCCGCTCAGGTTGGCCGTCGCCGGCGGCAGGGATTGCGGGTTGCGTGCCCGGCGGGTCATGTAGTCGGCCAGTTCGGCCGCAAGCGTTTCGTCCATCAGTCGCTGCGAGACGTCGTGCGTGGCGAACCAGATGCCGACGGCGAACAGCAGGCCGAGCGTCGCCCCGAGGGCGGCGAAGGCGAGCGCGACGCGGAAGCGGAGGCTATGACGCCGGCGCATCGCCGGGGGGCGGGTCGGCGGCGAGCTGCCAGCCGATGCCGCGCAGGGTATGCAGCAGCGGTCGGTCGAAGGGCTTGTCGATGGCGTTGCGCAACACGTGCAGATGGGTGCGCAGTGCGTCGGAGTCGGGCGGGGTGTCGCCCCACAGGCTGCGTTCGAGTTCGGCCCGGACCAGGACGCGCGGCGAGGCCCGCATCAACAGTTCGAGCATGCGCAGCGGAATCGGCGGGAGCACGACCGGCCTGCCGGCGCGGGTCACGCGGAAAGTGGCGGGGTCGAAGACCAGGTCGGCCACCCGCAATTCGAGCGGGACCACCGTTGCCTGCGCCCGCCGGGTCAGTGCCTGGATGCGGGCGACCACCTCGCGCAGGGCGAAGGGCTTGACGAGGTAGTCGTCGGCGCCGGCCTCCAGCCCGGCGATCTTGTCGTCGAGGGTGTCGCGCGCCGTCAGCATCAGGATGGGGGTGTCCTTGCCGGCGGTCTGGCGCAGGTGGCGGCACAGCGTGAGGCCGTCGATGCCGGGCAGGATCAGGTCGAGCAGGATGACGTCGAAATTCTGCGTGCCCGCGAGATGCAGGCCGGTCAGCCCGTCGCCGGCCGTGTCGACGACGTAGTTGCGGGCTTCGAGATAGTCGACGAGGTTCGCGGCGAGGTCGGGATTGTCCTCGATGACGAGGATTTTCAGGGGCGGAGTGGCGGACATGGGCATGTTTTCATTATCGCCTGCCGGGGCAGGAAAAGTCGGCGCCGGCGGAACGGCGCCGAAAGCTCAATTCTTCACGGCCAGCACCGGGCAGTCGGCAAGGCCGATGATGCGTTCGGCGATGCTGCCCATCAGCAGGCGGTCGAGGCCGGTACGGCCATGGGTGCCGACGACGATCAGGTCGGCGCCGGCATGGTGCGCCTGGTCGAGGATGACCTGCTCGGGGCGGCCCTCGGCGACGATGCCGGTGGCCGGCGTGCCGACGGCGAGACCGAGCTTGACGCGCTCGACGGCCTGCACGGCTTCGCGGCGGCGCTGCTCGTTGTGGCTGGGCAGCACCGCGGAAACGATGGCGAGCGGCAGGCCGGCGGCGGCGGCGAGCCTGCCGGCCGACCAGGCGGCCGCATCGCCGTAGCGGGAGCCGTCGGTGGCGACGAGCACGCCGTGCTCGTAGGCCCGGGCGCCGCGCGGCACCACCAGCACGCTGCAGGGCGCATGGCCGATCACACGCGCCGTGGCGTCGCCGACCATCGTTCGTGCCAGCCCGCGCCGGCCGCGCCGACCCATCACGACGACGTCCGCACGGTATTCCTCGGCGGCATCGACGATGCCGCGCCACGGATCGTCCGCTTCGGTGATCACGACCTCGTGATCGATCCCGGCCGCCGAGGTGGCGGCGGCGGCCACGTTGCGGCGGGCCTGCTCCAGTGCCGCTGCTTCGAGCCCCGGCACGCTGGTGGCGTATTCCGGGTTGTAGACCGCCACGCCGGCGATGAAGAGCTTCGCCCGGTTGCGGCGGGCGAGGTCGACCGCGACACGCTCGGCGCCGGCGCTGTATTCCGAGCCGTCGGTGGCGAGCAGGATGCGTTCGAAGCGGCCGCCCGGGTTGAGGCTGCCCATGCTGCCGGGGGCCGGGGCCAGCGCGGCCATGCTCGCCGCGAGCTGGCGCGCCATGTCGGCCTTGCGGTGCTCGGCGATGCCCTTGGTCAGGGCGGTGAGCACGGTGATCGCGCCGAGGATCAGGGCGACGGCGAGGACGCTGTCACCCAGTGTCTTCAGTGTCGCGACATGGGCAGCGGCGATCGGGTCGATCATGCCGAGGCCGGACAGGTAGCCGGGGATGTAGAAGACGCGCGAGAACAGCACGGTGAGCATGATCACGGCCATCACCAGCTTGATCTGGTAGTCCTTGACGTAGGTGGTGCCGATCGCGCCGAGCTGGATGCCGAACAGCGAGCCGAGCAGGATCAGCATCGACAGGCGCACGTCAACCGCGCCTTCGAGGCCGTACAGGAAGGTGCCGCCGAGGCCCATCACGAAGGCGATCACCAGTTCGGTCCCCGAGGCGAGCAGCGCCGGGATGCCCAGCAGGTAGATCATCGCCGGCACGCCGATGAAGCCGCCGACCGCGATCGCCGAGGCGAGCAGGCCGGTGGCGAAGCCGATCGGGATGACGAACAGCAACGAGACGCGGCCCTTGATCGCCTCGAAGTAAACCATTGTCCCGGGGATGTGGATGGACTGGATCCAGCGCGCCAGCCTGGGCGTTTCGTGCGGCAGGTCGTGGTCGGCATGGCGCAGCTTGCGGTAGTCGCGCAGCACGAAGCCGCCGACGACGGCGAGCACCGCGATGAAGATGACCGAGACGTAGAGATCGGTCCCGGTCTTGCCGAATTCCCGCATGATGCCGACCATCAGGTGCTTGCCGGCGAGCATGCCGAGCTCGGCGAAGACGCCGAGGACGATGCCGAGCTTGATGTCCACCTGGCCGTACTTGTGGCGCTTGGTGGCGCCGACCAGCGCCTTGGGGAACTTGTGGCAGATGTTCGAGGCGACCGCGACGATGGCCGGGGCGCCGAGCGACATCATCGCCGGCGTCAGCACGAAGGCGCCGCCCGAGCCGATGAAGCCCGACACCATGCCGCCGATGAAGCCGATCAGGACGAGCAGGAAGACCGTCGCCGCATTGAGTTCGATGAACTGGGTGGCTTCCATGGCGTCAGTGCCGGTCCGGATGCGAGGCGGCCTTGAGTCCCATCATGTCCCAGAACAGCCCGGTGAACGCGCCATGGGCGAAGGAGATGGCGAGGGCGAACAGGACGGGAATCAGGACGTGCCACCAGACGCCGGGTTCGAGATGGCCGCCCTGCGCGGCGCAGGCGGCGGCATCGGGCTTGTGGAAATAGACGGCCTCCGCGCCATGGCCGACGACGCAGGCCGGCGGGGTCGTGTGGGCCATGTGCAGGATCAGGTCGCCGTAATAGAACAGCGACGCGTAGAGCAGTGCGGTGATCGTGCCCCAGAACAGGGTCTTGCCCCAGCGCGCATTATGGAGATGCATGTGTGTGTCCCCCTTGGTCGTTGCTGCAGTGCGGAAACCGGATATGTGCCCCTGATTGCGCAATAAGTACCTTGTTGCGCCATGGTTATCGCCGACTGCTAATATCACGCGCTTCGTTAAGCCACCGTGAGTGAAACGTCGCAAATGCGTCAACGTGGCGGTTACCCTTTGAAATGAAAAGCGATTTGCTGAGGCGCGTGCTACCCTTCCTGCGCTGGTTTCCGCTCGGCGCGACTACCCTGCGCGCCGATTTCATCGCGGGCCTGACCGTCGCCCTCGTGCTCGTGCCGCAGTCGATGGCCTACGCACAGCTCGCCGGCCTGCCGGCCTACTACGGGCTCTACGCCGCTTTCCTGCCAGTGGCCGTCGCGGCACTCTGGGGTTCCTCGAACCAGCTCGGCACCGGTCCGGTCGCCGTGGTGTCGCTGCTGACGGCTTCGTCCCTGGCCCCGCTCGCGGCGACCGGCTCGGATCAGTTCGTCGCGCTGGCGGTCATGCTGGCGCTGCTGGTCGGCATCGTCCAGCTCGCACTCGGCCTCTTCAAGCTCGGCGTGGTGGTCAACTTCCTGTCCCATCCCGTGATCGTCGGCTTTACCAACGCCGCGGCGATGATCATCGGCCTGTCGCAGATCAACAAGCTGATCGGCGTGCCGATGGGCCGGTCGGAATCCTTCGTCAGCGACATCTGGGGCGTGGTGCAGCAGGTCGGCGACACGCACCTGCCGACGCTGGCGATGGGCGTGGCGGCGATCGCGATCATGTGGGCGATCCGCAGGTGGCGGCCCAAACTGCCCGGCGTGCTGATCGCTGTGGCGGTGACCACGCTGGTGTCCTGGCAGATCGGCTTCGAGCGCAACGCCACGGCGACGCTCGACCAGATCGCGGAGCCGGAAGCGCGGGCGCTGCTCGCCGACTACCTGGCGACGGAAGGCCGCGTCGCCGAAATCAATGCGCAGATGTCGGCGAAAGGCACGGCGCTCATGCAGCAGCGCAAGGCGGGGGCGGGTATCTCGCACGAAGCCGCGACCCTCAGCTACGAGATCGAGCTGCTCAAGCTCCAGCTCAAGGATCGCGAAGAGGAAAACCGGCGCCGCACCCGGGCGTTGCGCAGCGTCGTGTTCGAACGGGTCGAGGGAGCGCACGGCGGGCCGGCGCAGTTCCACGCCCAGGGCAAGCTGCCGGCCGGGACGGAATCCGACGGCCGGCGCTGGCGCATCACGCGTGCGGTGCATGGCAGCGGCGGCGAAATCAAGCTTTCGGGCGGAGGGCAGGTGGTCGGCAAGGTGCCCGAAGGGCTGCCCAGTCTCAGCCTGCCGAGGATTTCATGGGACGTGCTGGGCACCCTGCTGTCGACGGCCATCGTGATCTCGCTGGTCGGCTTCATGGAAGCGATCTCGATCGCCAAGGCCATCGCCGCGAAGACGCGCGAGCGCATCGATCCCAACCAGGAACTGATCGGCCAGGGACTGGCCAACCTCGTCGGCAGCCTGTCGCAGGCCTTCCCGGTGTCCGGCTCGTTCTCGCGCTCGGCGGTGAACATCAACGCCGGCGCGAAGACCGGCCTGTCCTCGGTGATCACGGCCGCCTTCGTGCTGCTCACCCTGCTGTTCCTCACGCCGCTGCTCTACCACCTGCCGCAGGCGGTACTGGCGGCGGTCATCATCATGGCGGTGATCGGGCTGATCAACTTCGGCGCGATCCGGCATGCCTGGCATGCCAACCGGCACGACGGCATCGCCGCCGTCGTCACCTTCGTCGCCACGCTGGCCGTGGCGCCGCATCTGGACAAGGGCATCCTGATCGGCGCCGGCCTGGCGCTCGGCCTCTACCTCTACCGCACCATGACGCCGCGCGTCGCCATCCTCGGCCGCTACGCGGACGGCACGCTGCGCGACGTCGCCGTCAACGAGCTGCCCCAGTCGCAGGTGGTCGAGGCGATCCGGTTCGACGGCCGGCTCTATTTCGCCAACGTGTCCTATTTCGAGGACGCGATCCTCGAAGCCGTCGCCCATCACCAGAAACTCGCCTACATGATCATCGTCGCCGACGGCATCAACGAGATCGACGCCTCCGGCGAGGAAATGATCCGCCAGCTGGTCGAACGCCTGCGCGCCAACGGCATCACGGTCATGTTCGCCGGCCTCAAGAAGCAGGTCATCGACGTCATGCGCGCCACCGGGCTGTTCGACTACGTCAGCCAGGCGAACGTTTTCGCGACGGCGGACCAGGCGATCGAGGCGGCCTACGCCGCCGCCGATGCGGCCGGCATCCCGCACGCCTCGACGCTGCTGAGGAAGCCGCAGGCGCTGCCCGTCGATTGATCCGCCGTCCCGCCGCCACCGACTTTTGCAACAAGGTAGAAGAAAGATGAAAAAACCGAACACCAAGACCCTCGTCGCCGCCATCCTCTTCCTCATCGTCTGGGGCATCGCCGCCAGCGTCGTGCCCAACGGCCAGATCGCCGTCGTGCTCGGCATCCTGATGCTGACGGTGTTCCTGTTCGCCTTCGAAGTGGTTGGCGTGGATGTCGCGGCCGTCAGCATCATGGTGCTGCTCGGCCTGATCAGCCACTTCCATGGCGTGTTCGGTTTCGAGAAGCCGCTGGTGCCGAGTACCGAGCTGTTCCGCGGCTTTTCCTCCAATGCGGTGGTGTCGATCATCGCGGTGATGATCATCGGCGCATCGCTCGACAAGACCGGCCTGATGGGCAAGGTGGCGGCGACGATCCTCAAGCTCGCCGGCCAGACCGAGGCGCGCATCATCCCGGCCATCTCCGGCACGGTCGGCTTCATCTCCAGCTTCATGCAGAACGTCGGCGCCGCCGCGCTGTTCCTGCCCGTGGTCGGCCGCATCTCGGCACGCACGAACCTTCCCATGTCCCGCCTGCTGATGCCGATGGGCTTCTGCGCCATCCTCGGCGGCACCATCACCATGGTCGGTTCCAGCCCGCTGATCCTGCTCAACGACCTGATCCTCACTTCCAACAAGGCCCTGCCGGCCGAACACCAGATGGAAACCTGGTCGCTCTTTTCCGTCACGCCGGTCGGCCTCGCGCTGCTGGCGACCGGCATCGTCTATTTCGTGCTCGCCGGCCGCTTCGTACTGCCGGGCAAGGCACAAACGGAAGATCCGGGCAGCTTCAACGACCCGCTCGACTACTTCCAGCAGCTCTACGGACTCGACTACGCCCTCTACGAGATGGTCGTGCCGAAAGAGAGCCCGGTGGCGAACCAGCTGATCGGCGACATCGAGACGCCCAACCGCCTGCGCATCATCGCCATCCACCGCGGCAACAACGACCTGCGCATGGGGCCGGCCCGCGACGTGCAGATCTATCCGGGCAGCGTGCTCGGCATCCTCGGCGCGCCCGACCGCCTGCGCGAGTTCGCCGCGGACAACGGCCTCAAGCTGCGCGACCAGCTGGAGACCTTCGCCGAGCAGCTGGCGCCGACCAAGGCCGGCATCGCCGAAGTCGTCATCCCGCCGGGTTCCGACCTGATCGGCAAGAGCGCCCGCGACGTCTGGATGCGCAAGACCTACGGCATCTCGATGACGGCCCTGCACCGCGGCGGCGAAACCCTGCGCGAGGGCGACGGCATCCGCGACATTCCGCTGCAGGCCGGCGACGCCATCGTGGCGCATACCACCTGGGAGGCGCTGGCCCACCTCGAGCGCGACAAGAACTTCGTCGTCGTCACCACCGAGTACCCGCACGAGGAGCTGCGCCCGAACAAGGTCAGGCCGGCGCTCTTCTTCTTCGCCATCGCGCTGGGACTGATCCTGTTCACCGACATCCGCCTGTCGATCGCCCTGATGGCCGGCGCCATCGGCATGGTCCTGTCGGGCGTCCTGAAGATCGAGGAGGCCTACCACGCGGTGAGCTGGAAGTCGGTGTTCCTGCTCGCCAGCCTGATCCCGCTCGGCCTCGCCGTCGAGACCAGCGGCACGGCAGCCTGGATCGCACAGCAGACGCTGGCGCTGCTCGGCGGCACGCCGATCTGGGTGATCCAGCTGGCCATCGCCGTCCTCGCCACCTTCTTCACGCTGGTCATGTCCAACGTCGGCGCCACCGTGCTGCTGGTACCGCTGGCGGTGAATATCGCGATCGGCGCCGGCGCCAACCCGGCGGTGTTCGCCCTGACCGTGGCGCTGGCGACCTCGAACTCCTTCTTCCTGCCGACCCACCAGGTCAACGCCCTGATCATGGGGCCGGCCGGCTACCGCGTCGCCGATTTCATGCGCGCCGGCGGCGTCATGACCGTGCTGTTCATCGCCGTGCTGATGGTCATGATGAATCTGGTGTTCTGAACGGGAGGCGCATTAGAATCGACGCTTTCCCCACGCGCCGCCGAGTCCAAGCCCATGATCCGCAAGAACCCTTCCGGCGACCTTCCGGTCGTGCATGAGTCCGCTTTCGTCGATCCCACCGCCATCCTCTGCGGCAAGGTGATCGTCGAGGCGGACGTTTTCATCGGCCCCTACGCCGTGATCCGTGCCGACGAGGTCAACGAGCAGGACGAGATGGAACCCATCGTCATCGGCGCCGGCTCCAACATCCAGGACGGCGTGGTGATCCACTGCAAGGCCGGCGGCGGCGTGACGATCGGCCGCGAAAGCTCGATCGCCCACCGTTCCATCGTGCACGGCCCCTGCACGGTCGGCAACAACGTCTTCATCGGCTTCAATTCGGTGCTGTTCAACTGTACCGTCGGCGACGGGTCGGTGGTGCGCCACAACTCCGTCGTCGAGGGCTGCCACGTGCCGCCCGGCTTCTACATCCCCTCGACCACCAACGTCCATTCCGATGCCGAGCTGGCCAACATCCAGCCGGTGACGGGCGACGCGACGAGTTTCTCGGAGAGCGTCGTGGCGGCCAACCGTAGCCTGGTACAGGGCTACAACCGGATCCGCAACGAATTCTGATCGTGCCCGGCCTGCTGCCCATCGACACCCTGCTGATCGTCGCCTGCTTCTGGCTGGCGATCGGGCTGGCGGGGCTGGCAGCGCCGCGCAATACCCGCTTCATCGCCCGCACGCTGTTCCCGCTCGGCGCGCTCGTCGGCATCGTCGCCGGTTTCGTCGCGCTGGGCTCGCTGGGCAGCCCGGCACAGACCGCCGTGCTCGCCATCGGCCTGCCCGACCTGCCCTTCCATCTGCGGCTCGACAATCTTTCCGCCGTGTTCGTGCTGCTGCTGGGCATCGTCTCCGCCGGCATTTCCATCTACGCCGCCGGCTATTTCCGCCATCCGGGGCAGGGCGGGCAGGGCACGGCGCCCGGCGTGCTGTGCGTCGAATACCACCTGTTCCTCGCCAGCATGCTGATGGTGCTGCTCGCCGATGACGCCTATGCATTCATGGTCGCGTGGGAGACGATGGCGCTGAGCTCCTTCTTCCTCGTCACCACCGACCACCGGCATGCCGCGATCCGCCAGGCCGGCTACCTCTACCTGCTGATTGCCCACGTCGGCGCCATCGCCATCCTGCTGTCCTTCGGGGTGATGACCTCGGGCAGCGGCGACTACAGCTTCGCCGGCATGCGCGCACAGGAGCTTTCGCCGTTCTGGGGCTCGGTCGCCTTCCTGCTGGCGCTGTTCGGCTTCGGCGCCAAGGCCGGCCTGCTGCCGGTCCATGTGTGGCTGCCCGAAGCGCACCCGGCGGCGCCGTCGCCGGTGTCGGCGCTGATGAGCGGCGTGATGCTCAAGACCGCCATCTACGGTCTGCTGCGCGTCAGCTTCGACCTGGTCGGCATGACGCTCTGGTGGTGGGGCGTGGTGGCGCTGGCGGTCGGCCTGCTGACGGCCCTGTTCGGCGTGTTCTACGCGACGGTGCAGTCCGACATGAAGCGCCTGCTCGCCTACTCGTCCATAGAGAACATCGGCCTGATCGCAGTCGGCATCGGCCTGACGCTGATCTTCCACGCCTACGCCATGGAGGCGCTCGCCGCGCTGGCGCTGACCGCCGTGCTCTACCACTGCCTCGCCCATGCCGGCTTCAAGAGCCTGCTGTTCCTCTGCACCGGCTCGGTGCTGCACGCGACCAAGGAACGCAGCCTTGGCAAGCTCGGCGGCCTGATCGGGCCGATGCCCTGGGTCGCCTGGCTGGCGCTGGCCGGCGTGATCGCCGGCGCCGGCCTGCCGCCGCTGTCCGGCTTCGTTTCCGAATGGCTGCTGCTGCAGGGCTTCCTGTTCTCGCCGGGCCTGCCGCATCCGTGGCTCAACATGGTGGTGCCGGTCGCCGCGGCGGTCGTCGCACTGGTGGCGGCGCTGGCCGGCTTCGCTATGGTCAAGTTCTACGGCATCATCTTCCTCGGCCAGATGCGCGAGCCGGCGCTCAAGGATGCGCACGACGCCGGCCCGTGGGAACGCCTGGGCCTCGTCTGGCTCGGCGGCCTGACCCTGCTGCTCGGCGTGCTGCCCGGCACGATCATCCTGCGCATCGACGCCGCGACGCAGCAACTGCTCGGCAAGGGCCTCGCCGAGCGCGTCGCCGAGAACGGCTGGTGGATGCTGGCGCCGATCTCGCCGGCGCGGGCCAGCTACGAGCCGCTGCTGTTCCTCGCCTTCATCGTCGCCACGCTGCTGTTCGGCCGCTGGCTGGTGCGCCGCCTCTATCACGGCCGCGTGCGCCGCTCGCCCGCGTGGGACTGCGGCTACCACTTCCAGGGACCGCGCGCGCAGGACACCGCCGAAGGCTTCTCGCAGCCGATCCGCCGCATCTTCGAGCCGATGTTCCGCATGGAGCGCCATTTCCCGACCATCCGCGACAAGGAACCCTACTACTCGGTCAAGGTCGAGGACCATTTCTGGTACTGGCTGTACCTGCCGGTAGCCCGTGCCGCCGCCTGGGTGTCGACGCTGATCACGCATCTGCAGGGCGGCCGCATTGCGGTTTATCTGATGTACAGCTTCGTCACGCTCATCCTGTTGCTGCTCGTCGCCCGGCCATGACATTCAGCCTCTCCGGATTACTCGGCCAGCTGTTCGCCATCGCGCTGGCACTGGCGCTGGCGCCGCTGCTCACCGGCTGGGTGAACCAGTGCCGCGCCTGGTTCCAGAACCGCAGCGCGCCACCGCTGCTGCAGCCCTACTACATGCTGCACAAGCTGTTCCACAAGGACGTCGTGCTGGCGCATGGCGCCTCGTCGCTGTTCCGCGCCGCACCCTTCGTCATCTTCGGCTGCATGGTGCTCGCCTGCGCGATCATTCCCAGCCTGTCGACCGACCTGCCGTTCGCCCCGGCCGCGGATGCGCTGGCGCTGGTCGGCGTGTTCGGCCTGGCGCGCGTCTTCATCGCGCTGGCCGGCATGGACATCGGCACCTCGTTCGGCACGCTCGGCGGCCGGCGCGAGATGCTGGTCGGCTTCCTCGCCGAGCCGGCGCTGCTGATCGTCATCTTCACCGTCGCGCTGATCGTGCAATCCACCTCGGTGGCGACCATCGTCGAGACGCTGGCCCACCGCGACTTCATCATCTACCCGAGCCTCGCCTTCGCCGGTGTCGCCTTCACCATGGTGTCGCTCGCCGAGAACGCCCGCGTGCCGGTCGACAACCCGGCCACCCACCTCGAACTGACGATGATCCACGAGGCGATGATCCTCGAATACTCGGGCCGCCACCTCGCCCTGATCGAGTGGGCCGCCAGCCTCAAGCTCTACGCCTACTCCTGCCTCGGCCTCGCGCTGTTCTTCCCGTGGGGCATCGCCGAGCGCGACAACTTCCTCGCGCTGCTGGCCGCGATCCCGCTGCTGCTGCTCAAGCTCGGCATCGGCGGTTTCCTGCTCGCGCTGATCGAGACGATCAACGCCAAGATGCGCATCTTCCGCGCGCCGGAGTTCCTCGGCACCGCCTTCCTGCTCGCGGTGCTCGGCATGCTGGTCAAGCTGCTGCTGGAGAACCGCGTATGAACGGGATCCCGCTCTCCGCGCAGCTCATCAACCTCTGCGCCGCGCTGATCCTGCTGCTGGCCTTCGCCATGCTGGCGCAGCGCCGCGTGCTCAAGCTCATCGACCTGTTCGCGCTGCAGGGCTTCACGCTGTTCCTGTCCACGCTGGTGGTCGCCGTCAAGACCGGCCAGTCGCACCTGTACTGGTCCGCCGCGCTGACCCTCAGCCTCAAGGCCTTCCTGCTGCCGTGGATCCTGCACCGGCTGGTGCGCCGGCTGCACGTCAAGAGCGAGGTCGAGCCGCTCATCAACATCCCGACCACCATGCTGGTCGGCATCGGGCTGGTGATGGTGTCCTTCAACGTCGCGCTGCCGATCTCCGAACTGTCCAGCTCGATCGCGCGCGGCACGCTCGGCATCGCCCTTGCCGTCGTGATGCTCGCCTTCCTGATGATGATCACGCGGCGCAAGGCGGTCACGCAGGTGGTCGGCTTCCTGTCGATGGAGAACGGCCTGTTCCTCGCCGCGACCAGCGCCACCTACGGCATGCCGATGGTGGTCGAGCTCGGCATCGCGCTCGACGTGCTGGTCGGCGTCATCATCCTCGGCGTGTTCTTCTTCCAGATCCGCGACCAGTTCGACAGCCTCGACATCCACCACATGGAACGCCTGAAGGACAACTGAGCCCATGGATCTCTTCATTCTCATGCTCGCCATTCCCCTCGTCAGCGGCGCGCTGCTGACGGTGGCGGGCGAGCGTGCCTGGGCGCCCAACCTCAACATCCTCGCCAGCCTCGGCACCTTCCTCGCCGCGGCCGGCCTGACGGTCGAGATCGTCGCCAACGGCCCGCGTTTCGCCTTCGGCGAGCAGTTCTTCATCGATTCGCTCAACGTCTTCTTCGTCGCGCTGACCGCCTTCGTCGGCCTGACCACCAGCATCTTCTCCGGCCCCTACATGAAGAACGAGCGCGAGCACGGCCGGCTCACCGCCGCGCGGCTGCGCCTCTACAAGAGCATGTACCAGTTCTTCATGTTCACCATGCTGGCGGCGCTGACCACCAACAACCTCGGCCTGCTGTGGGTGATGATGGAGGCGGCGACGCTTACCACCGTGCTGCTGGTCTCGCTCTACCGCACGCCGGCCTCGCTGGAGGCGGCCTGGAAATACTTCATCCTCTGCGGCGTCGGCATCGCCCAGGCGCTGTTCGGCACCATCCTGCTCTACTTCGCCGCCGAGCGGGTGCTCGGCCATACCGGCACCGCGCTCCTGTGGACCCATCTCGTCGAGGTCAAGGGCCAGCTCGAACCGGCCATCATGGTGCTCGCCTTCATCTTCCTGCTGGTCGGCTACGGCACCAAGGTCGGCCTCGCGCCGCTGCACAACTGGCTGCCGGACGCCCACGCCGAAGGCCCGACGCCGGTGTCGGCCGTGCTCTCGGGCCTGCTGCTCAACGTCGCGCTGTACGCCATCCTGCGTTGCAAGGTGCTGGCCGACGGCGCCATCGGGGGCGACTTCGCCGGCGACCTGATGATGGGCTTCGGCCTGTTCACCCTGCTGCTCGCCGCTTTCTTCCTGTCGCGGCAGAAGGACGTCAAGCGCATGTTCGCCTATTCGTCCATCGAGCACATGGGCCTGATCACCTTCGCCTTCGGCATGGGCGGCGCGGTGGCCAACTTCGCCGGCCTGCTGCACATGACCATGCATTCGCTGACCAAGTCGGCGATCTTCTTCGCCGTCGGCCACGCCACGCAGAAGACCGGCACGCAGATCATGGCGGACATCCGCGGCCTCATGAAGATCAATCCGCTGATCGGCTGGGGCCTGATGCTCGGCACGCTCGCCATCCTCGGCATGCCGCCCTTCGGCGTGTTCGCCAGCGAGTTCATGATCCTGACGCACGCCATGAAGCATCACGCCTGGGCCACGCCGATCCTGCTGCTGGCGCTCGGCGTCGCCTTCGCCGCCATCTTCGGCAAGGTGCAGCCGATGGTCTTCGGCGAGACGGAGGCGAAACGCCTGCCGCACGCGCCCGCCATCACGCCGGTGTTCGTGCATCTCGGCCTCGTGCTGATGCTCGGCCTGTGGATTCCTCCCTACCTGACGCGCTGGTTCCACGAAGCGGCGCGCATGCTCGGCTGATCGCGAAACCATGTTCCTCTTCGACGACGAACCCATCGACTTCACGCTGCAGCCCGGCCTCGGTGCGCCGGTGTGGCGCGGCCGCACCAGCGACGGCGAGGAGTTCAGGGACTTCGCCGCCGCGGTGCAGCTCGCCGGCGGCCGGCTCGCCGCGCTGTGGGGTTCGGACTGCCGCGCCGCGGGCAAGGGCTTCCGTGTCGACGCGGTGTTCGGCCTCAACGAGGGCCACGCCTGGCTGCGCCTCGACCTGCCCGAACAAGGTAACGAGTGCCCCGTCTATCCCGACCTGTCCGGCCGCTTTCCGGCCGCGAACCGCATGCAGCGCGCCACGCGCGACCTCGTCGGCATCGCCACCGACGGTGGCGACCAGCGTCCCTGGCTGCGCCACGGCGGCTGGCCGGCCGACTGGTATCCGCTGCGCCACGATGCCGGCGATGTTCCTGCCTGCGACAACCTGCCGACCGACTACGACTTCGTCCAGGTCGGCGGCGAAGGGGCCCACGAGATTCCCGTCGGCCCCATCCACGCCGGCATCATCGAGCCGGGCCACTTCCGCTTCTCGGTGATCGGCGAACGCCTGCTGCGCCTCGAACAGCGGCTCGGCTACCAGCACAAGGGCGTCGAGCGCCGTCTCGCCGACGCCGACTTTTCCGCGGGCGCGAAGATCGTCGGGCGCATCTCCGGCGACTCCACCTGCGCCTTCGCCTGGGCCTACGCCAGCGCCGTCGAGGCTGCCTGCGGCATCGAGCCCTCGCCGCGCGCGCTGGCGCTGCGCGCGCTGATCCTCGAACGCGAACGCATCGCCAACCACCTCGGCGACCTCGGCATGCTCGGCAACGACGCGGCCTTCGCCTTCGGCCTCGCCCAGTTCTTCCGCCTCAAGGAAGACTGGGTGCGCCTCAACGCGCAGCTGTTCGGCCACCGCTTCATGATGGACAGCATCGTGCCCGGCGGCGTCGCGCAGGACCTCGATGCCGCGGCGCTCGCCGCCATCGTCGCGCAGTGCGAGGCGATCGGGCCGGCGGTGAAGGAGCTGCGCAGGATCTACGACGAGCATGCCGGCCTGCAGGACCGCTTCCTGACCACGGGCCCCATCGACGCCGCCCTCGCGCGCGAACTGTCGCTGAGCGGCATGGCCGCCCGCGCCACCGGCATGATCCTCGACGGCCGCGCCTACCGGCAGGGCTACACGCCGCCGCCGCCCTGGGCGCAGCTCGGCGTGCGCCCGGCCACCGACGAGCGCGGCGATGTCGCTGCCCGCGTCGCCGTGCGCTTCGACGAAGTTTTCGAGTCGCTGCGCCTGCTGCGCCTGCTCGCGGCCGGCATGCCGGCCGGCGAGATCCGCCTTCCCGTCGTGCCCGTCGCCGACGCGAGCGGCCTCGGCATCGTCGAGGGCTGGCGCGGCGAAGTGCTGGTCGGCGTGCGCTTCGGCGCCGACGGCCGGCTTGCCCGCGTGCATCCGCACGACCCCTCGTGGCAGGCCTGGCCGGCGCTCGAACATGCGGTGATGCGGGACATCGTCCCCGACTTCCCGCTCATCAACAAGTCGTTCAACCTGTCGTATTCCGGCCAGGATATCTGAACATGTGGTCCGTCCTCAGGCACATCCTCAAGACCGGCGTCGTTTCGGAACCCGCGCCCGATGCCGGCGAAGCCATGCACGCCCATGGGCGCGAGCTCGACAGGCTCAACGACGAGATCCTGCGCATCCTCGGCCGCGCCCTGACCATCCGCGAGGTCGATGCCGGCTCGTGCAACGCCTGCGAGCTCGAGATCCACGCGCTCAACAATCCCTACTACAACCTCGAGGGCAGCGGCATCAAGTTCGTCGCCAGCCCGCGCCACGCTGACATGCTGCTCGTCACCGGCCCGGTGACGAAGAACATGGAGAACGCGCTGAAGATCGCCTGGGACTGCACGCCCGACCCCAAGCTGGTCGTCGCGGTCGGCGATTGCGGCTGCGGTTGCGGCGAGGCCGGCGCGCTGTTCGGCCCGAACTACGCGACCTGCGGCGCGGTGGAAAACGTCATTCCCGTCGATGTCCGCATCCCCGGCTGCCCGCCGACGCCGCTCGCCCTGATGCAGGGCATCCTCGCAGCGATCAGGACGCGCTGAGAATGCAGGCGGCGATCCGCGCCGCCCGGGATTCGTTGAAGGCGATATCCTCGGGCGAGAACGGCCCGTCGCGTTTTTCGAGACTGGTGAAGTTCAGCGTTCCCCAGACCCTCCCCTCCAGAAAGATCGGCGAGCTGATGTAGAACTCGCACGGAATCGTGTCATACAGCGGATGCAGGCGCATTCCGGCGACGCCGTCAATCTGCGTGATGGCGACCGTCGTGCGTTGCCGGACCACCTCGCGGCAGTAGACGGCATCGAGCGCATACAGGTCTCCCGTCTCGGGAATTCCCGTCATCGACGATACGGCAAAGATCTCGTAGGTATCCCCGCTGATGCGGCTGACGATGCCGAGCATCGCATCGAACCTGCGGCGGCCTTCTTCGAGAATGTCGAGACAGAGCGGCCTGAGCGGGCGATCGTGCGTCGTGGCGTCGGCGGGGGGCATGTGTCTGGCCTGTCGAAAGGGAAAAGTCGGCGCCGGCGGGACGGCGGTGCATTCAGATGTCGGCGTTGACGACTTCCCGGCAGTCCGCCAGCAATGCGTCGAGTTCTTCCGGCGCGATCTCCAGCGCCCCCAGGCAGGCCTCGCCGAGCTTGGCCCATTCGTGCGTCTGGCTCATGCCGGTGGTGCGCTGGATCAGGTATTCGGCGACCTGGCACAGCGCCATCAACTGGCGGGTCGCCGTCGGCAGGGGGGCGGCGGACGAACCCTCGATCGCGGCGCGGTCGTGGTGATGGCGGATCGCCTCATGGATCTCATCGGGCAGCAGCCAGTCTTCGGCGAGTTCGGCGCCGACGATCGCATGGTTGATGGAGAGGAGCGCGTCCTCGACTTCGGTGAATGACCGGGCGGTTTCCCTATTGGCCTGCTGCAGGATCTGCGCGTATTCCGCGAAGGGAATCATCAGCAGCGCGATGCCGCAATCGCGGAAGAGCCCCAGCGTATAGGCGTCGTCAGGACGCAGCGCGATGCGGCCCTTGAGTCGCTGCGCCAGCCAGCCCGAGACGCGCGCGGTGCGGGCGGCCGAATCCCAGAAACGCTCCAGGCTCGGCACGTGCGGAAAGACCTGCTGCAGGGCGAGCCCCGCGACCGTGCGCGTCACGATCCGCAGACCGAGCACGAGCAGGGTTTCCGGCACCGAGCGGACTTTCTTGGCGAAGCCGTAGTAGGGCGAGTTGGCCACCTTGATGAGGCTGGCCGACAGCCCGACGTCCGCGCCGATGACGTCGGCGAGGTGCTTGAAGTCGGGCGCCTCCCTGCGCATCTCGCGGTCGATCTCGTCGAGCAGTGCCGGCCGGGGTGGGATGCCGATGTTGCGTATCTCCGCGCGCATGCGCGCCGTCAGGTCGGCCGGGGCATCCTTCCCGTCCGACGCGGCAGGCGGGGAATTCGCAGCGGTGAGCGTGGTCATGGGAAGGGGCGGACGAATGCGAAAGTGGCGCCCATTCTACGGCTAAAGTGATAATGACGCGCGGGTCAGGCACCTACCAGGCGTTCGAACTCGGCCAGCGGCAGCGGCTTCGCATAGAGATAGCCCTGGCCGAAATGGCAGCCGAGACGCGTCAGGAATTCCGCCTGTTCGCGGGTTTCGACGCCTTCCGCGACGACCTGCAGCTTGAGTGCGTGCGCGACCTGGATGATGGCGGTGACGATCTGCTCGTCCTCGCTGCTGGTGCCGATGTCATCGACGAAGGTTCGGTCGATCTTGAGCGTGTTGATGGGCAGGCGCTTGAGGTAGCTGAAGCTCGAATAGCCGGTGCCGAAATCGTCGACCGCGATGCTGATGCCCAGGGCGGCCAGCCGGCCGAGGGCGCGGATCGCCTGCTCCGGATTGGTCATCACGGTCGATTCGGTCACCTCGATCTGCAGGTGGCTGCCGTCGATGTCGTGGCGTCGCAGGATGCCGACCACCCGTGCCGCGAACTCGGGATCGTTGAGCTGCAGGGCCGAGACGTTCACGGCGATCGGCCCGGCGACGCTGCCGCCATCGCGCCAGCGGCGCATCTGGGCGCAGGCGGCATCGAGCACCCAGTCGCCGATCGGCACGATCAGGCCGGTTTCCTCGGCGAGCGGGATGAAATCGGCCGGCGATACGAGGCCCAGTTGCGGATCATGCCAGCGGATCAGCGCTTCCATGCCGCAGTGACGCCCGTCCAGCAGGCAGATCTTGGTCTGGTAGTAGAGCTCGAACTCCATGGCGGCGATCGCACGTCGCAACGAGGCTTCGAGCTTCAGGCGCTGCTGGGCGCGATCGTTCATGCCCGTGTCGAAGAAGCGCAGGGTGCCGCGCCCGGCCTGCTTGGAGGCATACATGGCGACATCGGCATTGCGCAGCAGCGTCGCGGGATCGGTGCCGTCTTCCGGATACACGCTGACGCCGACGCTCGCCCCGACATACAGCGTCTGCTCCTGGATCTGGAAAGGCTGGGCGATCTCCTGGATGATCTTTTCGGCGATCTGCGCGGCATCGGCGCTGTGCTCGATCGGCGCGAGGATGACGAACTCGTCGCCGCCGAGGCGGGCCACCGTGTCGCTGCCGCGCACGCAGTCGGTCATGCGCCGCGCCGCCTCCTTGAGCAGCAGATCGCCGACCAGATGGCCGAGACTGTCGTTGATCACCTTGAAGCGGTCGAGGTCGATGAACAGCAGGGCGAGCCGTTCGTCGCCGCGGCCGGCCGACTTGATCGCGTGCTCGAGGCGGTTGTTCAGCAGGGTACGGTTCGGCAGGCCGGTCAGCGCATCGTGGAAGGCCTGGTGGCGGATGCGCTCCTCGTTGCGGCGTTCCTCCGTGATGTCGGTCATCACGGCGATGCGGCGATAGGGCTTGCCTTCGGCATCGTTGATCGTGGTGATGCTCGTCCATTGCAGGTAGGCATGGCCGTCCTTGCGGCGGTTCCACAGCTCGCCGCGCCATTCGCCGGTCGGTTGCAGCGTGGCCCACAGGTCGCGGTAGAAATACTCGTCCTGATGGTCCGAGCGCAGCAGGCGGGGCGTGCGGCCGATCGCTTCCTCCGGCGCATAGCCGGTGATCTGGGTAAAGGCCGGGTTCACCGACAGGATGACGTTGCTGGCATCGGTGATCATGATGCCCTCGAACGCATGCGAGAACACGCCCGCGGCCAGCTCGAGTTCATCCGCATACGAGCGCACCTGCAGCAGGGCGATGTCCTTCTGGGCCACCGCCTCCTTCAGCTGCTCGTTGCTCTCGTTCAGCTCGACATTGCGCTGCCGCAGGCTTTCCCGCATCGCGTCGACGGCCTGCGCCAGCTCGTGGATCTCGTCGTCGCGACTGGAAGGGAAGCGTGTCTCGATGCGCAGCGGCTCGTCGAGGCGGCCTTCCGCCATCCGGCGGGTATGGGCGTGGATGCGCTCGACCGGGGTCGTGATCATGCGCTGGACGAACAGCAGCAGCAGCGTCGCCACCAGTGCCGTCTTGAAGCTGTTGAGGATCAGCGTCAGCCACAGCCGCTGCCAGGCGCGCGCCACGGGGCCGGCATCGCTCGCGGCCACCTCCAGCGTGCCGATCGGCTGCCGCGTGCCGCGATAGTCGTACTCGATCTCGAAACGGCGGGAAAGCTCGAGATTCCGCGGCGGGGTGCCGCTGCGGGCGATCACCGCGCCGTCGGCCTGCACGACCGCATGCTCGAAATCCGGCAGCTTGCGGATGCCGTCAGCCAGGGTCTGCAATGCCGGCCGGTCCATCACCCACAGGCCCTGCCTCACGCTCGGCAGGTAGGCCGTCTCGATTTCGCCGAAGCGCCGCTCGATGTCCGCGATCTCGCGGTCGTACTCGAGGTAGATCTGCGCCAGCGTGATGAAAGTGGCGATCAGGCCGCTCGCCAGCAGCGTCAGCAGCACCAGCCGCCGGGCGAGGCGGCGGCTGCCGAGCGGCACATCCCCCGCGGGCGTCATGGCTGCCCGAACCCGGGCAGGCTTCCGGCGGCGATGCGCCGCCAGGTGCCGTCGGCCTTCATCGCCCGCAGGGCACGCGCGGCCGGTTCGGCCAGATGGGCGTGCTTCTTGTGCAGATACATGAACATCTCGCTGGTGGCGAGCGGCGGCGCCAGCACCTGCGCGCGGATGCCGCTTTCCTTGAGAATCTGGTTGCCCTGCCAGCGCTCGTAAAGCACCACGTCGGCACGATCCTGATCGAGCAGGGTGAAGAGCTGCTTCGCTTCCTGGACCTTCGTCACCGCGACGTCGCCGGGAAGGTTCGCCTCGAAGATCTTCCAGCCGTTGATGAAGGCGACCTGGCGGCCTTTCAGGGCGGCGAAGCTCGTCGTGACGAAATCGGCCTGCTTCGCATAGGCGACGAAATCGTTGTCGATGATCTTCTCGTCGATGAGCACCAGATTCGGATAGGCCTTCTCGAGGCCGCGGATGCGCAGGACCAGGCCGTCATCGACGCCGTTGTTGGCATTGATCATCGCGCGCTCGGAAGCGGCGTACTGGACGCCGACGGCCTCGACGCCGATGCGGCGGAACACCTCGGGGACGAGTTGGTCGATGAAGCCGGACTTGTCCGGCTGGAAGTAGGGCGCACGCACGCCGCTGTTCAGCCGCAACGGCTCGGCGTGCAGCGCCGGGGA
>JAVEWF010000026.1:0-33354 GCA_034004665.1 Rhodocyclaceae bacterium | reverse complement strand
AGGCCGCGAGCTTGGCACGGCGCTCGGCGATGATGTGGTTTTCGTCAACGACAGGTGTCTGGGTGGGTTCGGTCATGATGGACTTTCAGTAGAAGCGATGTACGGTGAAGCCGAGCGCGGCGGCGGCCTCGGCCTGGGCTTTGTTCGCGGTGGCGAAGTCGGTGGCGCCGCAGGCGCGGGCGGCGGCGAGGTGGAGGGCGTCGAGCGTGCGCAAGGGGTGGTCGGCGACGATGTCGATCAGGTCGCGCGCGGCGGCGTGGTCGCCCAGCGCCAGGGGCTGGAGTTGCCAGGCGCCGTCGCGTACATGGCCGTCGAACGCGGCCAGCGCGCGCTGTTCGAACGCGGTGTCGATCTGGCCGGCGCGTCTGCGCCGCGCCAGCAGGCAGCGGAATTCGACCAGCGTCAGCGCCGCCGTCGCCGGTTTGCCTTGCCGTTCCGCCCAGTCGAGAACCTGCAGGGAGCGCGGCTCGCGCACATAGCACTTGGCCAGCGCGCTGGTGTCGATGTAGGCGGTCAAGAACGGTCTTCCCGATCCGCGGCAAGCAGCGCCTCGCTGGGCACCGATTGCATCGGCTGGCTGGCGAGGAAATTCCGCAGTGAACCCAGGCTCGGCTTGGGAGTGATCGGCAGAATGCGCGCCACGGGCTCGCCGTGCCGCGTCACGATCACTTCGTCGCTGTCGGCGAACAACTGCTCGGGGTGCGAAAGCCCCTCGCGGGCCTCGCGGATGGTGACGGTGCGCATGGCAGTCTCCTTGTGTCACAAGTTGTTCAATTGTGTCACAAGGAGCGCCGTCCTGCCAGCGCCGACTTTCACACGCCTTGCTTCAGGCTGGCCTCGATGAAGGGATCGAGGTCGCCGTCGAGCACTTTCTGCGTGGCGGAGATTTCGACGCCGGTGCGCAGGTCCTTGATGCGCGAGTTGTCGAGCACGTAGCTGCGGATCTGGTGGCCCCAGCCGACGTCGGTCTTGGCGGACTCCAGTTTGTCAGCTTCAGCCTGACGCTTGCGCAGCTCCAGTTCGTAGAGGCGCGACTTCAGCATCGCCATCGCCTCGGCCTTGTTGCGGTGCTGCGAACGGTCGTTCTGGCACTGCACGACGATGCCGGTCGGTGCGTGGGTGATGCGGATGGCCGAATCGGTCTTGTTGATGTGCTGGCCGCCGGCGCCGGAGGCGCGGAAGGTGTCGATGCGCAGGTCGGCCGGGTTGATCTCGACCTCGATGGAGTCGTCGATCTCGGGATAGACGTAGAGGCTGGCGAAACTGGTGTGGCGGCCGCCCGACGAGTCGAACGGCGACTTGCGCACGAGGCGGTGCACGCCGGTCTCGGTGCGCAGGAAGCCGTAGGCGTAGTCGCCCTCGACCTTCAGCGAGGCGCTGCGGATGCCGGCCACGTCGCCGTCGGTCTGTTCGAGGATCTCGGCCTTGAATCCCTTGCGCTCGCAGTACTTGAGGTACTGGCGCAGCAGCATCGACGCCCAGTCGCAGGCCTCGGTGCCGCCGGCGCCGGCCTGAATGTCGATGAAGCAGTTGTTCGGGTCGGCCGGATTGGCGAACATGCGGCGGAATTCGAGGTCGGCGACCTTGGCCTCGACGCCGGCCAGATCGCCCTCGACCGCGGCGAACGTATCCTCGTCGTCCTCTTCCTTCGCCATGTCGAACAGCTCGCGTGCATCGGCGAGCGTGGTCCTGACGCTTTCCAGCGTGAGGACGATGGCTTCGAGGGATTTCTTTTCCTTGCCCAGGGCCTGGGCGCGCTCCGCATCGTTCCAGAGCGCCGGGTCTTCCATGACCCGGTTCAGTTCAGCGAGTTTCTCCGACTTCGTATCGAAGTCAAAGATACCTCCGGAGTTGATCGCCGCGGCTTTCGAGGTCGGCGATGTGGTGGGCGACGGCGTTGATGCGTTCGGCTTCCATTTGGCTTTTCCAGCGTTGATTCGAGGCGGGAATTATAGGCGCACACGCGATATAGCAGGGTACTGACGGCAATTCCGGTATGGTAAAAATCAGCTGTCATCTGACGGGAGGCATGGTGCGCAATCGAGGAGAGGGCAAGGCACGATCCGGATCGGCCGACCAGGGCGTCGGTGATGACGAACTGCTGCAGGAGTATGCAGATACCGTCGCGCTGATTCGCGGCATGCGCGATACCTCCAATCGGGCCGTGCGTCCCGAAGTGCGTCATTGGCTGCTGCCGGCCAGCCGGGTCAGCGCAGATTTCTTCTGCGCTGCCGAGCATCCGAAGTTCGGATGGTTTTGCCTGCTTGCCGATACCACCGGGCATGGATTGCCGGCGGCCGTCTTCACGCTGCACATGCCCCTGATGTTCCACGAGGTGGTGATGCTCGGCATGTCCCTGCCGGCGATCTATTCGCGCATCCATCGCTTCATGCGCCAGCTGCAGGTACACAGCCATTTCGTTTGCGGCATCCTGGTGCGCATCGAGGGGCGGGAGATCGAGATCATCAACGCCGGCATGCCCGATGCCCTGCTGCTGGCCGCCGACGGGCGACTCGCCGAGGCTTTTCCGTCGCGCCAGCTGCCTTTCGGCATCGATGCGGAGGAAAACGAGGGCGCGGAGGTGTTGCAGCGCTACCGCCTCGCCCGGGACGAAGAGGCCGCGCTGCTGCTGTACTCGGACGGGCTGTCCGAGTTCGGCATCAAGGCAGGCGCGGCCTTCGGGCGCGACGGCGTGCTGGCCGCGGCCAGTTCGGGAGCCGGCCAGGTCTTCGACCGACTGGTCGGACGCGTTCTCGCCGAGGCGGAAAACGTGCATGACGACGTCAGCCTGGTCCTGATTCCGCTGCCGCTCGCGGCCGGCCGCGCGGTGGACAGCCTCGAACCTGTCGAGACGATGCCGCCGCCGGCGCTCGATGACTCGCTGGTCAGACGGATCGTCGAGAATTTCGACCGCGGCCTGATGCTGACGGACCTCGAGCAGCGGATTCTCTATGTCAATCCGCGTTTCACCGAGATCACCGGCTACCCGTTCGACGAGGCGGTGGGCCAGTCGCCGCGACTGCTGAACTCCGGACGCCATGACATCGAGTACTACCGCGGCATGTGGGAAGCCTTGCGGGATGGCGGCCAGTGGAGCGGCGAAGTCTGGAACCGGCGCAAGGATGGCTCGCTCTACCTCGAGTGGCTGGATATCCGCACCGTGCGCGACGATGCGGGCCGCGCCACCAATTATCTCGCCACCTTCACCGTCATCACCCGGCAGAAGGCGCAGGAAGAGCGCTTGAATTTCCTCGCCCTGCACGACCCGCTGACCGGACTGGCCAACCGCATCCTGCTGGTTGATCGCGGCAAGCAGGCGATCCGTCGTGCCGATCGCTCGGGACGCTCGCTGGCGGTACTGTTCATCGACCTGGACCGCTTCAAGTCGATCAACGACAGCCTCGGGCACGACATCGGCGACGAGGTGCTGGTCAAGGTCAGCCAGGCGCTGCAGGCCAATCTGCGCGACGACGACACGCTGGCGCGTTTCGGCGGCGACGAGTTCGTCTGCCTGTTGCCCGATATCGCCGATCGCCACGATGCCGGCATGGTGGCGAACAAGCTGCTGGCCGCGCTGGACAAGCCGGTCGAGGCGGCAGGCCATCACTTCAAGATCGGTGCCTCGATCGGCATCAGCGCCTACCCTTCCGACGGACAGGAGTTCGACGACCTGGTGGTGCGCGCCGATCGCGCCATGTTGCGGGCCAAGGAGGCCGGCGGCAACCTGAGCAAGTTCTTTTCGGCCGAGATGGCGGTCGCGGTGGAGCGACAGCTCGAAATGGAGGCGCGACTGGATGCCGCCATCAAGGCCGGGCACCTCGAACTCTTCTATCAGCCCAAGCTCGACCTGGCGACACGTCGCATCGTCGGCGCCGAAGCGCTGGTGCGCTGGCGCGATCCCGAGCAGGGCCTGATTGCGCCGTCCGCCTTCATCCCGATTGCCGAAAGAAGCGACCTGATCGCCAAGATCGGCAACTGGGTGCTGACCGAGGCCTGCCGCATGCTGGCGTCGCGCGATGCCGAACTGCCGGCTGATTTCCATGTCGCCGTCAATGTCTCGCCGATGCAGTTCGAACGCTGCGACCTCGCCGGCGAGGTGTCGCGCATCCTGCACGACACATCGATCGCACCGAAGCGCCTGCAGCTCGAAGTGACCGAGTCGATGATCATCCGGGATGCCGATGGCGTCGCCGACATGCTGCGGCAGATCGAGAACATGGGCGTCTCGGTGGCGCTCGACGATTTCGGTACGGGTTATTCCAACCTCGGTTCGCTGAGCCGCCTGCCGCTCGACACCTTCAAGCTGGACCAGACCTTCGTGCGCGGTGTCGACTGCGATGCCGCCAATGCCTCGATCGCCCGCTCGGTCTGGCATCTGGCCGATGGCCTTGGGAAAAAGGTGGTGGCCGAAGGTATCGAGACCTGTGGCGAATGCATCGAGCTCATGGGGCACGGCTACCGCGTCGGACAGGGGTATCGCTTCGGCCGACCGATGCCTGAGACCGAGTTCTTCGGACTGCTCCAGCGTTGGCACCCCGAGCATTGCAACTGCCCGCCCGGTGTGCGGGAGTTGGTGGGGACCGCCTGACTCAGTGAATTTCCCGGGTTTCCAGGAAGGTGATGTCCGGATGGCGTTCCTGCGCCATCTGCAGGTTGACGCGGTTCGGCGCGAGATAGACGTAGTCGCCGGCGCCATCGAGCGCCAGGTTGACGCCGGCCCTGTCTTCGAGCGCACGTAGATCCGCCTCGCTGCCGCGCAGCCAGCGCGCCGTGGCGACATTCACCGGTTCGAAGAAGCAGTCGACGCCGTATTCGAATTCCAGCCGGTGGGCGACCACGTCGAACTGCAGCGTGCCGACCGCGCCGAGGATCAGGTCGTTCGACCCCAGCGGCTTGAACAGCTGCGTCGCGCCTTCCTCGGCGAGCTGCTGCAGCCCCTTCTGCAGCTGCTTCATCTTCATCGGGTTGCGGATCTGCGCGCGGCGGAAATGCTCGGGCGCGAAGCAGGGGATGCCGGTGAACTTGAGGTCCTCGCCTTCGGTGAAGGTGTCGCCGAGCACCACCGTGCCGTGGTTGGGGATGCCGAGGATGTCGCCGGGCCAAGCCTCGTCGGTGGTGCTGCGATCCTGGGCCATGAAGGTGATGGCGTTATTCACCGCCAGCGTCTTGCCCGTGGACAATTGCCTGAGCTTGATGCCGCGCGTGTAGTGGCCGGAACAGACGCGCACGAAGGCGATGCGGTCGCGGTGCTTCGGGTCCATGTTGGCCTGGATCTTGAAGACGAAACCGGAGAATTTCGGCTCCAGCGGCTCGACCTGGCGTGAAGCCGCAGGCCGGTGCTGCGGCGGGGGGGACAGGTCGACGATCGCGTCGAGCAGGCTTTGCACGCCGAAGTTGTTGACGGCGGAGCCGAAGAATACGGGGGTCTGCTTGCCGGCCAGGTAGGCTGCCTGGTCGAAGGTGTGCGAGGCGCCTTTCACCAGTTCGATCTCGCTGCGCAGTTCCTCGGCCTGGTAGCCGAGCAGGGTGTCGAGCTCCGGGTTGTCCAGCCGTTCGATGGTCCGCGACGTACCCTTCTCCGCCTGCGGATCAAAGAAATACACGCAGTCGTCATACAGGTCATAGACGCCGCGGAAGCCCTTGCCCATGCCGATCGGCCAGGTCATCGGCGCGCACTGGATCTTCAACACATCCTCGATCTCGTCGAGCAGGTCGATCGGTGCGCGGCCCTCGCGGTCGAGCTTGTTGATGAAGGTGACGATCGGCGTGTCGCGCAGGCGGCAGACGTTCAACAGCTTGATGGTCTGCGCCTCGACGCCGTTGACCGAGTCGATCACCATGGTCGCCGAATCGACGGCCGTCAGCGTGCGGTAGGTGTCCTCGGAGAAATCCTCGTGGCCCGGCGTGTCGAGCAGGTTGACGATGTGGTCGCGGTAGGGGAACTGCATCACCGACGAGGTGACCGAGATGCCGCGCTGCTTCTCCAGTTCCATCCAGTCCGAGGTGGCATGGCGGGCCGCCTTGCGGGCGCGCACCTCGCCGGCGACCTGGATGGCGCCGCCGAACCACAGCAGCTTTTCCGTCAGCGTGGTCTTGCCCGCGTCCGGGTGGGAAATGATGGCGAAGGTGCGGCGGCGGGCGATTTCGTGGGCGAGCTTGGACACGGCGAGCGGGGTGGGGGGACGGAAAAACCGTGGATTATACGGAGGTGAAAAGTCGGCGCCGGCGGGACGGCGCCGTCCCGTCGTCAGGCGACATGACTATGCGTTTGCCCGTATTTACCCGCAGGGTATGCAGGGATAAGTTGTTCTCCCGTGATGCGGCGAGTGACGGGGCGGCGGGGATCCGGCTTTGCCGGCACATTCAAAATCTGGCACGGGGAGGAGAACGTCATGGCGACAACGAAGCGAAAAGGCAGCAATGCCGGCAAGGAAGCCGCGGATACCGGTTTGTCCGAACCGGCACAGGAGGACAGCGAGCGCAATCGCCACATTGCCACGGCCGCCTATTACAAGGCGCAGGCGCGCGGCTTCGCTCCCGGCCGGGAAGTGGATGACTGGCTCGAGGCGGAGGCTGAAATCGCTGCTGGCGGGATGTCATGACACCGATCGTCTCCCTGCTGCGGCAGGCTGATGCGAAGGCAGACATGCGGGCGACCGTGCGTCGCGACCCGCCAGGCAGGCCAGAGTCGAAGACGCCTGCCGCTCCTGCCGAACCCGCCATCCTGACACTCGACAGCCGCGGCATGATCCGTGACTGCAATCCTGCCGCCGAGCGCCTGTTCGGCTATTCGCGCAAGGATCTGGCCTGGCAGTACGTTTCCTTGCTGCTGCCGCAACTGGTGCCCGAGCAACTGATACAGCAGGGCGTCGCCAACCCGCGGCTGCATTTTCTGTGTCACATCGGTCGCCGCTTCCATGCGGTGGCGAGGGACGGTGCGGATTTCGCCAGCGAGTTGAGCATGAACGTTCTCGGTGATGTGGCCAATCCCCGCATCGTCCTCATCGTGAGACCGGTGTGAAACGTCACCGGAGATGTATGCTGGGGGCCATCATGTGCAGACAGACACGATGGACAGCCTTAGTCACCCCGACCGCCCGTTGAGACTTCTCGTCATCGAGGACAGTCCGGCCGACTTCCTGTTGCTGGAACATTTTCTGCGGCAGCACTACCCGGCCGCGACCTGCTGGCGCATCGACGATGATGCGGCTCTCGACGAGGCGATGAAGCGCGGTGCCTGGGATGCCGTGATCGCCGACTACCATGTGCCGGGAATGGATTTTCAGGCCTCCTTGCAGCGCATCCAGGCCAGCCATCCCGATCTGCCGGTGATCCTGCTGTCGGGCCGCATCGGCGAGGAGCGGGCTGTGGATATGCTGACTGCCGGTGTGCGCGATTTTGTCCTCAAGGATCGTATCTGCCGCCTCGCTCCGGTCCTGAAGCGTTGCATCGACGAAGCCGAGACGCGGCAGGCGCACAGTGCCGCCGAGGCTGCGCTGGCGAAAAGCGAGGCGCAGTATCGCGCCATCGTCGAGACGGCGGCCGACGGTTTCTGGATGCTCGACGAGGAAGGCCGCCTGCTCACCGTGAATGAGGCCTACGTGCGCCGATCCGGCTACAGTCGCGCGGAGCTGCTCGGCATGCGCATCTCCGATCTGGAGGCTGACGAATCGCCGGCGCAGGTGCGTGCCCATATCGAAAAGGTTCGCCGCAACGGCAGCGATCTGTTCGAGACGCGGCATATCACCAAGAGCGGCGAAGTCTGGCCCGCCGAAGTCAACGCCTCCTTCTGGCCGGAGGCGGGCGGCCGCTTCTTCGGCTTCCTGCGCGACCTCGGCGAACGCAAGCGCGCCGAGGCGGCGCTGCAGACGTGGAACGACGAGATGGAGCGGCTCATGCGTTTCCACGTGGCGCGTCAGACCATCGCCGCCATCGCCCACGAGCTTAACCAGCCGCTGGTGGCGATCAGCTCCTACACCGAGGCGGCGCTGCGCCTGCTGCGCGCCGGCAACCCGCAGCCGGACAGGTTGCTGCATGCGCTGGAGCAGAGTGCCGCACAGGCCCAGCGCGCCGGCGGGGTGGCGCGTGAACTGCTGACCTACCTTAGCCAGGAAGAGGCCGGGACGGAGCCGGTAGACCTCAATGCGCTCGTCTGCAAGGTGATGGGTGCGATCGAGCTCGATCACCACGGCGAATTCTCGATCCGGCTCGACCTCGATCCGGCATTGCCCACCGTTGGCGCGCATCGCCTGCAGATCGAGAAGGTGCTGGCCAATCTGGTCGAGAACGGCATCGAGGCGATGCGCGAGGCTGCGGCTGGCAAGGGCCGGATCG
Source organism: Rhodocyclaceae bacterium (assembly GCA_034004665.1). Lineage (GTDB taxonomy): Bacteria > Pseudomonadota > Gammaproteobacteria > Burkholderiales > Rhodocyclaceae > Sulfuricystis. The sequence goes on along the minus strand of JAVEWF010000026.1, from coordinate 25,020 downwards.
TGATTGCCGTGCGCACCCACGCCGATGGCGACATGGCCGAAGTGGCCGTCTGCGACAGCGGTCCCGGTATCGACGCGGCGATCCTTCATCGCATCTTCGATCCCTTCTTCACCACCCGGAAGCGTGGGCTCGGCATGGGGCTGCCGATCAGCCGCGCCATCGTCGAAAGCCACGGCGGCCGGCTGTGGGTCGAGCCGAATCCCGGTGGCGGGGCCTGTTTCCGCTTCCTGCTGCCCTTCGCCGCATGAAACCGCCGCTCGTCCATATCGTCGACGATGACGCCGCCGTGCGCGATGGCATCGGCTTGCTGTGTGAAACCGCCGGGCTGCATACCGCTTGCCACGAGAGTGCCGAAGCGTTTCTCGAGGCATTTGCCGACGGCACGGACGAGCGGCCGGGCTGCCTGGTGCTGGACGTGCGCATGGGCCGCATGAGCGGGCCGGAGCTGCAGGAGGAGCTTAACCGGCGCGGCATCGTCCTGCCGGTCATCTTCCTGACAGCCCACGGCGATATTCCGATGACGGTGCGGGCGATGAAGGCCGGCGCGGCGGACTTCCTCACCAAGCCGGTCAATGGCGCCGATCTGCTCGAACGCGTCCAGGCCGCCCTGGCCCTGGACCGGGCGGCGCAGCTGCAGCGCGAGCGCTTCGCCCAGCTCACCCAGCGCGAACGGGAGACCCTGCTGCTCGCCCTGGCCGGCCATGCCAACAAGGAAATCGCCCGGCAACTCGGCATCAGCTACCGCACCGTCGAGCTTCACCGTTCGCACATCCTGCAGAAGACCGGGGCCGCCAACATGCTGGAACTCGCCCGGCTCGCAGCCGGCTGTGGTCTGCCGGTCGCGACATCCATGCAGGCCGGCCCGGCGGACGAGACCGGCGAAGCGGGCGGTTGATTTATGACCTAAGTGGGAGCGCGTATGTACTGGGCCGGCAACAGCCGGTAGCCTGACCAATTGAAAATCAGGCAGACCCAGGATGAATTTCCGTTCCATGCCGGCCTCGTTTCCCGAAACCGCTCCTCCCCTGTTCCGCCACTGGCGGCCGGACAGGACTTTCGTGCTGGTCACACTGCTCGTCGTGGCGGTGGCTGCAGCGTTGATCGATTATGCGATCAATCAGAAATACGCGGGCGCCGCCGCCCGCCTGAACACCATCGCCGAGCTGAACGCCAGGCAACTGGCTGACTGGCTGCAGGAACGCCGCAAGGACACGGCCTTTCTCCAGGGGTGTTCCGCGGCCGTTACGGAATACCGCCGCTGGCGCCAGGAAGATGATGGCGCCGCCCTGCGATCGCTGCAGGACCGCCTGCGTGGATGGACGCGCAATATCGGTTTCAACGCCATCACCCTCTACGACCATGAGGGGGAATTGCTGTGGCATGACGATGAACGGGGTGATCATCCTCCTGACGAACGGCTGAAGGCCTCGATAGATGCGGCCTTGCTGGATGGCAAGGTGCGGGCTGTCGGCCCCATCGCCGAGAACGGCGGACGCATGCATCTGCACTTCATTGCACGGCTCGGTGCCGGTGACGCCGGTCCGGCGCCGCTGGTGCTCCTGCATGTTGAACTGGAGGACCGATTCAATCCGAAGTTGCAACACTGGCCGGAGGACATCAGGAGCGGCGATATCGTCCTGTTACGCCGCGATGGCGACAGCGTGCTGTTTCTCAACACGCCGCGTTACATGGAGAGCGGGCGGAAAATGCTGCCGCTGAACGATCACGGTTTGCTGGCCACGCAGGTCGCGAGCGGCAAAGTCGGCGCCGGCGGGACGGCGATCGGTCGCGACTACCGCGGCATACCGGTCATCGGCGTCGCCCATCCAGTGGCCGGTACGAACTGGTACCTGCTGGCCAAGCTCGATCTGGACGAGGTCCGGGCGGCGGCCCTGCCGGAGTCGCTCTGGATCGGACTGAGCGGGCTGCTGGGAGTCGTGATGACCGCCGTATTTTCGGCGGCTAAGCGGCGGCGCCGGTTGCTGGCCATCGCCGCGTCAAAACTGTCGGCGCAACAACAGGTCGCGGCGGCGATCCGGAAAAGCGAGGTGCGTTACCATCAGGTCGTGGATAACCTCGAAGAGGTCGTTTTCCAGACCGACATCCGGGGACAGTGGACGTTCCTCAATCCCGCCTGGATGGAAATCACCGGCTTCCCGGTCGACACCAGCCTCGGCACTCCGTTCTTCAGCTACGTGCATCCCGACGACCGCCAGCGCAGTCTGGCGCAGTTCGAGTCGCTGATCCGACGAAAGCAGAACGATTGCCGGTACGAGGTGCGTTATTCGTACAAGAACGGCGGTTTCGGCTGGATTGAAGTGTGGGCCCGCCTGACGCTGGACGAGAATGACAAAGTCATCGGTACTTCCGGGACGCTGAACGACATCACCCGGAAGAAAGAGCTGGCACTCGATCTCGAAGCCCAGCGCGATCACCTGGAGTCGCTGGTCAAGGCGCGCACCGCCGAGCTTCGGCAGGCGAAGGAGGCGGCCGAGACCGCCAACGTCGCCAAGAGCGCCTTCCTCGCCAACATGAGCCACGAGATCCGCACGCCGCTCAATGCGATCGCTGGCATGGCGCATCTGATCAAGCGTGCCGGCCTCACGCCGAAGCAGGTGGAACAGATGGACAAGCTTGAGGATGCGAGCCGGCATCTCGCCGAGGTGATCAACGCCATCCTCGACCTGTCGCATATCGAATCGGGCAAATTCGGGCTGAACGAGAACGAGGTCGATGTGACCGGTCTCGTATCCGGCGTGGTTGCCATGCTGCAGACGCAGGTCGGGGACCGGCCGCTGCAACTCACGAGCGAACTGGCTCCGCTGCCCTTCGCCGTCAGGGGCGACGCTACACGGCTCAAGCAGGCGCTGCTCAACTACGCCGGCAATGCCGTCAAGTTCACGCCGGCCGGCCGTGTCATCCTGCGCGTGCGGCTGGTCGATGTGGCGGCGGATGAATTGTTGCTGCGCTTCGAGGTTGAAGATACCGGGATCGGCATCGCGCCGGAGGTGCTGGCGCGCCTGTTCGCACCCTTCGAGCAGGCCGACAATTCGGCGACACGTCAGTACGGCGGCACCGGTCTCGGTCTCGTCATCACGAAGAGGATCGCGCAGATGATGGGTGGCGATGCAGGCGCCAGCAGCACTCCCGGCGCGGGGAGTACTTTCTGGTTTACCGCCCGGCTGAAGAAGGCCGAGTCGCCGTCGGCGTCGGCTGGTACGGTTGGCGAAGCGGAGCAGACGCTGCGCAAGGATTATCCCGGTCGCCGCATCCTCCTCGTGGAGGACGAACCGATCAACTGCCAGATTACCCGGCTGTACCTCGAGGACGCCGGTCTGCAGGTCGATGTGGCCGACGATGGCGCCATGGCGATCAAACTGGCGGAGGCCAACGAATACGACCTGATCCTGATGGACTTGCACATCCCGGAGATGAGCGGGCAGGAGGCCGCCGAGCGCATCAGCGCGATGACGAACGGCCTCGGCGTGCCGATTATCGCGCTGACGGCGAATGTCTTCGAGGAGGACCGCGCTAGCGCCGCCGCGGCCGGCATGGTGGATTTCATCACCAAACCGGTCAGCGCCGACGAGTTGTGCATGGTCGTGCTGCGCTGGTTGCGCAAGGCCGACTGAAACAGGAAAGTCGGCGCCGGCGGGACGGCGGCGAACCTACTTCTGCCGCGCGAGGAAGCGCTTCACCGCTTCGAGATGCTCCGGCTCGTTGTGGCACATGCCCTGGAAGACGGCACAGAGATCGAGGAAGTCCTTCAGTTCCATGCGCTGCGCCATCTTCATCAGGCGCTTGGTCAGGCGCAGGGCCTTGGGCGGCTGGGCGGCGAAGCGTGCGGCCTGGGCCTGCGCCCGCGGCAGCAGTTCCTCCGGCGGCACGACCTCGAGCACGAGGCCGAGGGCGAGGGCTTCGGCGGCGTCGATGACGCGGCCGCTCAGGGTCAGCTCGAAGGCGCGCTGGTAGCCGATCTGGCGCTGCATGAACCATGCACCACCGTCGCCCGGGATGATGCCGAGATTGAGGAAGGTTTCGCCGAATTTCGCCTTCGTCGAGGCGATGCGGATATCGGCCATGTTGGCGAGGTCGAAGCCGGCGCCGATCGCCGGCCCGTTGACCGCCGCGATGACCGGCACCTCGACCTGCTGCAGGGCGAGCGGAATGCGCTGGATGCCGCGACGGTAACGGGCGGCGACCTCGGCCACGTCGCCGGCGAAGTCGCCGCCGCGCTCGGCCATGTCCTTGACGTTCCCTCCCGAGGAAAAAGCCGTGCCATCGCCGGTCATCACCAGCACCGAGACGTCGTCGCAACGGTTGATCCATTCCGCAACGGCGAGGATGTCGTCGATCAGGGCGGTGCCGGTCAGCGCGTTGCGCACGTCGTCGCGGGCGAAGCTCAGGGTGGCGATACGGTCGACGAGGGACAGGCGGGCATCGGTGAGTTCGGGCAGGTTCATGGGAGGCAGACTCCTGTTAAAACGCCATGTAGCGTCCGGGCTTGTGATTGACGGCCAATGCAAAGTTCAGCAGTACCGCGCCGAGGATGGAGGCGGCGAGCAGGGAGACCGGGACGATGAACATCGCACCGCACAGGATCACGACGTCGATGCCCATCTGCAGCTTGCCGGCGCGCCAGCCATGTCGTTCCTGCAGCCAGAGCACCAGCACGTTGAAGCCGCCAAGGCTGGCGCGGTGGCGGAAGAGGATCAGCATGCCGACGCCCATCAGCAGTCCGCCCGCACCGCCGGCGAAGAACGGGTCGATGCGTGCGATGTCGACGACCTGCGGCAGCATCTCGACCAGCAGCGACACCGCACACACCGTCGCGAGCGTCTTGAGGGTGAACTCGCGGCCCATGCGTTGCAGCGCCAGCCAGTAGAAGGGCAGGTTGACGAGGAACAGCGTCAGGCCGAAGCTGGCGCCGGTGGCGTAATGGATCAGGAAGGTCAGGCCGACTGCGCCGCCGGTGAGGAGCCCCGCCTGCTTGATGAACGAGATGCCGATGGCGACGACCAGTGCACCGGTGAGGATGCCTTGGAGGTCGTCGAAGCGTGTGTGGCTGACGGACGGGCTGTTCAAGTGATCAACTCGTCGGTATGGCGTGCCAGCATCCACTCCTCGTTGGTCGGCAGCACCAGCGCGGCGACGCGGCTTCCGGCGGTGCTGATGCGCTTCGCATCCGCTGTGTTGGCGGCAGCATCGAATTCGAGCCCGAGCCAGCCGAGTTCGCGGCATACCTGCGCTCGCACTGGCGCGGCGTGCTCGCCGATGCCGCCGGTGAAGACGAGCGCATCGAGTCCGCCGATGGCCGCCGCGAGCGAGCCGATCTCGCGCACGATGCGGTAGCAGAACAGGTCGACGGCCTCCTTCGCCTCGGGCTTGTCGGAAGCGAGCAACTCGCGCATGTCCTGCGAGATGCCCGAGACGCCGAGCAGGCCCGATTCCTTGTAGAGCAGCCGGGTCAGCGCCTTCGCGTCCATGCCGTCGTAGTCCATCAGGTAGAGCAGCACGCCGGGGTCGAGCGCGCCGGTGCGCGTGCCCATCATCAGGCCCTCGACCGCGGTGAACCCCATCGTCGTGGCGTGGCTCTTGCGGCCGACCATGCCGCACATCGAGGCGCCGTTGCCGAGGTGGGCGACGATGACCCGGCCATTGGCACGGCCCTCGTCCAGATGCTGGGGGAGGACATCGGCGATGTATTCGTAGGAGAGGCCATGGAAGCCGTAGCGGCGCACGCCCTGCGCAGTGATGCGGCGCGGCAGGGCGAACAGTTGCGCGATGGATGGCTGGGTGCGATGGAAGGCCGTGTCGAAACAGGCGATCTGCGGGATGCCGGGCAGGGCGTCGCGCATCGCCTCGATGCCGGCGAGGTTGTGTGGCTGGTGCAGCGGCGCGAGCGGGATGAAGTCCTTGAGCCGTGCGATGTGGGCGTCATCGAGCCGGATCGGATGCGAATAGCTTTCCGCGCCATGCACGACGCGGTGTCCGACGCCAGCGATGGTCCAGCCGGATTCGTGGGCGTGCAGCCACTCGACGAGATGCGCGAGCGCGGCGCGGTGCTGGCCCCCGTCGGCATTCCCGTCGATGGGCAGGTCGGCGTCGTCGAGCACGCGACCTTGCGCATCCTTCGCCTTGAGGTGTGGCGTGGCACCGATACCGTCGATCTGGCCGACCAGTTCCGGCTGGGCCGGGACCGGATCGGAGCGCCGGAACAGGGCGAACTTGATCGAGGACGAGCCGGCGTTGAGGGTCAGCAGTGCATCAGCCATGCGCCCCTCACTTCGTCGCGTTGCGGCGGGCGTGGGCCATCACCATCGCGATGGCGGTGGAGGCCGTGCGCGTCTGCGCCGAATCGGCGCGGGAGGTGAGTACGATCGGGACGCGTGCACCGAGCACGATGCCCGCGGAGAGGGCGTCGGCGAGGTACTCCAGCTGTTTGGCGAGCATGTTGCCGGATTCGATGTCCGGCACCAGCAGGATGTCGGCCTGGCCGGCGACGACGGACTTGATGCCCTTGGTGCGCGCGGCGACGACGGAGATCGCGTTGTCGAAGGCGAGCGGGCCATCGAGCACGCCGCCCTTGATCTGGCCGCGGTCGGCCATCTTGCACAGCGCGGCCGCGTCGAGCGTCGCCTGCATCTTCGGGTTGACAGTCTCGACGGCAGCGAGGATCGCCACCTTCGGCTCGGCAATGTGCAGCATGCGCGCGAGGTCGATAGCGTTCTGCACGATGTCGACCTTGGTGACGAGGTCGGGCGCGACGTTGACGGCAGCGTCGGTGATCAGCAGCGGGCGCGGGTAGGTCGGCACGTCCATCATGAAGACGTGGCTGATGCGCCGCTCGGTGCGCAGGCCGGTCGCCTTGTCGACGACTTCGCTCATCAGTTCGTCGGTGTGGAGCGAGCCTTTCATCAGGGCCTCGACCGTCCCTTCGCGCGCCAGTGCCACGCCGGATTCCGCCGAGGCATGGCTGTGCGGCACGTTGAGGAACTGGCAGCCGTAGAGGTTGAGGCCCAGTTCCTCGGCGAGCTTGCGGATCTTGTCCTCGGGGCCGACCAGCGTCGGGTCGATCAGGCCGCGGTCGCGTGCCTGCAGTGCCCCCTTGAGGGATTCGGCATCGCAGGGGTGGATGACCGCCATCGGGACCGCTGCGAGCCCCTGCGTGATCTCGAGCAGATGCTCGTAGCGCGAGGTCTTGGTGGCCGACAGCTTGATCTCGGGCATCGCCACCTTCGGCCGGCGGATCTTCTCGGTCGGGGCGATGACCTCGGCCGAGCCGCGGATGACGCGTTCCTTGTCCTGGTTGACGCAGTCGCAATCGAAGATGATGTGGTGGTTGTGGTCGAACTTGCGCTGGCAGGTGACGGTGACGGTCAGCGTGTCGCCAACCCTGACGCTGCGCTCGAAATGAAAACTCTGGTCGACGTAGATGGTGCCGGGTCCCGGGAACTGGGTGCCGAGCACGTTGGAGAACAGCATGCCGCCCCACATGCCGTGGCCGACGACCTCGCGGAATTGCGAGGAGCGCGCGTATTCCGGATCCACATGGGTGGGGTTCATGTCGCCGGAAATGATCGCGAACATCTGGATGTCTTCCGGGCGCAGGGTGCGTACCAGGGTGACGCTGTCGCCGACCTGGATCTCGTCGTAGGTCCGGTTCTCGATGGTTTCGAAGACGTCGAGGCTGCTCATGGGGACTCCCTGTAGTGATTTTTCGGCATTCTCGCCCGAGATTTGTTGCGATGCAATAACGGTGCCGTCCTGCCGGCGCCGACTTTTCAGGCCGCCAGTCCGGCCAGCCAGTCTCCGGCGTGACGGATCGCCACTCGGCCACGCTGTTCTTCCTGGCGCAATTCGGCCACCAACTGTACCGCTTGGGCGTGAGGAAACTGCTCGGCAAAACGCGCCAGGGGACGATGCAGGCTGCCGTCCGCGTACTTGCACTCGATCAGTTGCGTCAGTTCGCCATTTTCGCTCAAGGCGAAATCGACCTCGGCGCCATCCTTGGTGCGGATGTAATGGAGTGCGGCATCCTTGCCGCCGGCATCGCGGTGATACTGGCTGTGCTTCAGCAGCATGGCGGCTACCGCGTTTTCGAAGCGCGCGCCGTTGTCGCCGCGCACCATGCCGGTATCGAAGAAGTAAATCTTGGGCGTTTGCAGGATGGCCCGGCCGATGTTGCGATGCCAGGGGTGTACCGCAAAGACGATGAACAGTGCCTGCAGGATATCCAGGTAGCGCTTGAGCGTGGCAGGTGCGACGGCCAGGTCCCGGGCCAGCGAGGCCAGCGAGAGCGGCGTGCCGACGCGCTCGCGCAACAGATCCAGAAAGAGGCGCATGACGGTGACCTCATGCAGCCGCGAGAATTCCAGAATGTCCTCGCGCACCAGGTCGGTGGCGTATTGCATGCGCCATCGTTCCGCGCTTTCATCGGTGGGGGCGAGGCAGGGTTCGGGGAAGCCACCGCGTTGCATCAGGTGGTGCAGGGCAGCCGCGGGTGCAACGCCGGCATGCGCACACCATTCGCGCACCGAGACCGGATGCAGATGCCAGGAAAAATAACGTCCCGCCAGCGACTCTCCACTCTGACGAAAGGTTTCCATGCGCGCGCTCCCGGTGACGAGTAGCGCCTGTTCCGGGGAACGGCCATCGACCACACCTTTCAGCCAGGCCTTCCATCCCGGCATCTTGTGGATTTCGTCCATCACCAGCAGGCGCGTATCGTGACGCCAACTGCCTTGCTGCAGGATGCGCCGGTCGGCGGCCACATCCCAGTTCAGGTATTGCGCGGGCGTGCGCGTTTCCATCAACCGGCGCGCCAAGGTGGTTTTCCCGACCTGGCGCGGCCCGGTCAGGATCACCAGCTTCTGGTCGAGATCAGTGGCGATAGTCGCATCAAGATATCGCTTCATGCGACTATTTATAGCACGATGTCAAAAAAGTCGCGACTATATTTAAGTAATGTAATGAAAAGTCGCTATGGAGTTGGGCGTTGTCGGTAGAAGCGGCACAGCTGTTCGTACACCGCCGGGTAGGCATCGCACAGCAGTTCGGGGGCTTCGAAGAACGACTCGCTGGCGACGGCGAAGAATTCGGATGGATCCTCGGCGGCGTAGGGATCGAGTGACGTTTCCTCGCCCGCATCGACGCGTCGGCAGAGGTCCGCATAGGCTGGTTCGAACGCGGCGACCCAGTCGGCGCGGCGCATGTCGGCGTGCAGGGCTGGCATGCCGTCGGTCGCGCCGTTGCTCATGTCGAGCTTGTGGGCGAACTCGTGGATGACGATGCTGGCCGCATCGCTGTCGTCGAGCCCGTCGTGGCCGGGAAACCAGGAGAGCAGGACCGGTCCGCCTTCCCAGGCTTCGCCGAGCACCGGGTCGTCGTATTCGTGCACGATCCCGTCCGCATCGACGGTCTGGCGCGGGATGACGAAGTCGCCCGGATAGACGACGATGCCGACCCAGCCGCGATACCAGTCGAGGCCGAGTTCGAGGATCGGCAGGCAGGCCTGCAGCGCGATCGACAGCTGGATCGCCGGCGTCAGCGTCAGTCCGCCGGCGCCCGTCCACTCCTTGGCGGCGATGAAACGGCGGGCGAGCTCGCGCAGCCGCATACGGTCCGTCTCGTCAAGACGGTCGAGGAAGGGGAGCGCGTATTCCGCCTCCCGCCACTGCGCCTCGCTGATCGGCAGGCGGTCGGCAGCGCGGCGCTGCCACCAGTGAAGCAATGGACGCAGGGGAGCGATCATTTCCGGGTCGTCAGGAAAATGCCGCCGAAGATCAGTGCGATGCCGCCGAAGTGGAAACTCGTCAGCCGTTCGCCGAGGAACAGTGCCGCGAGCAGGATGCCGAAGGCCGGCAGCAGATGGATGAACAGGCCGGCACGCGAGGCACCGACCTGCTCGACCCCCTTGTTCCAGAAAATGAAGCCGAGGAAGGCCGGAAAGACGCCCGCGTAGGCAATGGCGAGCCAGGCATTCACCGAGGCGGTGATGTGGCGTCCGGTCGAGTGTTCATAGAGGTAGAAAGGCAGGGTTGCAGCCACGCCGATCAGCGCGATGGCGAAGAGGAAGGCCAGCGGATGGGCCGCCGGCCGCTTCGGCAGCAGCAGGGTATAGACCGCCCAGGCGACGACCGACAGCAGGATCCAGATGTCGCCGATGTTGAGCGTCAGGCGCAGCAGGTTGTGCGCGTCGCCGCGGGCGACGATGGTCAGCACCCCGGCGAACGAAGCGGCGATGCCGAGCGCCTCGATCGGCCGCAGGCGCTTGCCCTGGAAGGTCCACGCCAGCGCGACGATGACGATGGGGATGAAGGAATTGAGCAGCAGGCCGTTGATCGCTTCCGTCTGCTGCAGCCCGAGATAGGTCAGCGCGTTATAGAGGCAGGTGCCAAGGATGCCGAGGATGGCCAGCTGGCGCCAGCCGGCGACGAGTACGGCGCGGTCGCGTTTCAGGTAGGGCCAGGCCAGCGGCAGCAGGCAGGCGAGCGCGATGATCCAGCGCCAGAACGACAGCGCGATCGGCGGCACGTCGGCGCGCATGCCGCGGCCGACGATCCAGTTGCCGGCCCAGAACAGGTTGGCCAGCGTGAGCAGCAGGTAGGGCGAAGCCTTCAATGCGTCTCCAAAAGCATGGGGGCCTCCCGAGAGGCCCCCTGCGGTGCTAGCGGCGCCGTCCTGCCGGCGCCGACTTTTGCCGGCGCGTTCCGCCGGCAGCGTTTCCAGGCTGGCTTATTCCACCTTCGCCTTGCCGCGCAGGTCGAGGATATGCTTCTCGACGGCCTGCTGGCGCATGCGCTGCAGGATCTGCGGCTTGACCTCGTCGAAGGCGGGTGCCTTCAGCTCGCGAACATCGTCGAGCTGGATGACGTGCCAGCCGAAGTTGCTCTGGACGGGCGACTCGGTGTACTTGCCCTTCTCGAGCTTCGCCATCGCTTCGGAAAAGGCCGGTACGTAGCTGGACTTGTTGGCCCAGCCCAGTTCGCCGCCGCGATCCTTGGAGCCGGGGTCCTTCGACGCCTTGGCCAGTTCATCGAATTTCTCGCCTTTCTTGAGTTTCTCGATGATGTCCTTGGCCTCGCCCTCTTTCTCGACGAGGATGTGGCGCGCCTTGTATTCCTTCTCGCCGAGCGCCGCCTTGATCTTGTCGTATTCGGCCCTGGTGTCGTCGTCGGTGATCTTGACGTTGCGGGCGTACTCGTTGAGATAGGCGCCGATCAGCACGCCCTGGCGGGCGAGGTCGAGCTGGGCCTGCACGTCGGATTTCTTGTCCACGCCCTTCTTCAGTGCTTCCTGGGTCAGGACTTCGCGCCGCACCAGTTCCTCCTTGACGGCCGCTTCCAGTTCGGGCGTCTTGGCCTGTCCCTGTGCCATCTGGTTGGCAATCAGGACATTGGCGCGATTGGCGGGGATGGCCTTACCGTTGACCTTGGCGACCGGGTCGGCGGCGAAGGCAGGCGAAGCGAAGAGAGCGATCAGCGTGAGCGGAAGCAGGGCGCGTTTCATGGTTTTCCCGGAATATGGAAGGGTTGGAAGAGCGGCTTTGTGTGTCAGGACTGGAGTTCTGCAGGGGCTTTCGCGGTAATGCTCAACGCATGGATGCCGCAGGCCTTCAGATCTCCCAAGGCATCATACACGAGCCGATGGCGCTGCATGGTGCCGAGCCCGGCGAAGCGCGGCGAAACGATCGCGACGGCATAATGGCCACCCTCGCGCGCACCCGCATGGCCGGCATGTTTGTGGCTGTCGTCGCGGATGTCGAGGCTTTGCGGTTCCAGTGCGGCAAGCCGGGTGCGCAGCGTGTCGACGGCGCTCATGCCGGCAGCACCTTCTTGAACGGCCTGACGGTGACTGCAGCATAGACGCCGGCAGCCACATAGGGGTCCGCATTCGCCCAGGCCTGTGCGTCTTCCAGCGAGGGAAATTCGGCGACGATCAGGCTGCCCGAGAAGCCCGCCGGGCCGGGGTCTGGGCTGTCGATGGCCGGGCAGGGGCCGGCGAGGATCAGTCGGCCGGCGGCGAGCAGCGCCTGCAGGCGTTCGAGGTGGGCGGGGCGGGCGGCGAGGCGCTTGTCCAGCGAGGCCGGCGCGTCTTCGCCATGGATCATGTAGAGCATCAGGAGCTTTCCTTTTCGGTTTGATCGACGTATTTGGCGAGCATCAGGCCCTGGGCGACGATGAAGACCAGCATCAGCCCCATGCCGCCGAAGAGCTTGAAATTGACCCAGTCGGCCTCGCTGTAGTGGTAGGCGACGTAGAGGTTGAGGCCGCCCATGACCGTGAAGAAGCCGACCCAGGACAGGTTGAGACGCGTCCAGACCGGGTCGGGCAGGGATACCTGCTGTTCGAGCATCGCGCGGATCAGGTTCCGGCGCAGGAACAGGGCCGAACCGAACAGGACGAGGGCGAAGAGCCAGTAGAGCACCGTCGGCTTCCACTTGATGAAGGTCGGATCGCGCAGCAGCAGCGTCATGCCGCCGAAAACGACGATAAGACCGAAGCTGACCCACAGCATTTTCTCCACCTTGCCGTGGCGGAAACGCACCCAGGCGATCTGCGCGATGGTGGCGACGATGGCGACGCCGGTCGCGACGTAGATGTCGGCGAACTTGTAGGCGGCGAAGAAGAGGATGACGGGGAAGAGGTCGAAGAGGAATTTCATGGTTGACCAGTTTACTTGGGTTCCAGCCGGAGCGACACGGAGTTGATGCAATACCGCAGACCGGTCGGCGCCGGGCCGTCGGGAAAGACGTGCCCGAGATGGGCGCCGCAACGGCTGCAGGTGACTTCGGTACGGATCATGCCGTGGCTGGTGTCGCGGGCTTCGGCGACGTTCTCCGTCACTTTGGGCTGCCAGAAGCTGGGCCAGCCGCATCCGGCATCGAATTTGTGGGCGGCGTCGAACAGCGGCGCGCCGCAGCAGATGCAGACGTAGGTGCCGGGGGCGTCGCAGTTCCAGTACTCGCCGGTGAAGGGGTATTCGGTACCTTTCTCGCGGGTGACGCGGTATTGCTCCGGCGTCAGCCGGCTGCGCCAGCCGTCGGGAGGCACCTGCTTATAATCGTCGGCCATTGTCTTGTTTTAGGTGGGTGTCGGGGATGCACATTGTAGTGCTGGGTGCGGGTTTGATCGGTGTGAGCTCGGCCTGGTTCCTCGCCGCCGATGGCCATGCCGTCACCGTGGTCGATCGCCAGCCCGGCCCCGCACGCGAGACCAGCTTCGCCAACGGCGGCCAGATTTCGACCAGCCATGCGGAACCCTGGGCCAATCCATCGACGCCGCTGAAGGCGCTCCGGTGGCTCGGCCGCGAGGACTCACCGCTGTTGTGGCGTCTGCGTGCCGATCCGGCCCAGTGGGCCTGGGGCCTGCGTTTCCTGCGCGAATGCACGCCCGGGCGGACGCGCGCCAACATGCGCGCGATCCTCGCCCTCGCCCTCGACAGCCGTGCGCGCGTCAAGGCACTGCGCCGCGAACTCGGCCTCGAATACGACTGCCTGGAACGCGGCATCCTGCATTTCTATACCGACGCGGCCGAATTCGGGCATGCGATCCCGCAGGCGGCGCTGATGCGCGAATTCGGCTGCGAACGCGTCGTCAAGTCGGCGGCGGAATGCCTCGCGATCGAGCCGGCGCTGGCGCATTCGCGAACCCCGATTGTCGGCGGTACCTGGACGGCGGAGGATGAATCGGGCGATGCCCATGCCTTCGTTGCGGAGCTCGCCGCACGCGCAGCGGCGCAGGGCGTGCAGTTCCGCTATGGCTGCGCCGTGACGGGCATGGAGGCGTCCGGTGGCCGCTTCTCCGCCTTGCGGCTGGCGGAAGGCGGACGCCTGCCGGCCGATGCCTGCGTGGTGGCGGGCGGCAGCTATTCGCCCCTGCTGCTGCGCCCACTGGGCATTGCGCTTCCCGTCTATCCGGCCAAAGGCTACTCGATCACCATCCCGGTCCCGGAAGGTGTGAGCGCACCTGTTGCCAGCCTGACGGATGATGGCGCGAAGCTGGTTTTTTCACGGCTCGGCAACCGGCTGCGCGTCGCCGGCACCGCGGAATTCGCCGGCTATGACACGCACATCGATCCGGCCCGCCTGGCACCGCTGCTGCGCCGGGTCGGCGACATCTTTCCGCAGCTCGATCTCTCTGCCGACAAGGTCGAACACTGGACCGGTCTGCGTCCGGCGACGCCGGGCAATGTGCCCCTCATCGGTGCGACGCGGGTGGATGGACTCTACGTGAATACCGGCCATGGCACGCTCGGCTGGACGCTGGCTGCCGGTTCCGGCCGACTGCTCGCCGACCTCGTCGGTGGACGAACGCCGGGCGTCGATCCCTTTCCTTACGCGCCGTTGCGCTGACGCGGTGATTCGCGATAGCGCGGGCTCGCGCTCGGGTGGGTGTTGCGGAATGCTTCGAAGAGCTTCCAGCGAACGACGGGAATCCGCGCGACGAGGCCGAGCGGCAGGGAGAAGATTTCCGCAGGGGCCACGGCTGAGACGGTGAATGGCGGCGGGACCAGTGTCTCGCTGCAGTCGCCGCTCGAGGCGAGTGTGCTGAAGACGCTGTCCGATCCCCAGAATGCATCGTGGCGCAGGGGCTGGGCAGCCGGGTCGTTGCGGTGCATCAGCGTGCCGCTCGACACGATGTGCAGGAAGTCTTCCGGCCCGCAGAACAGTTCGCCGGGTTCCAGCCGGGTGATGCGGCAGGCCTTGGCCAGCTTGTGCAGCATGGTGTTGGTGACGGCGTCGCTGAACAGGAAGGTGCGCCGCAGGCGGCTTTCGACCTTGCGTACCTCGAGCAGTTCGTCGCTCGAGAAGAAGCGTTCGACGAAACTGCGGTACAGGTCGGACGGCAGGCGCAAAGCCTGGACGAAGCCGACCGAGCGGTAGGTGTCTGCGCTCGGCTGGTCGTTGAGCGCGGCCGATTCGGCGATCAGCGAGCCGGAGAACAGGTAGTGCGTGCCGGCCGAGCCGGGCATCAGCATCTCGACCTTCCCGGCGAGGATCAGGTAGATCTCCGGCGGAGTCCGGCCAGCCGGCGTGATGATGGTTTCCGGGTTGAAAGTGACGATGCGGTTGTTGAGCAGCATGTGCAGCCGTTCGAGCGGCACCGTCGGGAAATAGTTCTTGAGGAACTCGCTGGCGTCGCGCAGCAGGAAGTTCTGCTGGCCGGGAATCATCACGTCGAGCGTGCCGAAGGGGGCGCCCGAGCCGATGCGGCGTTCCTCGTCGGTGAGCGGACGGGCGACATGGGCGAACAGCAGCCGTTGCGACGCATCGCCGAGAAAGTCGCTGGCATCCCCGTGGATCATGCCGCCGCCGATGTCGATCTTCTTGAGGTCGACCGGTTCGAGGTAGCCGTCCTTCACCGCCGCCGCGACTTCCGGAGAAATGCCGGGAGCATGCGGGTCGTCGTTCGACATCCTGTCGAGCACCTGGAACGAGGCGATGTCGGCGAGATGGGCATAGGTGCGATAGCCGCCCTCCCAGAGCACGCGAAAGTTGAAGATCGCCGTTTCGACGGGGTGCGGCGAGTAGGTCGGCCGCACCTCGAGCCCCATGATGTCGTTCCAGCGGCCGACCTCGAGATCCTGCACGTCGAAGTAGTTGGCGAATTCCGCCTCGGGGATGGACAGCAGGGCACAGAATTTGCGCGCCACCGCGGCGCGCACCAGCGGCGCGGCATAGTAGGGAATGGGACGGTCGCACTGCAGCAGCGTCGTCAGGCCGGCGAAATGGTCGTCATGGCTATGCGTCTGGAAGATGCCGGCGATCTCGTTCTTGCCGATGCCGAGCGCATCGAGGCAGTGGTGGATGTTCGGGCCCGCATCGATCAGGTAGACGCGGCCCTGGTGGATCAGCACGCTGCTCATCGCCGGCCGGTCGAAATCCCAGCCGTCGCCGTCCCCGGAGTGAACGACCGCGAAGTAATGGCGGTCGATCGCGACATGCGTGAGCGGGTAGGGGCAGGGATAGGTGACGTTGGGAGGCAGGTTGAGATCCACCTGCACCGCATCGGCGCCATGACGGATTTCGAAGACGTTGTGGGCAAGGCGTTCGATGCTGACGCCGCTGCCGAGTTCGGCCGGGCGCGTGTCTAGCGTCAGGCATTCGACGAAATCCTCGGGTGGCGCGATGCGGCCGAAGGCGAAGTGCAGCTTGATGCGCATCAGTGCTTCCGCTTCGGCGGCACCGATGCCGGCGAGCATCATTTCATCCACCGAAATCAGGCCGTAGTTGCCGCGATGGATGTAGCGCAGCTGGGCGGCCAGTTGTTCCGGCGTGCCGATCAGCTTCGGCTTGCGGCCCGCATTGTTCGGGTGATCCGGAATGGCCATGCCCTGCCGGTAAAGCATCTGCAGGATGGGAAACTCGCCGAGATTGCAGAGATGGCCGTTCTGCACCATCGCGTCCGACAGCAGGATCGCGTTCGGCCCGTTCTCGCAGGCCACGCCATTCCGTTCGGTGACCTGGATGATGCCGCGCCGTAAAAGGTGTTTGATGCTGTCGGCGGGTGCGCCGCAGAGCAGGTAGACGTCGGCTTCGGGGATTTCGACGAAGTAGACGCCGTGTGTCACGAGCAGTTTGCTGATCGACATGCGGGGTTCCTTCGGTCGCGTTGCGGTGCTAGGTCACCAGCACCTGCTGGCCGATCGCCCAGCGGCCGAACTGGTCGGCCGGCAGGGGGCGGGACAGGTGATAGCCCTGGACCAGATGGCAACCCATTTCCCTCAACAAGGCGGCCTGCGCGTCGTTCTCGACCCCTTCGGCCACCACTTCCGTATCGAAGGCATGCGCCAGCGAAAGGATGGCCCGCACCATGCTTTCGCTGCGCGGGTTTTCCATCATCTGGGCGACCAGCGAACGATCGACCTTGATGACGTCGATGGGCCTTTCCTTGAGCCGGGAGAGGGACGAGTAGCCGGTGCCGAAATCGTCGAGAACGATCGAGAAGCCTTGGGCGCGCAGGTCGGTCACCCAGCGGTCGCTGCCGTGACCGTCCTCCAGCAGGAGCTTCTCGTTGATCTCCAACTGCAACTGGCGGGCGAACAGCCCGTGGCTGGCGAGCATGGCCTGCAGCCAGTCGAGGGTGAAGGTATCGGGCACCTTGCGGCCGGTGAGGTTCACCGCGATGCTCATCTTCAGGTCGAGCCCGCGGTTGCACCAGCGGCGCAGATGGGCACAGGCCGTCGTCAGCACCCAGCGGTCGATTTCGCCGATCAGCCCCGATTCCTCGGCGAGCGCGATGAACTCGCCGGGCTCGACCATGCCGCGCAGGGGATGATTCCAGCGCAGCAGGGCTTCCGCACCGACCGGCAGTCCCGTGCGCAGGTCGAAGACCGGGAGGTAGTGCAGCTCGAATTCCTCTTCGGCCAGTGCCACCTGCATTTCGTCGAACAGGCGCCGGCGCTCGTTGGCGCTTTGCGTCATCTGCGGCTCGAAGAACTGGTAGCCATTGCGGCCGAGCGATTTGGCGCGATACATCGCGAGGTCGGCGTTGCGGAACAGCGTATCCACGTCTGAACCGTCGTCGGGAGAGAGCGCGATGCCGATGGAAGCGCCGATCGAGACGATCGAGGCGTCGAGGTGGAAGGGTTCCGAGATGGCGGCGATGATCTTTTCGGCGACGCGCGCCGCATCGTCGCCGCCCTTGATGCGGCTGAGCACGACGACGAATTCGTCGCCGCCCTGGCGGGCGATGGTGTCCGTTTCGCGCACGCACTGCCGCAGCCGTCCGGCAACCTCCTGCAGCAGCTTGTCGCCGACCGAGTGGCCCAGCTTGTCATTGACGCGCTTGAAATGGTCGAGGTCGATGAACAGCACCGCGGCCGCTTCCTTCTGGCGCCGGCCCAGCTTCAGCGCCTGGTCGAGGCGTTCGATCAGCAGGCTGCGGTTGGCCAGTCCGGTGAGCAGGTCGTAGTTGGCGCGGAACTCGATTTCCTTTTCGAGCCGGCACTTGTCGGTGATGTCGTTGAGTATCGCGACATACTTGACGATGCGCCCCTGCGGGTCGCGAATCGCGGAAATGTTTTCGTACTGGATGTAGATCTCGCCATTCTTGCGGCGGTTGAGCAGTTCGCCCTCCCATCCGCCGGTCGTCAGCAGGCAGTCCCAGAGCTTCGCGTAGAACGCGGCGTCCTGTTTGCCGGACTGCAGCAGCTTCGGGGTGCGGCCGATGACCTCGTGCGCCCCGTAGCCCGTCATGGTCGAGAACGCCGGGTTCACCGAGCGGATCCTGCCTTCGCTGTCGGTGATCATGATGGCGTCCTGACTGATCTCGAAGAAGGCCGCAGCCTCGCGCAGCTTCTCGTTCGCCTGTTCGCGGGCGCTGACGTCGCGGATCACGGCGATGACCGCCCGCTGGCCGCGGTATTGACCGCGGACGATGCTCATCTCCATCGGAAAGGCAGTGCGACCCGCCGGCTCGCCGCGGATCTCGATCACCTGGGATACGCTACCCTGGGCCCCGCGCCGTCCCGTGCCGAAGGCGATTGCCGTGTCGTCCCGGATGCCGAGCTGTTCCAGCGTGGCACCGGCCATGTTCGCCGCATGATCCGGAAAGAGGGCGTGCGCTGCGCGGTTGGCATGAATGACGTGTCCGGACAGGTCGAGGATCAGCACGCCTTCGCTGAGATGGTCGAGCAGCGACAATGTGTCTTCGGTCGCTGCCTCGCCACGACAGAGCGTCCGCTGCAGGGCCGCGCAAGCGGCGGACAGCCAGCCATGACGGTCGCTCGAAGCCAAGGGGGGTCCTCTCTTTCAGGCAGTTCGCTGCGGTGATTGAAGGTCCGGTGGGCCACCTTCCGCAAGCTTTCAGGAGGATAGCGCCCGGCCCCGGATATGACAATCCAACTTTAGTGATGTTATGTCGTCAGGGTCCCGTTTTATCGACCGAACTCCGTTGCCATTCGCGTATATTTCGTCGCCATCGAGCGTGCCACATGTTTCCCCATTGGCACGGGAAAATCAGGGAAAGCAGCGACATGGCAAGCTATCTGGTCACCGGCGGTCTGGGCTACATCGGCAGTCACACCTGCGTCGAACTGCTGGGCGCAGGCCACCGCGTCCGGGTGGTGGACAATCTTTCCAACAGCAAGCCGGCCGTGCTCGACCGCATCGAGACGATCTGCGGACGACGCCCCGAATTCGTCGAGGCCGATATCCGTGATCGCGGGGCGATGGTGGCGGCACTGCAGGGCTGCGAAGCCGTCATTCATTTCGCCGGGCTGAAGGCCGTCGGCGAGTCGGTGGAACAGCCGCTGCGCTACTACCGCAACAACGTCGAGGGCAGCATCGCCCTGTTCGACGCGATGGCGGAAACCGGCGTGAAGACGATCGTTTTCTCCTCCTCCGCGACGGTCTATGGCGATCCCGCCTCGGTACCCATCCGCGAGGATGCGCCGCTGTCGGCCACCAATCCCTATGGTCGTTCCAAGCTCATCATCGAGGACATCCTGCGCGACGTCGCGCGGGCCGATCCGGACTGGCGCATCGCGCTGCTGCGCTACTTCAATCCGGTCGGGGCACACGTGTCCGGACTGATCGGCGAGGATCCCAACGGCATTCCGAACAACCTGATGCCCTATGTCGCGCAGGTCGCCGTCGGCAAGCTGGACTGCCTGTCGGTCTTCGGCGACGACTATCCGACGCCCGACGGCACCGGCGTGCGCGACTACATCCACGTCGTCGACCTGGCGAAGGGCCATCTCGCCGCGCTGGCGGCGCTGGAGCGGCAGGGCGGACTGCTGACCGTCAACCTCGGCACGGGCCGCGGCTATTCCGTGCTCGAGATGGTGCGCGCCTTCGAGGCCGCCAGCGGCCGCAAGGTCGCATACCGCATCGCGCCGCGCCGGGCGGGCGACATCGCGACCTGTTATGCCGATCCCGCGCTGGCCGCCGAACTGCTCGGCTGGCGGGCGCAGAAGGGGCTGGAGGACATGTGCGCCGATGCCTGGCGCTGGCAGGAGGGCAATCCGGAGGGATTCCCCGACTGATTCAGGTGCCGTGTCGCAGCGCCTCGACCACGTCGAGCTTCGCCACGCGCTGCGCCGGCCGGATGGCGGCGAGGAATGTCGCCACGAAGCCGATGGCGCCGGCCGTCAGCACCTGCAGCGGCACCAGCCGGATTTCGGCCGTATAGCCGAGGTTGGCGTTCGGCGGCGGGGGCATCGGAATGCCCAGGGCCGATATGCCCAGCGCCAGCCCGCTGCCTGCGACCATGCCGATGAGAGCGCCCATCAGCCCGATGATGGCGCTCTCGATCAGCACGCTGCGGAACACCATCGCCGGCCGGGTACCGAGGGCGATGACCGTACCGAACTCGCGCGTACGCTCGAAGATCGTCATGTTCACGCTGTTCGCGACGCTGAGCAGCACCATCAGCAGGATGATCAGCCGCAGCACGCCGAACTGGCGGTCGTAGAGTTCCACGGTCTTGTCGTAGAAATCCGAGAGCTTGTTCCAGCGGCCGACCTCGAAACCTTGCGGTCCCAGCGAGGCTTCGAGCGCGGCGGCCACCCGCTCCGTATCCGGGGTCTGCTTCAGCATGACGACCAGCACGTGTGCACCCTGGGTGTCCATCAGTTCCTGTGCAGCCGGCAGCGTAATGCGTACCGCACGGGCATCGAATTCCTTCGAAAAACTCTGGAACACGCCGAGCACCTCGAAGTCGAGCGTGTTCACCGCCCCTTGCGACAGGCTGATGACGAGATTCACCCGGTCGCCTATCTTCAGCCCCATTGACTTCGCCACGCCCTGGCCGACGACAATGCCGTCACGGTCCTTGTCGCCGAGCGGTCGACCTTCCGTGTATTGCAGGTAAGTACTGATCTTGCCTTCCGCCTCCGGCTCGATGCCCTCGCCGATGATGCCGAGATCGCGTTTGCCGTTATTGATGACGCCGGTAAAGTTCAGCCGCGCGAAGGCCTTGTCTACGCCCGCCGTCCCGCCAAGACCGACTTTCAGCTTCCCCGGTGCGTCGATCAGGTACTTCTCCGGCGCGCGCGTCTTGCCCTCGTGGTAGCCCTGTTTCGTTACCTGGATATGCCCCGTCTGCGCATGGATGATCGCCTCGCCGAGCTGGATGAAGATATCCTGCACGAAGCCACCGGCGAGGATCATCCCTGCGACGCCGACACCGATGGCCACCAGCGTTGCCGCCGAGCGGGCCTTCTGCCGGAGGATATTGCGCAGGGCGAGCAGGATCTGGAACTTCACTGGCTGTACCTCACTGACTGTACCGCAGCGCATCGACGATGTTCATCCGCCCCGCCTTCCAGGCCGGGAAGGCGCTGGCGATCAGCGTGGTAACGAGGGCCAGGGTTGCGGCATCGAATACCAGCGATGGCGTCACGAGGATTTCCGCCGTATAGCCGTGCGCCATGCCGGGCGGGGGCGGCATCGGGATGCCGATGGCGGAGATGCCCATCGCCAGCAGGTAGCCCATCACGATGCCGGCGGCACCGCCGACGACGCCGATCAGCGTGCCCTCGATGATGAACAGGCGCATGACCAGTCGGCCGGCCAGCCCGACAGCGAGGCTGGTGCCGATTTCGGTGGTGCGCTCCAGTACGCTCATCGTCAGGGTGTTCATGATCGTCAGCACGATGATCAGGCCGATGATGACCTTCATGACGGTCACCTGCTTGGTGAAGAGCGCTTCGGTCTTGTTGTAGAAGTCGGCGAGATCGCGCCACGGCACGATCTGGAACGGTTTCCCGGCGAGGGCGGTGCGGGTGGCGGTGACGAAGCTGTCGGTGTGCTCCGTCGCATCCAGCGCTACGACCCACGAGGTCGCGCCATCGACGCGCATCAGCTTGCGGGCCAGTGGTATCGGCAGCCGGACGGCGTGATCGTCGTATTCCTTGGTGATGGTCGAGAAGATGCCGGCCACCGTCGCCTCGAGCGCATTGGCACCCCCATTGGCCGCCGTGGCAAGCAAAACCACCGTGTCGCCGGGTTTGACGCCCAATGCCCGCGCCAGCCCCTCGCCGAGTACCACCTTGCGATCTGTCGCGTTCTGCAGGTCCTGTCCAGCACGGAAATTGACACGAGTACCGACGGGTTTTTCTCTCAGCGGGTCGATTCCTTCTCCGGCGAAGACGACTGTCGTTTCATTGTGGCTGATCAGCCCGTTGAAGACGAGTCGGGGCGCAAGCGATACCACCCCGGGCTGCGCTTCGATCAGTTTTTGTTCAGGGGAGTCTGCCGGCAACAGAAAGGCGTAGGGATCGGCGATGCCCTTTTCGAAATAGTCGGGCCGCACGATCTGCGCATGGCCGAGCTGGGAATGGATGGTTTCCTCGCGGCCGTACATCAGGCTCCACTCGATGAAACCGCCCGCGAGCAGGAAGGCGATCACGCCGCTCGCCACGGTGCCGACCGCCACCAGCGTGCGATTGGTGTTGCGTGTAAGGTTGCGCAGCGCGAGGCGCAAATCCCTGATCAGCCCTGCCGTCATTGCCAATCGTCCCGATTCAGGCTACTGTCCGTGAAGTGTAAACCCATTCCGTTTTCATGAGGCCAGATCATGCGCGAATTCGACTACGACGCGGCATTTTCCCGCAACATCGGCTGGGTCACCGAGGCGGAGCAGAAACGCCTGCGGCAGGCCCGGGTCGCCATCGGCGGTCTCGGCGGCGTCGGCGGAGTGCATCTGCTGACCCTGGCCCGGCTGGGCATCGGCAAATTCACCATCGCCGATTTCGACGTCTTCGACATCGTCAACTTCAACCGCCAGGTCGGCGCCACCATGAGCAGTCTCGACCGGCCGAAGCTGGAGGTGCTGGCCGAGATGGTGCGCGACATCAATCCCGAGGTCGACCTGCGGCTGTTCGACAAGGGCGTGCAGGAAGACTCGATCGACGCCTTCCTGGAGGGCGTCGATGTCTATGTCGATGGCCTCGACTTCTTTGCCTTCGATGCGAGGCGGCTGACCTTCGCCGCCTGCGAGAAGAAGGGCATCCCGGTCGTTACCGCCGCGCCGCTTGGGCTGGGCACTGCCGTGCTGGTGTTCGGCCCCGGTGGCATGTCCTACGAGGATTATTTCGGCTTCGAGGAGTGTCAGAACGAACTCGACATGGCCATTCATTTTCTCGTTGGCCTGTCGCCAGCCATGCTGCAGAGGGGCTATGTGGCCGACATGAGCCGCATCGACCTCAAGCAACGCAAGGGCCCGTCGAGTATCGGCGCCTGCCAGTTGTGCGCTGGAGTCGCGGCGATCGAAACACTGAAGTTGTTACTCGGCCGGAAGGAAATACGCCTGGCTCCGTGGGGCAGCCAGTTCGACGCCTACCGGATGCGCTATGTGCATACTTGGCGGCCGATGGGGTATCGCAATCCAATTCAGCGCCTGATGCGGATGCTGGTGCGTCGACAGTTGGATATCTGAACTGAATCGATACAAAATGAAAGGCCCCGCCAATTGGCGGGGCCTTTGTTCTCTTGAGTGCTTCTAGTCTGATTAGGCTTTGCGACGACGGGCAAGCCCCAAGCCCAGCAGACCCAAGCCCATCAGAGCCATCGTACCCGGCTCGGGGATGTTCGCCGTAACGCTGCCATCCAAGGTAGTTTGACGATAGGCGACGGTCGGAAACTCATTGTCACCTACA
This sequence comes from Rhodocyclaceae bacterium, assembly GCA_034004665.1. Classification (GTDB taxonomy): domain Bacteria; phylum Pseudomonadota; class Gammaproteobacteria; order Burkholderiales; family Rhodocyclaceae; genus Sulfuricystis. Next base: position 1,413 of record JAVEWF010000026.1, on the reverse strand, counting down.
GTTACGTAGTTAGCGAAAGTCATTTGATCCAAGGTCGGGATAGGCGGATCTACGTTAGTGTCCAAAATGAACTCATACGGATTGAAATTGCCCGCAAGGGTGGCTGCATCAATGAATTGACCTTGGGGGTTTTGAATGAACAAGAAACCATCGGCAGCATAGCTGATATCAAAGAAGATATTCAGATTGCCTGCGCTCAACTGGGATCCGGTCACTTCAGCCCGCAGCACTTTGTTATTGACCACGCCGTCTTGGAACCACAACTCAAAATAGCCGCCCGTGTAAGTAGGCCCACCTGCAGTCAAGGTGCCATCGAAATGATATTGCGTTTGCAACATCCAAGTATTATTAAAATCTTCCGCATCAACCGTCGAATTCGGAGGTGTCAAGGGTGACAAATTTCCAAGCAGTGTTTGACCCGTTGATGGGAGGGTTGGAGTCGGAGAAATTGCGTTGAGCTCGGACAGAATGTTGGTATCGTAAAAGTCTCCGAGAAGGGACCCATCGGTCACGTTGTAAACCGATGTCGCAAGTATTTGACTGAATGCGAACTGGTTAAACAGTCCTGTCGTTGTATTTGCATCCCAAAATTTGATACCACCGGATTCATCGTAGGTGTTGGTGCCAAGGTCAATGTACATGTCGTTCATTACCGCGGCTGAAGCCGATGCTGAGATGGCCAAGCCAAGTGCCGCTGCAAGTAGGGTCTTTTTCATGATTCAACTCCTTTGAGGTTTTTTGCTATTTGGCTTGTCGCCATCAACTTCAATCTTTGCGTGATCTTATAAGCATGCTTCGTGCCAGGCATTCGATGATTTACATAGAGTGTTGTAACCATATGAATAACATAGTGAAAATATGAGTACCGATTTCCTTCAAGTAGTGGTGCTGCGTGCCAAACGTCCTTCGTGTAAAGAAAATCGACATCGTGAGAGGTTGGTTGAATGGCTGTGTATTGGTATCCGGTCGATACCCTTTGCGGTTCATGGTTGGTGAAGTTCGTGCAAAAAAAACGGGAGCCGAAGCTCCCGTCTTTGCTTGGGCTGCGAGGAGTCAGCTTATTGGCGACGCCGACGTGCCAGCCCCAAACCAGCCAGTCCGAATCCGAGCAGCGCGAGCGAGCCGGGTTCGGGTACGTCATTGCCACCTTGAGGGTCGCGTGCCCAAAGGGAGATGTGGGAGATGTCTCCTACTTGCCCCCCATTGTTGATGAAGTCATCCATGTTCCATGAGCCTGTGAAGGAGTAAGGCGTTACATAGTCGAAACCGGTCCCCGCCAATCCTGCCGACAGGATGTTGAAGTCGAAGTCATAAACACCGAACCATGTGCTCGATTTGAGAACGATCGCCAGATGGTCGAACGAGTTGCGACCCAGAAGTGCCTGAACGGTCTGTACGATGTCGGTGCTCGTT
>JAVEWF010000095.1:0-6926 GCA_034004665.1 Rhodocyclaceae bacterium | reverse complement strand
CCGAACTCGGCGATCTTCTTCTCGATCTGGGCGAGCGACAGCTGGTCGGCATCGCGGATGATCGGCACGACCAGGCCGCGCGGCGAGCCGACGGCGATGCCGATGTCGAAATAGCCGTGATAGACGATGTCGCTGCCATCGACCGAGGCGTTCAGGACCGGGAACTTCTTCAGCGCGGCGACCGCCGCCTTGACGAAGAAGCCCATGAAGCCGAGGCGCACGCCGTGCTCTTTCTCGAACTTGTCCTGGTACTTCTTGCGCAGGTCCATCACCGGGGCCATGTTGACCTCGTTGAAGGTGGTCAGGATGGCGTTCTGCGACTGCGACTGCAGCAGCCGTTCGGCGACGCGGGTGCGCAGGCGCGACATCGGCACGCGCTGCTCGGGACGATCGCCGAGAATGGCTTCGGCGGCAATGGCCGGGGGCGGTGCCAGCGATGCAGAAGTCGGCGCCGGCGGGACGGCAGCCGCCGGCTTGGCGGCACCGACGGCCTGCACGTCGGACTTCGTCACTCGGCCGCCGGGACCGGTGCCCTGCACCTGTGCGGCATCGATGCCCTTTTCGGCCAGCGCCTTGCGGGCGGCGGGCCCGGTACCTGTGGGGGCTGCCGGTGCGGCAGCTTTCGTCGCGGCCGGTGCGGCGGCGGCCCCGGCTTCGGCCTTCGCGGCCGGTGCTGCCGCGCTCGCCTTGGCTTCGGTGTCGATCTTCGCGATCACTTCGCCGGACACGACGGTATCGCCATTGCCCTTGATCACCTCGACCAACACGCCGCCATCGGGCGCAGGCAGTTCCAGCACCACCTTGTCGGTCTCGATGTCGATCAGATTTTCGTCGCGGGAGACCGCGTCACCCACGTTCTTGTGCCAGCTGACCAGCGTCGCTTCGGCGACGGACTCGGACAACTGCGGGACTTTGACTTCGATCAGCATGATATGTCTCCGTTCGGGGGGTTATTTGAGTGCGCCGAGCGCAGTGGCGATGAGCTGCTTTTGTTGTTCGGCATGCTTGGCGGTGCTGCCGACCGCCGGCGAGGCCGAGGCAGGCCGCGACACGACATGCAGCGTCTGGCCCTTCTTGACGAGATGCAGGAAGCGGTGGTGCTTGGCGTACCAGGCGCCCTGGTTTTCCGGCTCTTCCTGACACCACACCAGTTCCTTCATCGCCGGATATTTCTTCAGCTCCTCGGCCACGCGGCGGTCGTCCATCGGGTACAGCTGCGGCGTGCGCACGATGGCGATGTGGCCGATCTTCTGCTCGCGCCGGGCATTGAGCAGGTCGTAGTAGACCTTGCCGGCACAGCAGATCACGCGGGTCACCTTCTTCGCGTCGAGCGGATCGACCTCGCCGATCACGGTCTGGAAGGTACCGCTCGCCAGTTCCTCGAGCGGCGAGGTGGCATCCTTGTTGCGCAGCAGGGACTTGGGCGTGAACACGACCAGCGGTTTCCTCTGCTTGCGCAGCATTTGGCGGCGCAGCAGGTGGAAGATCTGGCTGGCCGAGGACGGCATGCAGACTTCCCAGTTGAAGTCGGCCGAGAGCTGCATGTAGCGCTCGATGCGGGCCGAGGAGTGCTCGGGACCCTGCCCTTCGTAGCCATGCGGCAGCAGCAGCACGAGGCCGCAGCCACGCCCCCACTTGGCCTCGCCGGATGCCAGGAACTGGTCGATGACGACCTGGGCGCCGTTGGCGAAGTCGCCGAACTGGCCTTCCCAGACCACCAGCTCGTTCGGGCTGGCGGTAGCGTAGCCGTACTCGAAAGCCATCACCGCCTCTTCGGAAAGTACCGAATCGAAGCACTGGAAGCGACCCTGTTTCTCCTGCAGATGCTGCAGCGGCCAGACGGTGCCTTCGTCCCACCGTTCTCGGTTCTGGTCGTGGAAGGCGGCATGGCGGTGGAAGAAGGTGCCGCGGCCGACATCCTCGCCGGAAATGCGGATGCCGTAGCCGCCGGCCAGCAGCGTCGCGTAGGCGAGGTTTTCGGCCATGCCCCAGTCGACCGGCAGTTTGCCCTCGGTCATCAGGCGGCGGTCGTCGATGATCTTCTGCACGCGCGGATGCAGCGTGAAGTTGTCGGGAAAACTCGTCAGTCGCTGCCCGAGCCGCTGCAGCTCCGCGGTCGGCACGGTGGTATCGCACAGCTCCGTATAGGGTGCGCCGACGTAGGGCGACCAGTCGATCGCCGCCGTGCTCTTGTAGTCGGTGATGACCGGATCGTTGAGATGCTTGCCGGCATCGAGCGCGGCCCGGTAATCCATGATCATCTGGTCGCCATCGCCCGCGGCGATGACGCTCTGGCTTTCGAGGCGATCGGCGTAGAGCTTGCGCGTACCCGGGTGGGCCGCGACCTTCTTGTACATCAGCGGCTGGGTCACCATCGGCTCGTCCTGCTCGTTGTGACCGAGCTTGCGGAAGCAGATGATGTCGATGACGACATCCTTCTTGAATTCCTGGCGGAACTCCATCGCCAGCTGGGTGACGAAGGCCACCGCTTCGGGGTCGTCACCGTTGACATGGAAAATGGGCGCCTCGACCATCTTGAATATGTCGGTGCAGTAGATCGACGAACGCAGGTCGCGCGGGTCGGAGGTGGTGAAGCCGATCTGGTTGTTCACCACGATATGGACCGTGCCGCCCGTGCCGTAGCCGCGTGTCTGCGAGAAGTTGAGCATTTCCTGGTTCACGCCCTGGCCCGCCACGGCGGCATCGCCGTGGATGAGAACGGGCAGCACCTCGTTCTCTCCGTTGTCGCCGCGGCGGATCTGGCGGGCGTACACCGAACCCTCGACGACCGGGTTGACGATCTCGAGGTGCGAGGGATTGAAGGCCAGCGTCAGGTGCATCGGTCCGCCCGGTGTCGAGACGTCGGACGAGTAGCCCATGTGATACTTGACGTCGCCGGCGATGAGGTCGGATTTCTTCTTGCCCTCGAACTCGTCGAACAACATCGACGGCTGCTTGCCGAGGGTATTGATGAGCACATTGAGGCGGCCGCGGTGTGCCATGCCGATGACGGTTTCCTTGACGCCGAGCGTGCCTGCGGTGCGGATCAGCTGGTCCATGGCCAGCATCAGGGATTCGCCGCCCTCGAGCGAAAAGCGCTTCTGGCCGACATAGCGGGTGTGCAGGTAGCGTTCGAGCGTCTCGGCCGCGGTGATCGAGGCGAGGAAACGCTTCTTCTCATCATTGCTGTAACGGGGCTGCGAGCGTGGCGGCTCGTAGCGGGCCTGGATCCAGCGCTTCTGCTGCACGTCCGAAATGTACATGTACTCGGCACCGATGTGACCGCAGTAGCGCAGCCGCAGGGCTTCCAGGATTTCGCGCAACGTCGCCTCCTCGACGCCCATGTCGAAGGAGCCGGTGCGGAAGGAAACGGACAGGTCGGCTTCGGTGAAGCCGTAGAAGGAGGGATCGAGTTCCGCCACCTCCGGCCGCACCTGCCGCTTGAGCGGATCCAGCTGGGCCCAGCGGTTGCCGAGGAAGCGGTAGGCGTTGATCAGCTGCAGGACCTTGGTCTGCTTCTCGGCGTTGTGGGCATCGTGGGCGACACGGAGGCAGCCCTCCCGTGCGCGTTGTGCGAAGGAGGCGATGACCGGGGCATGGGGTACGTCAGGGCCGAGATAGGCGCCTGCGCCCGGCAGGTTGGCAAGCTTCTCGAAATAGTCCCGCCATGCGGGATCCACCGAGCCGGGATTGTCGAGATACTTTTCGTACAGCTCTTCGATGAACGGTGCGTTCGCACCGAAGAGATACGAGTTGGACAACATTTGCTTCATCATGTCATCACCTCAGCTTATGGGTATGAATGAAAAAAAGGGGCCTCCTCCACGGCGCCCCCTTTTCTCGCTCAGCGGGACTTCATGTCCGGCACATTGCGCGGCGCGGCGCCGGTATAGAGCTGGCGCGGGCGGCCGATCTTCTGCTCGGGATCGCCGATCATCTCGTGCCACTGCGCGATCCAGCCGATGGTGCGGGCCATCGCGAAGATGCCGGTGAACAGCTTGGTCGGGATGCCGAGGGCGCGCTGCACGATGCCCGAGTAGAAGTCGACGTTCGGGTAGAGCTTCTTCTCGATGAAGTATTCGTCTTCCAGCGCGATGCGCTCGAGCTCGAGCGCGAGCTTGAACAGCGGGTCGTCGTGCAGGCCGAGCTCGTTGAGCACCTCGTGGCAGGTCTCGCGCATCAGCTTGGCGCGCGGATCGAAGTTCTTGTAGACGCGATGACCGAACCCCATCAGGCGGAACGGATCGTTCTTGTCCTTGGCGCGCTTGATGAACTCGGGAACGCGCGAGACGTCGCCGATCTCTTCCAGCATCTGCAGGCAGGCTTCGTTGGCACCGCCGTGCGCCGGACCCCACAGGCAGGCGATGCCGGCGGCGATACAGGCGAAGGGGTTGGCGCCGGAGGAACCGGACAGGCGCACCGTCGAGGTCGAGGCGTTCTGCTCGTGGTCGGCGTGCAGGATCAGGATGCGGTCGAGTGCGCGCGACAGCACCGGGTTCGGCTTGAACTCCTCGCAGGGCGTGCCGAACATCTGGTACAGGAAGTTCGTCGCGTAGTCGTACTCGTTCTTCGGGTACATGAACGGCAGGCCGTTGTTGTAGCGGTAGGCCATGGCGACGATGGTCGGCATCTTGGCGATCAGGCGGATCGCGGCGACCATGCGGTGCTCGGGATTGCTGATGTCGAGCGAGTCGTGATAGAAGGCCGACAGGCCGCCGACCACGCCGACCAGCACCGCCATCGGGTGCGCATCGCGGCGGAAGCCGTTGTAGAAGCGGGTCAGCTGGTCATGCACCATGGTGTGCTTGCGCACACGGGCATTCCAGTCGTCGTATTCGGCCTGGCTGGGAAGTTCGCCATTCTTGAGCAGGTAGCAGACCTCCATGAAGTCGCACTTCTCGGCCAGCTGCTCGATCGGGTAGCCGCGATACAGCAGTTCGCCCTTGTCGCCATCGATGTAGGTAATCGACGATTTGCAGGCTGCGGTGGACATGAAACCCGGATCGTACGTGAACGCTCCGGTCTGGCCGTAGAGCTTGCTGATGTCGATCACGTCCGGTCCGATGGTGCCGGAGTAAACCGGAAACTCGGTGGTCTTGCCGTTGAAGTTCAAGGTGGCGGTTTTTTGTGACATAACAGTCCCCTGTCGTTGATGCGGTCTATTGGACAGCCGGCTGTCGCAACAGCTCGACCAGTTGTTGCACTTCCGGATCGGCGCTGCGCTGCCGTCCGCTCAGCAGTTCCCACAAGTCGTGGTCTTCCATGGCCAGCAGGCGCTCGAGTCGCTCGGCCAGCCCCTCCTCCAGGACTTCCGGCTGTGTCTGCCAGAAGCGTTGTAATACCAGGTCGTTCTCCAGCAGCGCCCGCCGGCTGTGCCAGCGAAGCCTCTCGGTGCGAATGCGCTGCGGTTCGTTCGTCACCTAGATGGCCCTCTTCACCATCATGTCCTTGATCTTGCCGATCGCCTTGGTGGGGTTGAGGCCCTTCGGGCAGACATCGACGCAGTTCATGATGGTGTGGCAGCGGAACAGGCGATAGGGATCCTCGAGATTGTCGAGCCGCTCGTTGGTGGCCTGATCGCGCGTATCGGCAATGAAGCGATAGGCCGCCAGCAGGCCGGCCGGGCCGACGAACTTGTCCGGGTTCCACCAGAACGAGGGGCAGGAAGTCGAGCAGCAGGCGCAGAGGATGCACTCGTAGAGACCGTTGAGCTCCTCACGGTCCTCGGGCGACTGCAGGCGCTCGCGCTCGGGCGGCGGATCGTTGTTGATCAGGTAGGGCTTGATCGAGTGATACTGCTTGAAGAACTGCGTCATGTCGACGATCAGGTCGCGGATGACGGGCAGGCCGGGGAGCGGACGCAGCACGATCGGCTTGCCTTCCGGGAAGCTGTTGAGGTCGGTCAGGCAGGCCAGTCCGTTGCGGCCGTTGATGTTGAGCGCATCGGAACCGCAGACGCCTTCACGGCAGGAGCGGCGGAAGGCGATCGAATCATCGACGGCCTTGAGCTTGACCAGCGCATCGAGCAGCTTGCGGTCGGTACTGTCCACCTCGACCGAGACATCCTGCATGTAGGGCTTCTGATCCTGGTCGGGATCGTAGCGGTAGATCTTGAACTGGAGGGTTCTCGTAGTCATCGTCGCTCTCTCAATAGGCACGCTTCTTCAGCGCGATGGTCTCGACTGTCATGGGCCGCAGGGTCACCGACTTGTAGTCGAGACGATTGCCTTCCTTGTACCAGAGGGTGTGCTTGAGCCAGTTGGTGTCGTCGCGGCCGTTCGGCATTTCGGGCGTGTCCGGCGCATCGTCGCGCACGTGGGCGCCGCGGCTTTCCTTGCGCGCCTCGGCCGACACCATCGTTGCGACGGCGACCTCGATCAAGTTGTCGAGTTCGAGCGCCTCGATGCGCGCGGTGTTGAACACCTTGGACTTGTCCTTGATCTCGGTACGCTGTACGTCCTGCTGGACTTCGAGAATCTTCTGCACCCCTTCCTTCAACAGATCGTTGAAGCGGAACACGCCGGCATGCTTCTGCATGGTCCGCCGCATGGCGAGCTGCGTTTCATGCACGCTGGCGCCGCCCTTCTGGGAATCGAGACGATTCAGACGCGCCAGGGTACGATCGAATGCGTCGGTCGGCAGTTCCTTGTGGGGCTTCGGTTCCTTCTTGAGGTTTTCGACTGCCGTCTCGCCAGCCGACTTGCCGAACACCAGCAGGTCGAGCAGCGAGTTGGTGCCGAGGCGGTTGGCGCCATGCACCGAGGCGCAGGCGCATTCGCCGGCAGCATAGAAGCCGGGAACGATTTCGTTCTGGCTGCGCTTGCCGGGAACGACCACCTGGCCATGATAGTTGGTGGGAATGCCGCCCATCTGGTAGTGACAGGTCGGCACGACGGGGATCGGCTCCTTCAGCGCGTCCACGCCGG
>JAVEWF010000094.1:0-6958 GCA_034004665.1 Rhodocyclaceae bacterium | reverse complement strand
ATGCGCTCGAAGCGCGTGCCGATCACATGCTGCACGTATTCAAGGACGGCCCAGCCGACCGGCCAGTAGGGGATGCGGCGCCAGGCGAGCCAGCGGCGCATCATCGCATCCGGATGCGCGAAGGCGGCGATGCTGACCACCGCCGCCAGGGCCGCCGAGCGCGAGGCGACCAGCAGCGCCGCGCCGGCACCGACCGAATGGCCGACCGCCGCGATGCGCTGCGGGTCGATCCCCGGCTGGCGGTGCAGCCAGTCGAGCGCATGCTCGAGGTCCTCGGCGAAACGGGGCAGCGAGACGAACTCGTCGGCATCGCTCATGCCGTGGCAGCGTGCATCGAAGAACAGCAGGGCATGGCCCGCACGATGCAGCGGACCGGCCAGCGGTAGCATGGTCTCGGCATTGCCGCCCCAGCCGTGCAGCACGGCGATGGCCGGCGCGTTCACGGCGGCTGCGGGCATGAACCAGCCGCGCAGCATCCGGCCGTTCGCGGTCGGAAATTCGACGGTGGAAAAGGCCAGGCCGAGGTCGCCGGGATCTCTACTCTCGGGCACGCGCGGCGCGGCGAGCCCGCGGCGGATCGCCGCGCGGGCCAGCAGCAGAGCGACGACGAAGACGAGGCCTGCCAGCAGGCCGAACCCGATCATCCGTTCAGACCGGCTCCAGCTTGGCGACCGACAGGGCCAGCCACTTCATGCCGGCATCGCCGAAGTTGACCTGCACGCGGGCGTCCGCCCCGCCGCCCTCGGCATTGACGATGACGCCAAGGCCGAATTTCGCGTGCATGACGTTCTGGCCGATGCGCAGGCCACCGCTTTCCTGTCGGCGCGGCGCGGCGGAAAAAGTCGGCGATGGCGGGACGGCATAGCCGGATTTCGTCGCACGCGCGGTCAGGTGCTTGCGCAGGCCGGCCGGCACCTCGTCGATGAAGCGCGAAGGCAGGTTGTAGCGCACCTGCCCGTGCAGCATGCGCGTCTGCGCGTGGCAGAGGTAAAGCCGCTGGCGCGCACGCGTGACGGCGACGTACATGAGCCGCCGTTCCTCCTCCAGGCCGCGCGCCTCGTTCAGGGAGTTTTCGTGGGGAAACAGCCCTTCCTCCAGTCCGCAGAGGAACACGACGTCGAATTCCAGCCCCTTGGCCGAGTGCACCGTCATCAACTGCAGCGCGTCGTCGCCCTCGCCGGCCTGGTGCTCGCCGGCTTCGAGCGCCGCGTGGGCCAGGAACGCGGCGAGATCGCCAGCCAGTTCGCCCTCGTCGCCCACCGTGCCTTCCTCGGCGACGAAGCCGGCGGCGGCGTTGACGAGTTCGTCGAGGTTGGCGAGCCGCTCCTGGCCTTCCTTTTCGTGCTGGTAATGCGTGCGCAGGCCCGACAGGTCGAGCACGTGTTCGACGAGCTCGGGCAACGGCAGGTGGGCGGCTTCACGGAGCCGGACGATCAGCGCGGCGAAGGCGGCGAGCTTGGCGCCGCCGGCACCCGCGACAAGAGGAATCGCCGCATGGAGGCTGCTGTCGCTTCCCCGGGCGGCATCGGACAGCTGCTCGATGCTGCGCGCCCCGATGCCGCGCGTCGGGAAATTCACGACACGGGCGAAGGCGGTATCGTCGTCGGCATTGGCGATCAGGCGCAGGTAGGCCAGCGCGTGCTTGATCTCGGCGCGCTCGAAGAAGCGCAAGCCGCCATAGACGCGGTAGGGCAGGCCGGCGTTGAACAGGGCATGCTCCAGCGCGCGGCTTTGCGCGTTGCTGCGGTAGAGCAGCGCGATTTCCTTGCGGGCGTGGCCGTCATTCGACAAGGCTTTGACTTCCTCGACGACGAAGCGCGCCTCGTCGCCGTCCGAATACGATTCATGCACGCGGATCGGCTCGCCGGCGCCGGCCTCGGTCCACAGGTTCTTGCCGAGGCGCGACGGGTTGTTCTCGATGATGGCGTTGGCGGCATCGAGGATGTTGCCGTGCGAACGGTAGTTCTGTTCGAGGCGGATCAGGTTGCTTACCCTGAATTCGCGCTCGAAGTCGCGCATGTTGCCGACATCGGCGCCGCGAAAGGCGTAGATCGACTGGTCGTCGTCGCCGACGCAAAACAGCGCCGCATGCTCTCCTGTGAGCAGCTTCAACCAGCGGTACTGCAGCTTGTTGGTGTCCTGGAACTCGTCGACGAGGATGTGGCGGAAGCGCTCCTGATAGTGGCGGCGCAGCGGTTCGTTTCTTTCGAGCAGTTCGTAACAGCGCAGCAGCAGTTCGGCGAAATCGACGACACCCTCCTTCTGGCATTGCTGTTCGTAGGCCGCGTAGAGTTCGACACGTTTTTTCGTCCAGTCCTCATTGGACCCAAATGAGGCTTCGACGGCCGCCGGACGCAGGCCGGCTTCCTTCTGCGCGTTGATGAACCAGCACAGCTCGCGCGGCGGGAATTTCTCGTCATCGACATTGAGCGACTTCAGCAGGCGCTTGACGGCGGCGAGCTGGTCGGCGGAATCGAGGATCTGGAACAGCTGGGGCAGGCCGGCATCGCGGTAGTGGGCGCGCAGCATGCGGTTGCACAAGCCGTGGAAGGTGCCGATCCACATGCCTTTGACATTGATCGGCAGCATCGCCGACAGCCGCGCGAGCATTTCCCTGGCCGCCTTGTTGGTGAAGGTGACGGCCAGCACGGCCGACGGACTGGCCTGCACGGTCGAGATCAGCCAGGCGATGCGGGTGGTCAGCACGCGCGTCTTGCCCGAGCCGGCGCCGGCGAGAATCAGGGCGTGCTGTGGCGGCAGGGTCACCGCCGCCAGCTGCGGTTCGTTGAGTCCTTCCAGTAGATTCAATGGCTTAGCTTTCTTTTAAACAGCCAGTCTACCCGATGGCGATTGAACTTTTTGCCTTCGCCTTCATCTCATGGTTCAATGCTGCAGCGCAACAAAATTGCGTCGAAAGGAATCGCCATGAAAACGAACATACCGAAGATTCTGCCCTGGCTGGCCCACAAGGCCGGCATTCCCCTGCCCCGCGCCGAAACTCTCTGGCACGCCGCCCGGCGCCATGCCGCCCTCGCGACAGGTGAAACCGAAACCCCCGCCTGCTGGCAGGCCGCGATGGACCGCCTGCTCGAACTCGTCGCCGCCGAGAGCCTGCGCGAGGAAGCGGCTTCATTCGGTTGGCGGGCCTGGACGCGTCATCACACGCGTGTCTGGCAGGCGCCGCTCGCCATCCTCGACGCGCTGACGCTCAACACCCAGCGTGGCTGGCGCACCTTGCGGCCATTGCCCTTCGGCTGATCCGGCCGGGCCCATTCCGCCGGCCGGCAGAGGGGGCAGAAGGGGGGGCGGGCGTATAATCCGCCGCCTTGTCGAATCGTCCCATCCGCCGCCCGGCCATGCAGGAAAAATACCAGCCCAACGTCATCGAGCAGGCCGCCCAGGCCCACTGGAACCGCACCCGCGCCTTCAACGTCACGGCGGATGCCGCCAGGCCGAAGTACTACTGCCTGTCGATGTTCCCCTATCCGTCGGGTAAGCTCCACATGGGCCACGTGCGCAACTACACCATCGGCGACGTGCTGGCGCGCTCGCACAAGATGCGCGGCTTCAACGTCCTGCAGCCGATGGGCTGGGACGCCTTCGGCCTGCCGGCCGAAAACGCGGCGATCCAGAACAAGGTGCCGCCGGCCAAATGGACCTACGACAACATCGCCTACATGAAGCAGCAGCTCCAGTCGCTCGGCTTCGGCCTCGACTGGGAGCGCGAGCTGGCGACCTGCAAGCCCGAGTATTACAAGTGGAACCAGTGGCTGTTCCTGCGCATGCTGGAAAAAGGCATCGCCTACAAGAAGACGCAAACGGTGAACTGGGATCCGGTCGACCAGACCGTGCTGGCGAACGAGCAGGTGATCGACGGCCGTGGCTGGCGCACCGGCGCGCTGGTCGAAAAGCGCGAGATCCCCGGCTACTACCTCGGCATCACGCAGTACGCCGACGAGCTGCTGTCCGCGCTCGACACGCTGCCGGGCTGGCCCGAGCGCGTCAAGCTGATGCAGGCCAACTGGATCGGCAAAAGCACCGGCGTGCGCTTCGCCTTCCCCTACACGCTGGACGGTGAAGCGGGCAAGCTGTGGGTATTCACCACGCGCGCCGACACCATCATGGGCGTGACTTTCTGCGCCGTGGCCGCCGAGCATCCGCTCGCCACGCACGCTGCCAGGAACAATCCGCAGCTCGCCGCCTTCATCGAGGAATGCAAGCACGGCTCGGTGATGGAAGCCGACCTCGCGACGATGGAGAAGAAGGGCATGCCGACGGGCATCTTCGTCGAGCACCCGCTCACCGGCGCGCAGGTCGAAGTCTGGGTCGGCAACTACGTGCTGATGAGCTACGGCGACGGCGCGGTGATGGGCGTGCCTGCACATGACGAGCGCGACTTCGCCTTCGCGAAGAAATACGGCCTGACGATCACGCAAGTCATTTCGGTGCCCGGTCAGGCTTTTTCGCTCGACGGCTGGCAGGAGTGGTACGCCGACAAGCAGAACGGCGTCTGTGTCAATTCCGGCAAATACGACAGCCTCGGCCATGAAGCCGCCGTGGACGCCATCGCCACCGACCTGTCCGCCAAGGGCCTCGGCGAGAAGAAGGTGCAGTTCCGCCTGCGCGACTGGGGCATCTCGCGCCAGCGCTACTGGGGTTGCCCGATCCCGATCATCCACTGCGACAGCTGCGGCTCGGTGCCGGTACCCGACGACCAGCTGCCGGTGAGACTACCCGAGGATTGCGTGCCGGACGGCTCCGGCAACCCGCTCAACAAGCGTGCCGATTTCCTGAACTGCACCTGCCCCCAATGTGGCAAGCCGGCCAGGCGCGAAACCGACACGATGGACACCTTCGTCGATTCGAGCTGGTACTACGCGCGCTACGGCGTCGACGCCGCGACGCGCGAGAAGAACGACGCGATGGTCGATGCCGGCACGCAATACTGGATGCCGGTGGACCAGTACATCGGCGGCATCGAGCACGCGATCCTGCACCTGCTCTACTCGCGCTTCTGGACCAAGGTGATGCGCGACGTCGGGTTGGTGAAACAGGACGAACCCTTCGCCAACCTGCTGACGCAGGGCATGGTGCTCAACCACATCTTCAGCCGCCGCACCGACAAGGGCGGCATCGAGTACTTCGCCCCTGAGGAAGTCGAGCTGGTGCGCGACGAAGCAGGGCATGTCACGGGCGCGACCCTCAAGGCCGACGGCTCGACCATCGACTACGGCGGCGTCGGCACCATGTCGAAGTCGAAGCGCAACGGCGTGGACCCGCAGGCGCTGATCGAGCAATACGGCGCCGACACCGCGCGCTTCTTCATGATGTTCGCCTCGCCCCCCGAGCAGACCCTCGAATGGTCAGATTCCGGCGTCGAGGGCGCCTACCGCTTCATGAAGCGCGTGTGGGGCTTCGGCCACACGCTGAAATCGCAGACCGCGCCCGGCGAGGCGGGCAGCTTGCGTCGCGAGATTCACCTGCTGCTCAAACAGGCCAACTACGACCTCGGCAAGCTGCAGTTCAACACCGTCGCCTCGGCCTGCATGAAGATGCTCAACGCGCTGGAGAAGGCACCGGCCGACCCGCATGCCAAGGAAGGCTTCGGCATCCTGCTGCGCGTCCTGTCGCCCATCGCGCCGCACATCGCCCACGCGCTGTGGATCGAGCTCGGCTACGGGGAAGACATCCTGCAGGCGGAATGGCCCGAGCCGCAGGAAGCGGCGCTGGTACAGGACGAACTGGAACTCGTGCTGCAGGTGAATGGCAAGCTGCGCGGCAGCATCAAGGTAAAAGTCGGCGCCGACAGGACGGCGATCGAGGCCGCCGCGCTGGCGCACGAGATGGCGCAGAAGTTCATGGAAGGCAAGCCGGCGAAGAAGGTCGTCGTCGTGCCCGGCCGCCTGGTCAATATCGTCGTTTGAGAAGGGGAATGCCCATGCGCGGCCTGATCGCCCTGATTCTCGCGCTGAGCCTCGCGGCCTGCGGCTTCCAGCTGCGCGGCAGCTACAGCCTGCCGTGGGAAACCCTGCACCTCGGTCTGGCCGAAAACAGCGAGATGTACCAGCAGATACGGCGCGGCCTGGAGGCAGGCACGCACACGCGCGTCGTCGCCGACCAGAAGGAAGCGCAAGCCGCGCTGGTCGTACTGAACGACACGCAGGCCAGAAACATTCTTTCGCTGTCGGCCACCGGCCTGGTGCGCGAATTCCAGCTGACGCGCTCCTTCACCTACCGCATCGCCGACGCGCAGGGCAGAGAGCTGGTACCGCCCGCGACCATCGTCCTGCAGCGCGAGATGACCTTCGACGATACGCGCATCTTCGCCAAGGAGGCGGAGGAAGCGATGATCCTGCGCGAGATGCAATCCGACCTGGTGTCGCAGCTGCTGCGCCGGCTCTCAGCTGCGAAGCCGAAACCCGCCGGTTGAGTGCGCCGTGCAGCTGCGTCCCGAACAACTCGCTGCACAACTCGAGAAGCCGCTCAAGCCGCTGTATGTGCTGCACGGCGACGATCCGCTGCTGACCATCGAAACCGGCGACGCGCTGCGCGCCGCCGCCCGCCGTCAGGGCTTCGAGGAACGCACGGTGCTGGTCGTCACGCCCTCGTTCCGCTGGGACGAGCTGTTCCACGCTGCCGGCAATCTTTCCCTCTTCGGCGGCCGCACGCTGGTCGACCTGCGCATTCCCTCGGGCAAGCCGGGCCGTGACGGCGGCGAGGCGCTGCAGCGTTATTGCCGCGAATCCTCCGCGGATGTCCTCACCTTGGTCACGCTGCCCGAAATGGACTGGCGGGCGAAAAAGGCGGCCTGGTTCGCCGCGCTGGCCGAGGCCGGCGTCGCCATCGAATGCAACGCCCCGCCGATCGCCCAGTTGCCGCAGTGGATCGGCCGACGCCTCGCCGCACAGGGACAGACGGCCGCTGCGGATGCGCTGGAATTCATCGCGCTGCACGTCGA
>JAVEWF010000025.1:0-34069 GCA_034004665.1 Rhodocyclaceae bacterium | reverse complement strand
CTGGTCGGGGCGGCGGGATTCGAACTCGCGACCCCTTGCACCCCATGCAAGTGCGCTACCAGGCTGCGCTACGCCCCGACGAGGCGCGGATTATAGCAGCGTTCTTCAGACGCGCAGCAGTTCGATGATGCCGAGCAGTTCGGCACGCAACGAGATCGGGGAAGTGGCCGCGGCCGGGACGACGCCTTCGGGTGCCAGCGCGATCGCCTTGCCGCCGGGTTCATCGAGCCGGTTGCGCGCACCGCTGATGGTGAAGCCCTCTTCGTAGAGCAACTGGCGAATGCGACGTACCAGCAGCACCTCGTGGTGCTGGTAGTAGCGGCGGTTGCCACGCCGCTTCACCGGCCTGAGCTGGGTGAACTCCTGCTCCCAGTAGCGCAGCACGTGGGGGCGCACGCCGCACAACTCGCTCACTTCGCCGATGGTGAAGTAGCGCTTCGCCGGGATCGGCGGCAGTTCGGTCTTATCCTGGCTGGAGATTGTCATGCGCCGTGGCCTCGACGGTCGACTTGAGCTTGTGGCTGGCGTGGAAGGTGACGACGCGTCGTGCGGTAATCGGAATTTCTTCGCCGGTCTTGGGGTTTCGTCCCGGGCGCTGCGGCTTGTCGCGCAGTTGGAAGTTGCCGAAGCCGGAGAGCTTGACGCTGTCACCCTTCTCCAGCGAGGTGCGCACTTCCTCGAAGAAGGCTTCCACCATGTCCTTGGCCTCGCGCTTGTTGAGGCCCACTTTCTCGAACAGGAGATCCGCCAGTTCCGCCTTGGTCATCGTCATTGCCATTTGCCCCCCTCATGCACGCAGTCGGGCGCCGAAACGCTCCTGCGCGGTCTTCAGCAGGCTGGCGATGGCCGCATCGGCATCGCTGTCTGCCAAAGTTTTTTGAGTATCTTGCATCGTCACGCGGAACGCAAGGCTTTTGCTTTCCGGTGCGATGCCCTTCCCTTGATACACATCGAACAGTCGTATTTCCCGCACATAGGCGGGTGCCGCGGCAGCCATGGCAGCCTGCAGGGTCTGCACCTCGCACTGCAGCGGCAGCACCAGGGCGATGTCGCGAACCACGGCCGGGAAGCGCGAGACTTCGGCATAGGCCGGCATCGGCGTGGCCAGCAGCGGTGCCAGGTCGATCTCGAAGACGACAGCCGGATCGGCCAGTTCGTAATGCTGTCGCCAGCGTGGGTGGATCTCGCCGATGACGCCGATATCGGCCCCTTCGAGCAGCACGCGGGCCGATCGGCCGGGATGCAGCGCGGGATGGCTGGCGCGTTCGAAGGCCAGACGGCGCGGGGCGAAGATCGCTTCGAGATCACCCTTCAGGTCGTAGAAATCGGCCGCGCGGGCGGGCGTGCTCCACTGCTCGGGCAGGGCCGGACCGGCAACCAGCACACCCAGCCGTTGTGGCTGGCGGTAGCCGGTGTCCTGCGCGGCATCCTGAATGAAGCAGCGGCCCAGTTCGAAGACGCGCACGCGCTCGGCCTGGCGCTTGAGGTTGCCGACCAGCGTGCCGACCAGGCCACCGATCAGGCTGGAGCGCATCACGCCCATCTGGCTGGCGATCGGGTTGGCAAGCCTGACCGGATGGGCGTTGCCGGCGAAGTCAGCTTCCCAGCCGGCCTCGACGAAGCTGTAGTTCACCACCTCGTGGAAGCCGCGCTCGGCCAGCAGGCGGCGCAGCGCCATTGGGCCGCGGGCGGCCTCGGGCAACGGCAGCATCTCGCAGCGCGCTGTAGGCGGCGGCGCGGGGATGTTGTCGTAGCCGTGGATGCGAGCGATCTCCTCGATCAGGTCCTCCTCGATCACGATGTCGAAGCGATACGAGGGCGGGGTAACGATCAAGTCGTCGCCCTTGCGTTCATAGGCGAAGCCCATACCGGCGACGAGTTTCTCGATCTGGGCAAAGCCCAGTTCGATGCCCAGCACGCGCGCGACGCGCGGCAGGCGCAGGCGCACCGGCGGGCGCTGGGGCAGGTGCTCGGGCGCGACGGCCTCGACGACCGGACCCGGGCGGCCACCGCAGATGTCGACGATCAGCTGCGTGGCGCGCTCGATGGCGCGGCGCTGCAGTTCGAAATCCACGCCGCGCTCGTAGCGGTAAGAAGCGTCGGAACTGAAGCCCAGCGCGCGCGCCTTGCCGGCGATGGCATCGGGCGCGAAGAAGGCGCTCTCGAGGAACAGGTCGGTAGTTGCATCCGCGATGCCCGAGTGCTCGCCGCCCATGATGCCGGCCATGGCCAGGGGCTTCTGCTCGTCGGCGATCAGCGCGGTGTCTGCCGTGGGCGTGACGGTCTGCTCGTTGAGCAGCAGCAGCTGTTCGCCGGCCTTCGGCAGGCGCACGTGGATCGCGCCGGCCAACTGCGCATCGTCGAAGGCGTGCAGCGGCTGGCCCAGTTCGAGCATCACGTAGTTGGTGACGTCGACCAGCGCGGAGATGGCGCGCACGCCGCAGCGCTCGATGCGCTGCTTCATCCAGTCGGGCGTCGGCGCCTTGGCATTCACGCCGCGCACGATGCGGCCGCAGTAGCGCGGGCAGGCGGCGGGCGCGTCGAGCACCACGCCGCGGGTTTCGTCATGCACGGCGGCGACGGGCTCGATCGCCGGCAAGGTGAGCGGCGCGCCGGTGAGCGCGGCCACTTCGCGGGCGATGCCGGTGAGCGAGAGGCAATCGGCGCGGTTGGGCGTGAGCTTGAGGGTGATCAGGTTGTCGTCGAGCGCGAGGTACTCGCGCACGTTCCAGCCGATCGGGGCGTTCTCAGGCAGCGTCAGCAGGCCGCCGTGGTCCTCGGAGAGGCCCAGCTCGCGCGCCGAACACAGCATGCCGAAGCTCTCGACGCCGCGCACCTTGGCCTTCCTGATCTCGATGCCGGGCAATTTCGCGCCGACCAGCGCGCAGGGCACGACCAGGCCGGCGGCGGCGTTGGGAGCGCCGCAGACGATCTGCAGCACGCCATGCTCCCCCGTGTCCACGGAGCAGAGTTTCAGCTTGTCGGCGTCGGGGTGCTTCTCGGCGGTGAGGATGCGGGCGACGACCACGTTGAAAAAATCGGCGCTGGCGGGACGGCACTCCTCGACTTCGAGGCCGGCCATGGTAAGCAGATGGCACAGCTCATCGGTCGAGAGCGGCGGATTGACGAGGGCGCGCAGCCAGGATTCGGAGAATTGCATGCTCGATCGGCTGTTACTGGAATTGTTGGAGGAAGCGCAGGTCGCCGTCGAAGAACAGGCGCAGGTCGTTGATGCCGTAGCGCAGCATGGTCAGGCGGTCCGGTCCCATGCCGAAGGCGAAGCCGGTGTATTTCTCGGGATCGATGCCGCCGAAGCGCAGCACGTTCGGATGCACCATGCCGCAGCCGGCGATCTCCAGCCAGCGCCCTTCGAGCGCTCCGTGCATGAAGGCGACGTCGATCTCCGCCGACGGCTCAGTAAAGGGGAAGAACGAGGGACGGAAGCGGACTTTCAGGTCGTCGCTCTCGAAGAAGCGGCACAGGAAATCGGCCACCACGCCTTTCAGGTCGGCGAAGCTGACCTTCTCGCCCACCCACAGGCCTTCGACCTGGTGGAACATCGGCGAATGCGTGGCGTCGGAGTCGACGCGATAGACGCGGCCCGGGCAGATCACGCGTATCTCGGGCATGTGCTCGAGGTGCTTGTGCTTCTCGACGTGGGCCAGCATGGTGCGGATCTGCACCGGGCTGGTGTGGGTGCGCAGCAGGACGTCCTCGCGCACCTTGCCTTGTTCGTCGAGCAGATAAAAAGTGTCGTGCATCGAGCGCGCCGGGTGATTCTCGGGCGTGTTCAATGCCGTGAAGTTGTGCCAGTCGGTCTCGATCTCGGGACCGTCGGCGACCTCGAAGCCGATCGAGCGGAATAATGCTTCGATACGGTCGAGCGTGCGCATCACCGGGTGGATGCTGCCGCGCGCCTGGCCGCGGCCGGGCAGCGTGACATCGAGCGATTCGGCAGCGAGTTGGGCTTCTAGCTGGGCGCCCTTCAGGGAGTCGCGCCGAGCCGCCAGTGCCGACTCTATCTGTCCTTTGGCTGCATTGATCGCCGCACCGGCGGTCTTGCGCTCTTCGGGCGGTAGCTTGCCGAGGCTCTTGAGCAGCGCGGTCAGCGAACCTTCCTTGCCGAGGTAGGCGGCCTTGACGTCTTCAAGTCGGGCCAACTCGCTCGCGGCGGCAAAATCGGCCGTCGCCTGCGTCACGAGTTTTTCGAGGTCGTGCATGAAAAGAACCTAAAAAGCGAATCCTGAAATCAGAAAGGCCGCCCCGTGCGAAACCGAGCGGCCTTTCGAAACGACCAGCCGGAAATCAGGCTGACAGTTGTGCCTTGGCCTGGTTCGCCAGCGCGGCGAAAGCCGGCTTGTCGAAAACGGCCAGATCGGCGAGTACCTTGCGATCGACCTCGATCGAAGCCTTCTTGAGGCCGTTCATCAGGGTGCTGTACTTCATGCCCAGTTCCCGGGCCGCCGCATTGATACGGACGATCCACAGGGCACGGAACTGGCGTTTTCTTTGACGACGGTCGCGATACTGGTACTGGCCCGCCTTCATCACCGCTTCTTTGGCGATCCGATAGACGGTCGACCGGCGGCCGCGATAGCCCTTGGCCTGGTCGAGAATTTTCTTGTGGCGCGCGCGCGCCGTTACACCACGTTTGACTCTTGGCATGTTCCGTTCTCCTTAGGCGTTGGGCAACATCGCGCGCACGGACTTGGCGTCCGACTCATGCACGGTCAGCACGCCGCGCAGGTGGCGCTTCACCTTGGTAGTTTTCTTGGTGAGGATGTGGCGCTTGAATGCACAAGCGCGCTTGATGCTGCCGGACCCGCGCACTTTGAAGCGCTTGGCGGCACCGCTCTTCGTCTTCATCTTCGGCATCGAAGATCTCCTTATGACATGTCTGCCAGGTGTCCCCCGCCTCGGGAGCGCTTGATGACCTGCAGCCACTTCTTCTCGCCCCACATCTCGCGACGCGGGGCAAAACCGCTGGCTCAGTGAGCCTTTTTCTTCGAAGGCGCCAGCACCATGATCAGCTGACGACCTTCCATCTTGGGAAACTGCTCGACGACGGCCTGCTCGTTGAGATCGGCCTTGATCCGCTCCAGCATGCGCATGCCGATTTCCTGATGCGCCATCTCGCGGCCGCGGAAACGCAAGGTGATCTTCGCCTTGTCGCCCTCGCCCAGAAACTTGATGACATTGCGCAGCTTGATCTGGTAGTCGTTCTCGTCGGTACCGGGGCGGAACTTGACTTCCTTGATCTCGACGATCTTCTGCTTCTTTTTGGCCTCGGCAGCGCGCTTCGCCTCCTGGTACTTGAACTTGCCGAAGTCCATCAGCCGGCATACGGGCGGCACTGCCATCGGCGCGATTTCGACGAGATCGACTTCCGCTTCTTCCGCCATCTGCAACGCCTGGCGTGCAGAAAATATTCCGAGCTGTTCGCCTTCGATTCCGATCAAACGGATCTCCGGGGCAGTGATTTCCTCATTGAGGCGCTGCGACTTTTCCTGAGCGATGACCTAGTTCCCCCAAACAATAAACAATCAGGCCGCCAAACCCTTGCTGCCGCATTCCTGCAACAGGCGAGCAAACAAGGCATCCGGGGACATTTGCCCGAGATCCTGATTGCCCCGGGCTCGCAAGGCGACCAACCCGCTGGCCTTTTCCTTGTCGCCGACGACGACGAGATAAGGCCGTTTCAATACGCTATGTTCTCGAATTTTATAGTTAATCTTTTCGCCGCGCAAATCGCATTCGACCCGCAGGCCAGCCGCGCGCAGCGTTTTCGCCACACTTTCGGCATAGTCGGCCTGCCCCTCCGAAATATTCATCACCACGGCCTGCACGGGTGCGAGCCACAGGGGCAGCGCGCCGGCATGGTTTTCGATCAGGATACCGATGAAGCGTTCGAGCGAGCCGAGGATCGCGCGGTGCAACATCACCGGGGTATGGCGGGCGTTGTCCTCGCCCACATACTCGGCCCCGAGGCGGCCGGGCATCGAGAAATCGACCTGCATGGTGCCGCACTGCCAGGAGCGGCCGATCGCGTCCTTGATGTGGAACTCGATCTTCGGACCGTAGAAGGCGCCCTCGCCCGGCAGCTCATCCCATTCCAGGCCGCTGGCGCGCAGGCCGGCACGCAACGCATCCTCGGCCTTGTCCCACAACGCATCCTCGCCGACCCGGCTGTCCGGGCGCAGCGCCAGTTTCACCGCCACATGGTTGAAACCGAAATCGGAATAGACCTTGCGGACCAGATCGTTGAAGGCCGTCACCTCGGGCTGGATCTGGTCTTCGGTGCAGAAGATGTGGCCGTCGTCCTGCGTGAAGCCGCGCACACGCATCACGCCGTGCAGGGCGCCCGAAGGCTCGTTGCGGTGGCAGGAACCGAACTCGCCATAACGCAGCGGCAGGTCGCGGTAGGAACGCACGTCGGTGTTGAAGATCTGCACGTGGCCGGGGCAGTTCATCGGCTTCACCGCATAGTCGCGCTTCTCCGACTCGGTGGTGAACATGTTGTCCTTGTAATGCTCCCAGTGGCCCGACTTCTCCCACAGGCTGCGGTCGAGGATCTGCGGACAGCGCACTTCCTGATAGCCGTTGTCGCGATAGACCTTGCGCATGTACTGCTCGACTTCCTGCCAGACCGTCCAGCCGTGCGGGTGCCAGAACACCAGGCCGGGCGCTTCGTCCTGCAGGTGGAACAGATCGAGTTGCTTGCCGAGTTTGCGATGGTCGCGCTTCTCGGCTTCTTCCAGCATGTGCAGGTAGCCCTCGAGCTCTTCCTTCTTCGCCCATGCCGTGCCATAGACGCGCTGCAACTGCTCGTTCTTCGAATCGCCGCGCCAGTAGGCACCCGCGACCTTCATGAGCTTGAAGTGCTTGAGCCTGCCGGTCGAGGGGACGTGGGGGCCGCGGCACAGGTCGATGAAGTCGCCCTCGCGATACAGGGAAACATCCTCGCCGGCGGGAATCGCCGTGATCAGCTCGGCCTTGTAGTGCTCGCCGATGGACTTGAAGAACTCGACAGCCTTGTCGCGCGGCCAGACCTCGCGCGTGACGGGAAAATCCTTCTTCGCCAGTTCGGCCATGCGCTTTTCGATGGCGGCGAGGTCTTCCGGCGTCAGCGGGCGACAGGCGAAGTCGTAGTAGAAGCCGTTGTCGATGACCGGGCCGATCGTCACCTGCGCATCCGGAATCAGTTCCTTGAGTGCGTAAGCGAGCAGGTGCGCGGTGGAATGGCGGATGATTTCGACGCCCGCGGCATCCTTGTCGGTGACGATGGCGAGCGTCGCATCCTTGTCGATGCGATGGGAAGTATCGACCAGTTTCCCATCCACCTTGCCGGCCAACGCGGCCTTCGCAAGGCCGGCGCCGATCGATGCGGCCACATCGGCCACGGTCAGCGGCTGGGGATAGGTGCGTTGCGAACCGTCAGGCAGCGTGATTACCGGCATCCGAAACTCCAAGGCTGAAAACAACAACAGGGTGGCCGATCGCTCGGACACCCTGCTGACT
The DNA here is from genome assembly GCA_034004665.1 of Rhodocyclaceae bacterium. Classification (GTDB taxonomy): domain Bacteria; phylum Pseudomonadota; class Gammaproteobacteria; order Burkholderiales; family Rhodocyclaceae; genus Sulfuricystis. The sequence goes on along the minus strand of JAVEWF010000025.1, from coordinate 26,551 downwards.
TATTCTTGGCGGAGTGGACGGGACTCGAACCCGCGACCCCCGGCGTGACAGGCCGGTATTCTAACCAACTGAACTACCACTCCACACGATTTGGCGCGTCGATCTTCGACAAATCGAAGGCGCGCATTCTAACAGAAACAGTCGCTTCGCCAAGAGGTATTTTCAAAAAATCGGCTTTGGCGCGACGGTGTCGGTCAGGCGCGCACCGGCCGCTTGGCGAGCTTGCGTTGCAGGGTGCGACGATGCATCTTCAGCGCGCGGGCGGTCGCCGAAATATTGCCGTCGTGTTCGCGCAGGATGCGCTGGATATGTTCCCATTCCAGCCGGTCCACCGACAGCGGGTCGGCAGGCGGCGGCGCATCGGCGGGAACGCCGGACTCCGGTATGTCGTCGAGGGCGGCGATGATGGCGTCAACCTCCACCGGCTTGGCGAGATACTGCGTCGCCCCGAGCTTGATCGCCTCGACCGCCGTGGCGATGCTCGCATAGCCGGTCAGTACGACGATGCGGCAGCCCGGCACGATCGCCAGCAAGGGCTGGATGAGATTCAGGCCGGAAACGCTGCCCAGGTTCAGGTCGAGGACCACTGCCTCCGGGACAAGCGCATTGGCTGCGGTCAGCGTGGTTTCGGCATCCGTGGCCGAGGAAACTTCATATCCGCGACGCGCCAGGGCACGCACCAGCACGCCGTTGAACACAGGATCGTCATCAACCACGAGTATCGATTGTGTCATGCACCTTTTCCTTTGCTGTCAGTTTCCGCGGATACGCTGTCCAGCGGCAATTCGATCGTGGCAACCGCGCCCGCACCCGCATTTTCCAGGCGCAGCCGTCCGCCGAAACGCTCGATCGCGGCACGCGTCAGCCACAGGCCGATCCCGGCTCCCGTGCCGCAGGCTTGGGCCGGGAGCGGTTCGGCCCCGCAGCGCTGCAGGATTTCCGGCGGGAAGCCCGGTCCGCGGTCATGCACGGCGATGCGCAGGCTGCCCTCATCCCAGTCCGTCACCAGCCTGATGCCATGGGGAGAAATCTTCGCCGCATTGTTGAGCAGGTTGAATACCGCCTGTTCGATCACCGCCACCGTTGCCACCCTGGGCGCATCGCCCGGCTGTCGGATATCGAGGATGCAGGTGGCCTGCGGCCAGAGCGTTCGCCAGCGAGCGAGCAGCGCATCCAGCCAGGCGGGCAGCGGCAACGCATGGGTATTGCCGGCCCGATCGATTCCGGCACGCTGCACCATGCCGCTGACGATGTCCTTGCAGGCATCGACCTGCCGCTGCAGCAGGGCGATATCCTCGCGCGCATCGACAGGCAACCGGTCGTCCCGGGCGAGCTCTCCCGCCAGGACCTTGATGGTCGCCAGCGGCGTCCCGAGTTCGTGTGCGGCGCCGGCGGCGAGTTGGCCGAGCGCCACGACCTGTGCATCGCGCAAGGCCTGTTCGCGAGCGACCGCCAGCTGCCGGTCGCGCAGGCGGATCGACGCCGTCATGCGGGTCACGAACCAGGCGATCAGCGCCGCCGAAACGACGAAGGTCAGCCACATGCCGCCCAGGTGGAGGCGCGTGGCCCGCTCGACGTCGGCAATCGGCAGGGGCAGTGAATACAGCATCAGGAGCGAATAAAGGCCGATGGCCAGCGCGGCGGTGCCTGCCGCACTCCGCGCAGGCAGGGACAGGGAAGCCACGGCGACCGGCAGCAGCATCAGCGAGACGAACGGGTTGGTCGCGCCACCGCTGAGGTAGAGGAGTACGCCCATGCCGACCAGGTCGACCATCAGCTGGCCGGTCAGCTCGGCCGGACCGAATGACGCATCGGCAATTCGCCGGCGCACGATCAGGTTGAATCCGGCCAGCAGGGTCAGCACGCCGAGCAGCAGGGGCCACGGCAAGGCGATGCCGAGAAAAGTCGGCGCTGCCAGGACGGCGCTCGCCAGCCCGCCGAGCAGCCACCAGCGCAGCTGGACCAGCTTCAGCCCGGTGACCGTCAGGGAATCGTCGAGGTTCTCTTCTCTGCTTGACTTCATGGTCGGATTATCCGACATGGATCAAGGCAGCAGGCTTTTTTCCGATGCGACAATCCGTCGCATTTTCCAGACGAGCCACCCCATGCAGACTCTTTTCTTTTCCCGGGCAGCCGGCCTCATCGCTGCCGTGCTTCTATCCTGTCTCGCCCCGCCGTCACTCGCCCAGGACCTGGGCAACGGCAAGGACATCAACGAAACCTGTGCCGGCTGCCACGGCGAGTTCGGCCAGGGCGGCAAGAAGGGCGAGTATCCGCGCATCGGCGGGCAGCGCGCCTCCTACATCGAGCAGCAGCTGCGCTCGTTCCGCGACCGCATCCGCATCAACATCCCGATGTTCCCCTACACCGAGCCGCGCGAACTCAAGGACGAGGACATCGTCGATGTCGCCGCCTACCTCGCCTCGCTCAAGCTGCCGACCCGCCCACCCGAGTTCAAGGATACCGACGACGCACTGACACGCCTCCGCGCGATGGAAAAGGTGATGATCATCGCCCGCGTCGAGGGCGACATCACCAACGGCGAGAAGCACTACCAGGAACACTGCCGCAACTGCCACGCCAAGGACGGCATGGGGCGCAGCGACTTCCCGATGCTCGTCGGGCAATACACCAATTACCTGATGAAGCAGATGGTCGCCTACCGCGCCAAGGAGCGTCCGCACGACGAGGACAAGCCGGGCGGCATTCTGGAGCGCTTCAGCGAACAGGACCTGCAGGACATCCTCGCCTACCTGACGACCATCCAGCCACGCGACTGACGTGCTCAGCCGGCGATGCGCAGGCCGGTCTTCTTGAGGATGCGGCTGCTGTACAGGATGTCGCTGGAACGGCAGGCATCCCCGAGCAGGCGGGCGATTGCGGCAGCATGCGCTTCCGCCTCGGAGCGGTCGCGGCCGTGCACCATGGCGAAGAGGTTGTAGGGCCAGTCCGGCAGGCGGCGCGGACGCCGGTAGCAGTGGGTCACGAAGGACAGTGACCCCACCTGCGCGCCCAGCGCATCGATCCGGTCGTCGGCGACATCCCATACCGTCATGCCGTTGTGCCGATAGCCGAGGGCATAGTGATTCGGCACGGCGCCGATGCGCCGGATGATGCCGGTCGCCAGCATCGCGGCCAGCCGTGCCTGAACATCGGCCGGTGCAATGCCGAGCTGTTCGGCCAGCGCATGATAGGGGCGCGGCACCAGCGGCAGGCCGGCCTGCGTGGCGATGATCAGGCGGCGATCGATATCCTCGATGGCATCAGGCATGCAGCTTCATCTCGACGAAGTATTCGCGTTCCTTGGGAAACGCGAATACCGGCAGCCCGGTCGCCGCCTCGATCTTCGCGATCGCGGCGGCGATCCCTTCCGGCTGCTCGGTCGCCAGCACGAACCACATGTTGAGCGCGTGCTCGCGCCGGTAGTTGTGGGCGACCTCGGGCAGGGCGTTGACGATCCCGGCGATGCGCTCGTATTCCGGTTCCGGCACTTTCAATGCGGCCAGCACGAAAGCGCCCCCCATCCGTTCGACTTGATACATCGGCCCGAAACGGGTCAGCACCTTGCGCTCGAGCAGGCTCTGCAGACGGTTCAGCACATCAACCTCGGTCAGGCCCAGGCCCACCGTCTCCGCTATCGCCCGATAGGGTTCGTCACAGAGCGGAAAGCCGCCCTGCAAGGCATTCACCAGCGCCCGGTCCGCTTCATCGAGCGTGACGTCGCCGGCGCCCGTTTCATGCGCCATCGAAATACCGCGCGCCACACTGCTTGAATCGGCGCAGGCTGAACAGTGCCTGGCATGGATGGCCGGCAATCCGGCACAAACGCTCGATGACGGGCTCGACCTCCTCGCGGGAACGACCATGCACCATGCAGAAAAGATTGTGGTGCCAATACGGCAGGTGACGCTGACGGCGGTAGCACAGCGTCACGCCGGCTTCTGCCGCCAGACGCTGTCCGACAGCGCCGACCTGGTCATCCGGGATATCGAAGACGACCATCGCATTCGCCCGGTAGCCGAGTTCATGGTGTCGCACGACCACGCCGAAACGCTTGATGCAGCCCTCGTCCAGCCATTCGGCCAGCCGTCCCGCCAGCGCCGACTCCTGCATCCCCGTCCGGGCCGCCAGTTCGGCGTAAGGTCGCGGCACCAGCGGCAATCCGGGTTGCAGGGCGGCGATCAGGCGCCGGTCCTCCTCAGAGGTCGGCCGCTGTTCGCAGCGGCGGGCATTCTGCCGAACCTTGCCGCCATGCACGAGATCGAAACCGAGGTCGATGTGGAACTCTTCCTGCAACGGCAAGGCGATCGGCGGCAAACCGGTGCGCCGGCCGATATCGGCCAGGAGGGCAGCGAGTGCTTCCTCGTCGGCGGCCGTGGCAACGAACCAGAGGTTGTAGGCATGCTCGCGTTCGTAATTGTGATTCACGCCATTGCAGGCGCTGACGAGGGCAGCCACCTCGTCGAGACGATCGCGCGGGACCGCCAGTGCAGCCAGCGTGCTCGCTCCGACCGCGCGCGGCGCGAACACCGCACCGACCCGGCTGATCGCCCCCTCCTGCTGCAGGTGCCGAAGCCTGTCGAGGACGGTGGCCTCATCGCTGCCGACGCGGCGGGCGATCTCGGCAAAAGGTGCCGTCACCAACGGAAAACCACGCTGGAATTCGTTCAGCAGCCTGAATTCAAGGGTCGGATCAGGCATCACGGCGGCAGGCATGGGTGCGTTCATCAGAATCCCGTCCTCGCGGCACGACTGGTGAAGAAGATGCCCGACGGGCTTTTTGCCGGCAGCGTCGCCAGGCGGGCGAAGGTCTGCGTGTCGTAGATCGACACCATGTGATCATCGCGCGCCGACAGCCAGACGGCCTCGCCGCGCGGCGTGAATTCCATGTGCAGGATGGCCTTGCCCGGCTGCAGGGTCTGGACCACCTCCCCTTTCAGGGTATCGATGACCTGCACCCAGCCATTGTCGGGGAAGGCGAAGTTGACCCACACCTGGCGGCCATCGGGACGCGCCATGACGAACACCGGCTGCCCCTTGACCTGGATGCGGCCGGTTTCCTTCCAGGTACCTTTATCAACGATCAGTACCTCGTGCCTGCCGATCGCCGGCAGGTAGGCCTGATGGCCGGCCACCGCCCAGCCGCGCAGGTGCGGCATCTTGAAAACCGGCAGCTTCTCCTGGCCACGACCGTAGTTCTCGAGGATCTTGCGTGCACCGGCTTCCGGTTTCCAGGTATCGAGCAACGCGATGCCGTCCTCGCCGAACAGACCGGCCATGTAATGACGGCCATCCGGCGTCACCAGCCCGTCATAGGGCTGCAAGCCGGCAGGGTATTGCTGCGTGACGGGATGGCGCGGATCGGACAGGTCGCTGACCCAGATCTCGCCCTTGTCGAAGAGCGCGTAGGCGAAGCGCTGGCCCGGCAGGTCGGCAAGGCCGACCACCTTCGATTGCGTCGGCACCTCGGACAGCAACTCGAGCGTCACCGCATCGAAGACCTTGATGCCGCCCGGCGTGTAGTTCTGTGCCACCACCAGGCGGCCATCCTGCGAGATCGCCCCCCCGATGCTGTTGCCAGCCTGCATCACGCGCTTGTCGATGCGCTGGAGCAGGATATCGACCTTGGTCAGGCCACCGTCGCGGCCGAAGATGTAGGCATAACGACCGTCACGCGAAAAAACCGCCGACGCGTGCGACAGGTCGCCTAACCCTTCGATGCGACCGAGGACGCTGCGTGCCGTCGTATCGACCACGGCCACGCGCCCGTCGGCGCGTTCGATGACGATGCCCAGATCCCCCGTTCCCCGGAGCGGCTGCTGCGCGCAGGCCGATAGCAAAACCAGCAGGGATGCCAACAGCAGGGCAGGCAGACGGTTCATCGCACATCCTCCGGAAATCCGGCCACGAGTTGTCGCACGATCCATTCTGCTTCCTTCTCGCTCATGATGCTTTTCCAGGGCGGCATTGCCGTTCCCGGACGTCCGTAATAAACGGTTGCCACCAGACCATCGAAAGGCCGGTCCTTCAGTGTTTGCGGGGTCAGCGGCAAACCCAGCCCGCCCGTCAGCTGCATGCCATGGCAGGAACCGCAATCCTGACGCACCAGATGAATCAGTTCGCGCTGGCGATCCGGCGTCGGCTCGGTCGCCGCCACGACCCCTCCGGTCAAAAGCAGGCCCAGCAATAAGGTTGTACGTCGCATGGGCGATAGGTTCGCCGGATCGCGTGATCGCCGCATTGATACTTGTCAATAAAGCTTCGCGATGGCACGACAAACGAAAACGGCTCCGGAATCCGGAGCCGTTTTCGCCATCATGTACCGAGGGGTTCTACATCTTGCCCGCGGTCACGTCAGCCTTGGCATCGATGCCGAGCGTATAGCCCAGTGAAACATGGTGGAAGCGACCGATGCTATGGTCATCATGAATCGCGATGCCGAAATTGACGACCTTCCCGGGGGCCAGCGCGACATCCTTGTCGCCGCCGGTCAGCTTGCGGGTGAAGACCACGGAGTATTCGCCGCCCTTGTTCTCGCCCTTCGCCTCGACCAGCGCCTTGCCGCCGCTCATCTCGCGCTTGTCGGCGACATAGCCGTCATGCCCCTTGTTGTCCTTGCTGGTCCATTGCAGCAGGTCGTAGAACTTGCCGGCATCGGCCACGTACTTGGTCTTCTTGTCGTCCTTGGCGTCGGGCATCGTGCGCGAATCCTGGTGGCAGGTCGCCCAGCAGCCGCCAGCCTTCGACATATCGACCTCCTTGCCCTTGGCATCCTTCGTGATGATGCCATCCGTCGCCAGCATGAAGGCCATCTTCACGGCATTGTCGGCATCCATCTTCGGACCGCCGCCGGCCGGCGCTTTCCAGCTGAAGCGCAGGTAGAGATTGGCGCCGTCATGCGCGGCCTGAACCTTGACCGGATAGCCGGGCGACTTGCCCTTGATCGGCTTCGGCTCGATCTTCTCGCCGCTCACCATCTTCTGGCCGAAGGTGGGAATTTCCTCCTCGTGGCAGCCGGTACAGGCCTCGCCCTTGCGCAGGCCTTTGGCACCGCTGTGCTCGATACCGTTCATGATCCACTCGACGGGGGAAACGCCGGGGTAAAAGACGTGCAGGGTCTTCGTCGGCACTTTGCCCCAGTCAGGAGCGGCGGCCAGCGCACCGCCTGCGGCGAACGCCATGACGAGAGAAAGTGCGGATGCGGTAATCAGTTGCTTGTGCATATTCGAACTCCTGAAGAAGGTGGGACACGAATCGATTCTATGGAGGCGATCAGGGTTATTTCATTGATCATCCTCAATTAACGATGGCCCCGCCCCAAAGTGTACATTCCAACGACAAGGGGCCACCTTGCGGCAGCCCCTTGCGTGATTGCATCAACTCACAGCGGACGATCAATAGATGTCGTGCTGGGTGTTGTAGACGTTGAACTTGCCGGTCGGGGTGATCATCTTCGGATCGGTGATCACCTTCTTCAGCTTCAGCGTCTTGTCGTCGTAGATCACGATCGCCGACTGGTCGGTCTTGCCGCCCCACAGCGAGATCCAGACTTCGGAACCATCCTGGCTGAACTCCTGATGCACGGCACGGCGCAACGCCTTCGTCATCGGCAGGCCGGAATCCTTCGCCACGTCGATGCGGACCGGCGGCTTGGACAGGTCGTTGATGTCGAAGACCATGTTCACCTCGGCGTTCTCACGCTCGGGGTTCATCGGCATGTCGGTCCAGAGGTGGTTCGACTTCGGGTGCGTCTTGACGAACAGGTTGCCGGCGCCCGGGGTCTTCAGCTCTTCGACGACCTTCCAGTTGTGCTGCTTGTACTGGGCATACTTCGGATCGTCGGTCGGCGTCGAGATCAGGGTGATCACGTCGGCACCCAGATGGCCGGTCGCCCAGACGGGACCAAACTTCGGATGGATGAAGTTGGCGCCGCGGCCCGGGTGGGGGATCTTCTTGGTGTCGACCAAAGCGGCCAGCTTGCCGGTCTTGGTATCGACAGCCGCGACCTTGTTGGAGGCGTTGGCGGCCACCAGGAAGTAGCGCTTGGTGTAATCCCAGCCACCGTCATGCAGGAACTTGGCGGAGTTGATCGTGGTGGTCTTCAGGTTGTTGATGTCGCTGTAGTCCACCAGCAGGATCATGCCGGTTTCCTTGACGTTGATGACCCACTCGGGCTTGATCTGCGAGGAAACGATCGAGGCCACGCGCGGCTCGGGGTGATACTCGCCATCCACCGTCATGCCGCGGGTCGAAACGATCTTGAGCGGCTTGAGGGTGTCGCCTTCCATGATCGAGTACTGGGGCGGCCAGTAGGTGCCGCCGACCAGATACTTGTCCTCGAAGCCCTTGAACTTGGAGGTATCGACCGAACGGGCGTCGGAACCCATCTTGACGGTCGCCACGGTGGTGGGCTCCTCGAACCACATGTCGATCAGGGTCACCAGGCCGTCGCGGCCCACGGTATAGACATAGCGGCCGGAAGCCGACAGACGCGAGATATGCACCGCATAGCCGGTCTTGAGGATCTTCCAGATCTTCTTGGTGTCGCCGTCGATCAGGGCCAGTTCGCCCGTGTCGCGCAACGTGACCGCGAAGATGTTGTTCAGGTTGATCTTGCTCATCTGCTTGGTCGGACGCTTGTCGACCGGGACGAGGAGCTTCCAGCTGTCCGTCATGTCCTTCAGCGAGAACTCCGGCGGGATGTCCGGGGTGTTCTGGATGTAGCGGGCCATGACATCGATTTCCTTCTCGGAGAGGATGTCATCGTAGTTCACCATGCCGCCTTCGGTACCGTAGGCGATGATCTTCTTCAGACGGTCGGTACCCAGCTTGAGCGTGCCGCCGGTGATTTCCTTGCCGTCCTTGTCCTTCTTGCTCCAGTTCGGCTCGAGGTTCTTGCCGGTGGCGCCCTTGCGCAGCACACCGTGGCAGCCGGCACAGCGTTCGAAGTAGATCTTCTTGCCCATCGCCTTCTCTTCCGGCGTCATGGACGGAGCGCCCTGCTGCGCATAGGCCTGACCAAATGCCGCAGCCAGCGCGAACGGCACGACAGCCAGGGTAAAGCGAGAAATCTTACGCATCATCAAAATCCTCCCGGGAAAATGGTGGAAATAGGTGCATTGCCACCTACGGGTCGAAGCTTCCTCCCTCGGGAAACCCCCTGCCTTGATAACGGTCAATTATTCAACCTGCCAACCTGCGGGCAACGAAGCCTGCCGGCCCGGGTAGCCGCCTTCAGTCGCAGGTCGCCGCACAGGCGGCAGCATTGCCGGTGCAATCGCCGCTGCCTTCGACGCGGCACTGGCCCTTGGTGCGGTAGGCAAATACGACTTCGCCCGGATAGGTGCACACGACGCGGGTCAGCTTGCCCTTGCGGGCCACGGCGATCGACGTGGCCTGCGACGACTTGAGCTTGTCGGCTGGCAGGTCGCAGGAGACGTAGCCTTGAAACTGTCCGTCCGGCACCTCCCACAAGGCGACGTTCTTCAGGCGACGATAGAGCTTGTAATCGGTACAGACCTGCTCTTCCTGCCAGTTGTACATCCGGGCGTTGTCGCTGCAATAGCCGCCAAAAGTGAATTGCAGCTCCTCTTCGGAAGGACAGGTACCCACCTGTACCGCAGCGGACAGATCAGGGCAGGCCACGGTCTCCGCCATGGCAGGTGCAGTCAGCGACAGGGCACCCAGGAACAGGGCCAGCTTGCAGGATTTCATGTTCGCTCTCCGGGATAAAAGCATTCAAGCTACAGGCGCTGCCCGACCCATGCCTTGATGCCCGCCAAGGCTGCCGGCAGGTTTTCCGGCTGCGTGCCGCCTGCCTGCGCCATGTCGGGCCGGCCGCCGCCCTTGCCGCCGACCTGGCGGGCGACTTCGTTGACCAGTTCGCCGGCCTTCACTTTCGCGGTGAGATCGGCGGTCACGCCGGCGATCAGGCTGACCTTGCCGTCGGATACGGCCGCCAGCACGATGGCTGCCGACTTGAGCTTGTCCTTGAGCTTGTCCATGGTCTCGCGCAGCGTCGGCACGTCGGCGCCTTCGAGCGTGGCCGCCAGCACCTTGACGCCCTTGACATCAGCGGCCTGCGACACGAGATCGTCGCCCTGCGAGGAAGCCAGCCTCGACTTGAGTTTCGCCAGCTCCTTTTCGAGCGCACGCACGTGTTCGACCGTCTGGACGATCTTCTGGACGACTTCCTGCGGCTGGGCCTTGAGTGCCGACATGACCTCGCCGAGCGTCGCCTGCTGGGCATCCACGAAGGCGATGGCGACGTCGCCGCAGACCGCCTCGATGCGGCGCACGCCAGCCGCCACGCCACCTTCGGAGGTCACCTTGAACAGGCCGATGTCGCCGGTGCGCGCAACGTGGGTACCGCCGCACAGCTCCTTCGACGAACCGATGCTCAGCACGCGCACCTCGTCGCCGTACTTTTCGCCGAACAGCATCATCGCACCGGTCTTCTGCGCATCGGCGAGCGGCATCACCTTCGCCTCGCAGGCGGCATTGACGAGGATCTCGGCATTGACGAGCGCCTCGACCCTGCGGATTTCCTCGCCGGTCATCGGCGAGTTGTGCGCGAAGTCGAAGCGCGTCTTGTCCGGGTCGACCTGCGAACCCTTCTGCTGCACGTGATCGCCGAGCGTCTCGCGCAGCGCCTTGTGCATCAGGTGCGTCGCCGAATGGTGGCGCATGGTGCGGGCGCGGGCCTGGATGTCGACCTTCGCCGTCACGCCATTGCCGACTTTCAGCGTGCCGGTCTTGACCACGCCGTGGTGGCCGAACACGCTGGCCTGGATCTTCTGCGTGTCCTCGACGGCGAAGATGCCATGCACCGACTGCAGCACGCCGCGGTCGCCGCACTGGCCGCCGGACTCGGCGTAGAACGGCGTGTCGTCGAGCACGGCGACGCCCATCTCGCCTTCCGCCAGTTCGTTGACCGGCGCGCCGTCCTTGTAGAGCGCCAGCACGTTGCCCTTGGTTTCGAGCGTCGCGTAGCCGTGGAAGTTGGTCGCCGGGCCGTCGTAGTCGAGCGCGGCGGCCATCTTGAACTTGCCGGCGGCGCGCGCCTGCTCCTTCTGGTGCGCCATGGCCTGGTCGAAGGCGGCGGCATCCACCGTCACGCCGTGTTCGCGGCAGATGTCGGCGGTGAGGTCGAGCGGAAAGCCGTAGGTGTCGTGCAGCTTGAACGCCGTGTCGCCGTTGAAGACTTTCACGCCGGCTTTCGCCATCTCGGCCAGGTCGGCTTCGACGATCGCCATGCCGTGCTCGATGGTGGTGAAGAAGCGTTCCTCCTCGAGCTTGAGCATCTCCATCACCTTGCCCTGCGCCTGCGCCAGCTCGGGGTAGGCGGCGCCCATCTCGGCGACGAGGTCGGGCACGAGCTTGTGGAAGAAGGGCGTGCGCACGCCGAGTTTCCAGCCATGGCGGATCGCGCGACGGATAATGCGGCGCAGGACGAAGCCGCGGCCCTCGTTGCCGGGAATCACCCCGTCGGACAGCAGGAAGGAACAGGCACGGATATGGTCGGCCAGCACGCGCAGCGAAGGGCTTTCGATGTCGGCGCACCGTGTTTCGCGCGCAGCGGCCTTGACCAGCGCCTGCATGAGATCGACTTCATAGTTGCTATGCACATGCTGCAGCACGGCGGAGATGCGTTCGAGGCCCATGCCGGTGTCCACCGAGGGCTTGGGCAGCGGGTGCATCACGCCGGCCTCGTCGCGGTTGAACTGCATGAAGACGTTGTTCCAGATCTCGATGTAGCGGTCGCCGTCCTCGTCGGGCGAACCGGGCGGGCCGCCGGGGATCCCGGGGCCGTGGTCGTAGAAGATCTCGGTGCAGGGACCGCAGGGACCGGTGTCGCCCATCATCCAGAAGTTGTCGGACATGTAGCGCGCGCCCTTGTTGTCGCCGATGCGCACGGTGCGCTCGACCGGCACGCCGACTTCCCTGGTCCAGATGTCGTAGGCCTCGTCGTCCTCGGCATAGACGGTGACCCAGAGCTTGTCCTTGGGCAGCTTGTAGACCTCGGTCAGCAGCTCCCAGGCGTACTTGATCGCGTCGCGCTTGAAGTAGTCGCCGAAGCTGAAGTTGCCGAGCATCTCGAAGAAGGTGTGGTGGCGCGCGGTGTAGCCGACGTTCTCGAGGTCGTTGTGCTTGCCGCCGGCGCGCACGCATTTCTGCGAGGTGGTGGCGCGCGTGTAGGGCCGCTTGTCGAAGCCGAGGAAGACGTCCTTGAACTGGTTCATGCCCGCGTTGGTGAACAGCAGCGTCGGATCATCGAAGGGCACCAGCGACGACGAGGCGACGATCTGGTGGCCCTTGGACTCGAAGAACCTGAGGAATTTTTCGCGGATCTCCGCACAGCTCATTGCGCTTTTCATGGTCTTGCCCGGAAGGACGACGGAAAGCGCGAATTCTACGCGTTACTCGGAAAACCAGAGCTGTGGCCGATCGGTGAAGATCGCCGTGATGCCCAGCGAAAACAGCCGTTCGGCGGCCGCCGGATCATTGACCGTATAGACGGCCACCGGCATGCCCGCCAACCGGAGAGCGACAGCGTTTTCCGGCGTGATGCCTTCTGCGGACACATGCACGCCGCGTGCCCCGACCCGTGCGCAGGCCGCCGGCCAGTCGTCGGGCAGGCGTTCGCAGAGCAGGGCGAAAGCCGCATCCGGCAAATGCTGCCGTCCGGCCAGCGCCGACTTTTCGGAGAAGGACGAAACCACGCCCCGGCCGTCCCACAGCGCCGCGAGCCGCCGGCCGACGATCTCGCCGGTTTCCGCTTCGCATCCCGCCGAGGGCTTGAGCTCGATGTTCGTCCAGAGCGCCAGCCGGCGGCAGGTAGCCAGGGCTTCGTCCAGCGTCGGGACGGCAGGATCGCAGGCGCGGATTTCCGCCAGCGTGCGCTCCGCCACGCGACCCGTGCAGCGCGTGGTGCGCTCCAGCGTCTCGTCGTGCATCAGGATCGGTGCGCCGTCCGCCGTCAGCATGACATCGAACTCGACCGCCCGGCAGCCGAGCCGCGCGGCGGCCTCCAGCCCGGCCAGTGAATTTTCGGGCGCCAGCGCCCCGCCGCAGCGGTGCGCGATGATGCGCGGATAGGGAATCAACGCTGCGCGGTGTGGGTCGGTCCAAGCACCGGGGCGGCACGCAGCACGGCCGTATCGAGCGCCTCCTTGGCCGGCTTGCGGTTGCCCCAGACGAACTCGACCTCCTCGTTGAGGATGGCGCGGATGCGGCTGCGCCCATTGCCGTTGCGTGTCCGCGCCGCTTCGCGACCGGTCATCGACAGGCGCTGTTCGGCCAGCGCCAGCACGCGCGCATCGGCACCCCCTTCGCGCAAGGCCTGTACCGCGGCGGATGTCATCGGCAGGAAGCCGGTGGTGCGCACCCACTCTCGCTGTACCTCGGGCTGCATCAGGAAGGCGATGAAGCGTGCGATCACCTGCCGTTCGGGCTTGCTGTCCGCCGCCAGCACCCACAGCGCTTCCCCGTCGGGCAGCACATGCGTGGGTCGGGCGCCATAGACATCCTCGTAATAGGGCAGCACGGCCACGCCGAGGGGGAAACCCGGCGGCTGGCGCACCAGACGGGCGTAGAGGGCGGATTCTCCCGTCAGCATCGCACACTCCCCGCTGGCGAAGCGGTCGTCGCCTTCGCGACCGGGGCCGGAATAGATGAAATAGAAGCTCTTGTACCAGCTGGTCAGCAGGGCGAGATGCTTGACGTTCACCATGTTGTTGAGCGCCAGCCGCTCTTCACGCCCCTCCTTCACCACCATCGGTTCGCCGTGCTGGGCGGCGACGTTTTCCACATGTACCCAGGCGAAGCGCGAACTGGTCAGCGGGCACTTGAAGCCTGCATCGCGCAGCGCACCGGCCGCCTCCTGCAGTTCCCACCAGGTCGCCGGCGGCGCATCGGCCGCCAGGCCCGCCTTGGCGAAGGCCGCCCGGTTGTAGAAGAGCACCGGCACCGACATGCCGAGCGGCAGGGCCTGCATCTTGCCGGCGAGATCGCTGACGGCATCGGCCATCTGCGGATAGAAGCCGCGGGCGTCGAAACGCTGCCCGCCGGCCGCCATCACCTTGTGCAGCGGCAGGAAACGCGGGCGCGTGCCGAATACGGCCTGCGCATCGTCCTGATCGAACAGCGCCAGATGCGGCAGCCGGGTCCGGTCCGCGACGCCGCGGGCCTCTTCGAGCTGAAGGCGGCCACTGCCCCGCTTCAGGCGCGATTCGGCATCGTTGAAGCGCAGCACCAGCGTCGCCAGCGCATCCAGGGCCGGGCCGGTCAGCGCATGGCGCAGGACGATTTCCTGGGGCGGGGGCGGCGTCTTGGCGACGGGAGCCTTCCTGGCCGCCAGAGCGTTGCCGGCAGCCAGGCAACTGAAGAGAAACGACAACAGGACGGCAATCGGACGTTTCATCGGCTCAACCATGCAGGACAAGGGGGCATAGTCTATCCTGATCGCCGTACCGCCATGCACGCCCGCCATGAACCGACAGCAACGCATCGCCCTGCTCATCGCCGCCGCCAACCTGCTGCTGATGCTGCTGTTTCCGCCCTACGACTACCTGAGCCTGCAGCGCGGCAACGTGCCGACCTTCGACGGCTTCTACTTCGCTTTCGGCGGCCACCCGAACCGTCTCGTCAATGCCGACTTTCTGACGCTCGAGATCATCGTCGTGCTGATCAACGCCTGCATCGCCTGGCTGCTGCTGCGCACCCGCGCCATCGGCCGGCCACGCACGGCCGGCAACCGTTACCAGCGCGGCGTGCTCTGGCTGGTCGCCGTCAACCTCGTACTGGTCGTCCTGTTCCCGCCCTTCCAGAACTACGTCGCCATCACCCATTCCCTGCTGCCGGAATTCGAGGGCTTCTACTTCCTGTTCGCCGACAACTCGCAGCGCCAGCTGGTCGCAACGATCCTCTATATCGAGGTCGCCCTGATCCTGGTCAACGGCGCCATCCTCTGGCTGCTTCTCAAGAACCGCGGTCCGGAAACGCCGTCCGCGGCGGAATTGAAGGCTGTCGCGGACAGCCTGCGCACCCGGCGGCACGACGGCTAAAGAAACGGCGGGGACAGCCGTAAAATCCCTTCAGCACTCACCCGGACTCCGTTCACCCATGCGTCAGGCATTGCCCTTCATACTTTTCGGACTGCTCCTCACCGGTTGCGAGCAACTCGGCATCGAGGATCCGGCCAAGCTGGAAGCCGCCCGGGAAGCCGAGGGGCGCGCCATCGGCAGCGCCTGCCGGCACAGCGGCCGCGCGCTCGAGGAATGCTACAGCCTGAACAAGAAGGCCTCGAAAGCCGCCATCTTCTCCGGCTGGCGCGACATGGACGCCTACATGCGCGAGAACAACATCGACATCATTCCGCCTGCCGGCAAGAGGCCGGCGGCCCCCGTCCCGGCTCCTGCGCCTGCCGAGGCCGGCAAAACCGGTGCGGAAGCCGCCAAACCGGGCGCCGCCGCCGCCTCCGGGCGCAAGGCCGTCTGAGGCGCGCCTCCCGGGGTTTTGCCGTAGAATCGCCGCGCGTCCTGCCGGTTGGGCGCAACTGCGTGCGTATTCGGGACACTCCCGGCACTCGCGACAATTTCCAAACCTTGCACTGCCTGAGCCGGCGTCGCCCCTCCCCGATACACCGGGATACCGGGCCATCTGGCGTGCAGCGCAACCGGAGTCCATAGTGAAGTTCGACGAACTCGGGCTGGTGCCCGAAATTCTCAAGGCCGTGCATGAAGCCGGCTATACCGAGCCGACGCCGATCCAGGCCCAGGCCATCCCGATCGTCCTCGCCGGCCACGACGTCATGGGCGGCGCCCAGACCGGCACCGGCAAGACGGCCGGATTTACCCTGCCGCTGCTGCACAAGCTTGCCCGGCACGCCAACACCTCGCCCTCGCCGGCCCGCCACCCGGTGCGCGCGCTGATCCTCGCACCGACGCGCGAACTGGCGATGCAGGTGCAGGAATCGGTCAAGACCTACAGCAAGCATCTCGGCCTGCGCTCCGTCTGCATCTACGGCGGCGTCGACATGCGGGCCCAGATCGCCGAACTGAAGGAAGGCCGCGAGATCGTCGTCGCCACGCCGGGCCGCCTGCTCGACCACGTCGAGCAGAAGACCGTCAGCTTCGGCGCCGTCGAATTCCTGGTACTGGACGAAGCCGACCGCATGCTCGACATGGGCTTCATCCCGGACATCAAGCGCATCCTCAAGCTGCTGCCGACGACGCGCCAGAGCCTGCTGTTCTCGGCTACCTTCTCCGACGAGATCAAGAAGCTCGCCGACGCGATGCTCAAGGCGCCGCAGCTGATCGAGGTCGCGCGCCGCAACCAGGTGTCGGAAACCATCACCCACCGCGTCCACCCGGTCGCCGCCGACAACAAACGCCACCTGCTCAAGCACCTGCTCGACGATCCGTCGATGACGCAGGTACTCGTCTTCGTCGGTACCAAGTTCGGCACCGCGCGGCTCGCCTCCTGGCTGGAACGCGAGGGCATCAACGCCACCGCCATCCACGGCGACAAGAGCCAGCAGGAACGCACCAAGGCGCTCGAAGCCTTCAAGTCGGGCGAAGCGCGCGTGCTGGTCGCCACCGACGTCGCGGCGCGCGGCCTCGACATCGACGACCTGCCGCACGTCATCAACTACGAGCTGCCGCGCGTCGCCGAGGACTATGTGCACCGCATCGGCCGCACCGGTCGCGCCGGCAAGAAGGGCGACGCCACCTCGCTGGTCGCGCCCGAGGAAGCCAAGCAGCTCGCCGAGATCGAGCGGCTCACCAAGTTCAAGATCGAGCAGGTCGTCGTGCCAGGTTTCGAGCCGGGCGCACCGGTGCGCCGCGACCACGGTGACCATGGCCGCGGCGGCCACGGCCACAAGCACGAACCCCGGGTCGGCCACGGCCCGAAGACCCGGGTCGACCGCCTGCCCTCGCCGTCCGCGCATCTGCCGAAGCCGAAGATGATCGCCGCCGACGGCTTCGACTTCTCCAAACCCTACGAACCCACCGCAACAAAAGTCGGTGCCGGCGAGACGGTGGAGGCACCGGACAAGGCAGCCGCCAAAGCAGCGACCGCACCGCGCCGGCCGCTACGGCCTGTCGCCGCCCTGCTCGGCGGATTCGGCAGGAAGGATGCGACATGAAGCTCGTCCGCTACGGCGCCCAGGGTCGCGAAAAACCCGGACTCATCGATGCGCAGGGCAAGCTGCGCGACCTCTCCGCCCACTGCACCGACATCGGCTGGGACGAACTCTCGCCCGCGGGCCGGAAACGCCTGCGCGCCCTCGATCCGGCGACGCTGCCGCTGGTCAGGGGCAGGCCGCGCCTCGGCGTGCCCTTCACCGGCATCTCCAAGATCGTCGGCGTCGGCCTCAACTATCGCGACCATGCCATCGAGACCGGCGCGGCGATTCCCACCGAACCGGTCCTCTTCATGAAGGCCACCACGGCGATCAACGGCCCGTACGACGACGTTCGGCTCCCGCGCGGCTCCGTCAACACCGACTGGGAAGCCGAGCTTGGCCTCGTCATCGGCAGGACCGCGCGCTACGTCAACGCAGACAAGGCGCTCTCCCACCTCGCCGGCTACGTCACCTTCCACGACGTGTCCGAGCGCGATTTCCAGAAGAACCGCGGCGGCAGCTGGGACAAGGGCAAGGGCTGCGACACCTTCGCGCCGATCGGCCCCTGGCTGGTCACCGCCGACGAGGTGAAGGACCCGCAGGCCCTGCGCGTCTGGTGCGAGGTCAACGGTGTCATGCGCCAGGACAGCAATACCGCCCAGATGATCTTCCCCTGCGCACAGCTGATCGCCTATATCTCGCAGTTCATGACGCTGAATCCCGGTGACGTGATCTGCACCGGCACACCCGCCGGCGTCGGTCTCGGCATGACCCCGCCGTCGTACCTCAAGGCCGGCGACGTCGTGCGCCTCGGCGTGGAAGGGCTCGGCGAGCAGCGCCAGACGGTCCGGGCCGCCCGCTAGCCGCATGGCCCGCGCGGTGCATGTCGTACTCGCCGCGCACCCGGCCAATCCATCGTGCTTCCGGCAGCACGTCGACGTCTCGGTGCGCCAGGCCGACGACGGCGGACTCGTGCTGACCTACGGCATCCACGGACCTAACCTCGGCCTGAACGTGCCGACGCGCCACGCGCCTGCGCCTGCCGACGCGCTGTGGCGCACGACCTGCTGCGAACTGTTCGTCGCGACCGCAGGTGCGCCGGCCTACCGCGAATTCAACTTCTCGCCCTCGGGCCAGTGGGCAGCCTGCGACTTTTCCCAATACCGCCAGCGCAGCGCAGCCGCCATGGTCCTGCCTCCGCCGGCCATCGACTGCCAGCGGACGGACGATCACCTGCGGCTCGTTGTCACGCTGCCCCGTTCCGCCTTGCCGGCCGGCGGGGAGCCGGTGCTGGCCCTCGCCGTCATTCTGCAAACGCAGGATGGCCATTCCGGCTACTGGGCGCTCGCCCATCCTCCCGGCAGGCCGGACTTCCATCACCCGGCCGGTTTCGTCCTGCATTCCGGGCAAGACGGCCTTCGCAGCATGCCGGCTATCATTCCCCCCGTTGCCGGATTGCAGTAGCCTTGCAACCCTCTGCCTGCCATCGGGTTCGCTTCCAGTGATCGGAGAACGCCTTGGAAAACACGCTGCTCCTCGTCGATGATGAAGAAAACATCCTGCGCTCGCTGGTGCGTTTGCTGCGCAACGACGGCTACCGCATCCTGACGGCGTCGAGCGGCGCACAGGCCCTCGAGATGCTCGCCTCCAACGAGGTGCACGTCATCCTTTCCGACCAGCGCATGCCGAGCATGACCGGCTCGGAAATGCTGAGCCGCGCCAAGGACCTCTATCCCGAAACCGTGCGCATGGTGCTCTCGGGCTACACCGACCTTTCCTCGGTGACCGACGCCATCAACCGCGGCCACATCTACAAGTTCCTCACCAAGCCGTGGGACGACGACCTGCTGCGCACCAACGTCCGCGAGGCCTTCGAGCGCCATGAGCTCGGCCGCAAGGGTGCGCAGTTCACCAAGATCTACGAGAACACCGTCGAAGGCATCATCATCACCAATGCCGACAACATCATCCAGGCCGTCAATCCGGCCTTCACCGCGATCACCGGCTACACGCAGGAGGAAGTGATCGGCAGGACGCCCTCCTTCCTGCAGTCGGGCCGCCACGACGACGAGTTCTTCCGGCGCATGTGGGCCAGTCTGCACGAGCAGGGCAAGTGGACCGGGGAGATCTGGAACCAGCGCAAGGACGGCGGGATTTATCCCGAGTGGCTCAACATCACCGCCATCCACGACCCGCAGGGCAGGCTCAAGCAGTACGTCGGCCTGTTCACCGACATCACCGAGCACAAGGAAGCCGAGGAAAAACTGCGCTTCCAGGCCTACCACGACGCGCTGACCGGCCTGCCCAACCGGCTGATGTATACCGAGCACCTCGACGTCGCCCTGCCGCAGGCGCAGCGGCGCGAGCAGATGTGCGGCATCATGATGCTCGACCTCGACCGCTTCAAGACCATCAACGACACCTACGGCCACGAGTTCGGCGACAAGCTGCTGATCACGGTGGCGCAGCGCCTGCGCGAATGCGTGCGCAAGGAGGACACGCTGGCGCGCATGGGCGGTGATGAGTTCACCCTGCTGCTGCCGCTCGTCGACGACATCAAGAACGTCGCCCACGTCGCCGAGAAGATCCTCGCCGCCTTCGCCAGCCCGGTGGCAATCGACGGCAAGGACCTGTTCGTCACGCCGAGCGTCGGCATCAGCCTCTTCCCGAACGACGGCCACGACGCCGAAACCCTGCTGAAGAACGCGGATGCCGCGATGTACCGCGCCAAGGAAAGCGGCCGCAATGCCTACCGCTTCTTCACCGCCGACATGAACGAGGAGGCCCGCCGCCGCATGTCGCTCGAAAGCGACCTGCGCCGCGCCGCCGAGCGCGGCGAGCTGGCGATGTTCTACCAGCCCAAGGTGGATGCGAGGGATGGCCGCATCCTCGGCGCCGAAGCCCTGATCCGCTGGCGGCATCCGGAGCGCGGCTACGTGCCGCCGGCCGATTTCATCCCGCTCGCCGAGGAGAACGGGCTGATCCTGCCGATCGGCGAATGGCTGCTGGGCGACATCTGCCAGCAATGTCGGCGCTGGCGGGATGCCGGCATCGAGCCGCCGCCGATCGCGATGAACCTGTCCGGGCGGCAGTTCCAGCGCCAGAACCTGCCCGACCTGATCGGCCGCGCCCTCGCCGACGCGGGCCTCGATCCGGAAAGCATCGAGGTCGAACTGACCGAAAGCACCATCATGAGCAACGCCGAATCGAACATCGAGATGCTGGTGATGCTCAAGCGCATGGGCCTGACGGTGGCGATCGACGACTTCGGCACCGGTTACTCCTCGCTTTCCTACCTGAAGCGCTTTCCCGTCGATGTACTGAAGATCGACTCGAGCTTCATCCACGACATCGCCACCGACGCCGACAGCGCCGAACTGGTGCGCGGCGTCATCGGCATGGCGCACGGCCTGCGCCTCACCGTCGTCGCCGAGGGCGTCGAAACGCCCGAACAGCTCGAATTCCTGCAGCGCCACCGCTGCGACATCATCCAGGGCTACTACTTCAGCAAGCCGCTGCCGGCGGCCGACTTCGAGGCGCTGCTGCGCGCCGGCCGCAGCCTCATGCCGGGCTGAAGGACGTCATGCCCGAACTCGATACCGACGCCGCCAGGCTGACGCTCAAACTGGTCTATTACGGCCCGGCGCAGGGCGGCAAGACGACCAACCTGACAGCCCTGCACGACCAGCTGGCACCGCAGCTGAAGGGCGAGATGATGACGCTCGAGACGCAGGGCGACCGCACCCTGTTCTTCGACCTGCTGCCGCTCGGCTTCCGCGCCCCCTCGGGCCTGCTCGTCAAGGCGCGGCTGTTCACCGTGCCCGGCCAGGTGGCGCACGACAGCACGCGCAAGGCCGTGCTCTCGCGCGCCGACGGCATCGTCTTCGTCGCCGACTCGCAGCTCACGCAGGAAACCAACAACGCCGAGTCGTTCCAGAACCTCGCCGACAACTGCGGCCGCGTCGGGATCGATTTCGGGCGCGTTCCCCTCGTCGTGCAGTTCAACAAGCGCGACCTGCCCGCCATCGTGGGCGAGGACGAGGTCCGGGCACGCTGGGCGGCAGCCCGCTGGCCACTGTTCTTTTCCTCGGCGCTGCACGGCCGCGGCGTGGTCGAAACCTACCGCGCCCTGCTCGAAGCGGTGTATCGGCAATACGACGCCGAATACGAGCTGGGCACCCGGCACGGGCTCGATGCCGCCGCCTTCGTCGCGGGACTGGCAGGATGAACGCCGCATTCGACCGCGAACTTGCACTCGCCGAACTGCTGCCGCCGGCGCTGCTCGCCCGCCTGGCCGCCAATCTCGCGCAGCTGCTCGATGTGCCGCTGGCGTTGCTCGACGCCGGGGAGAAGCCGCTCTGGGGCGAAACCGGGCCCGCCGACACGCGGCATCCGCTCGTGCTGGAACTGGAACCGCTCGGCTACCTTGCCACCGCCGCGGACCCGCAGCGCGCCGCCGCCGCCGTGCGCCTCCTCGTCGAGGTCCTGATGACGCGGCGCCGCTACCAGATGGCCTCCATGCTCCATACCGAGGTCGTCGCGGCCGACCATGCGGAAATGCAGCGCATGGATGCGCAGCTCGCCACCAGCGAGCAGCGGCAGCGCCAGGTCTTCCAGACCGAGAAGCTCGCCTCGGTGGCGCAGCTCGCCGCCGGCGTCGCGCACGAGATCAACAACCCGGTCGGCTTCGTGCGCAGCAACCTCAACACCCTCGGCAACTACCTGGCGAAGATCGCCCTGCTGCACGAGCGGCTGGCGCAGGCCGAAGCGGCCTGGAACGACCTCGACCTGGAGTTCGTCATCGAGGACGGCACCGACCTGATCCGCGACTGCGTGTCCGGACTCGACCGCGTCGCCCGCATCGTCGCCGACCTCAAGGGCTTCTCGAATGTCGATCGTCCCGAGGAAAGCATCGTCGACATCAACGAGGGCCTGCGCGCAGCCTGCGCGGTGATCGAGACAGGCAAGCCGCCCGGCGTGCAGCTCATCCTCGATGCCGGTGAACTGCCCGCCATCCTCTGCCTGCCCGGCCACATCAACCAGGTTTTCCTCAACGTGCTGACGAATGCGCGGCAGGCCGTCGGCGAACACGGCACGATCCGCATAGAAAGTCGGCTCGGGCAGGACGGCGCGGGAACGCAGCAGGTCGTCGTGTGCATCCGCGACGACGGCCCGGGCATCCCCCCGGACGTGCTGCCGCGCGTCTTCGATCCCTTCTTCACCACGCGCGACGTCGGCCAGGGCACCGGTCTGGGCCTGACCGTGGCGCGCGACATCGTGCAGGTGCATGGCGGCCGTCTCGACATCGAGAGCCCCGCCGGCCAGGGCACGCTGGTCACCATCCGTCTGCCCGCATGAGCTTCGCCTCCCTCTTCACCGGCACCGATGCGTCATCCCCCGCGGCCGGCCCGGCCGCCGCGCCGTCGCGCTACCGCCTGCTGATCGTCGACGACGAACCCGGCGTGGTGAAGGCGCTGGCGCGCGTTTTCCACCGCGAGAACTACGAGGTGCTGACGGCCGACAGCGGCGAGGCGGGACTGGCGGTGCTGTCGAAGGGCGGCCCCGTGCATGTCGTCATCAGCGATTACCTGATGCCGGGCATCAAGGGCGCCGAGTTCCTCAAGCGCGTCAAGGCGCTCTACCCCGACACCATCCGCATCATGCTCACCGGTCATGCCGACACCGGCGCGGTGATGGGCGCGATCAACGAGGGCGCGGTCTACAAGTTCATCCTCAAGCCGTGGAACGACGACGACCTGCGCGTCACCGTCGCGCTGGCGCTCGAACAGTTCGACCTGGTGCAGAAGAACCGCGTCCTGCGCACGGAGAACGAGAAGAAGTCAAAGGAGATCTCGGCACTCGCGCGCCTAGCGACCACCAACCGCAGCCACCTCGGCATCATGCTGAACAAGAAGGGGCTGCTGACCTCCGCCCAGCTGCAGGAACTGGTGCGCCTCCAGGAAAAACTGAAGGAACCGCTCGTCAAGCTGCTGCTGCAGAAAGCCTGGGTGCCCGAGCGCCGGATCCGCGACATCCTGCGCTACGACATGCTGATCGAGGAGGTCGATCTCGACCAGTTCGTCATCGAGCCGGTGCTGGCCGAGATCGTCCCCGCCGCCTTCTGCCGCCGCCAGCTGGTCGTCCCCCTCAAGCTCGAGGGGCGCCGCCTCATGCTGGCGATGGCCGACCCGCTCGACGCCGGCCTGATCGAGGACGTGCGCTTCACCGCGGGCCTCGAACTCAATGTCGTCACCGCCGACATCGCGAAGATCCAGGCGCGCATCGATGGACTCTACGGCGGCGAGATCGACTTCAAGGAACTCGAGACCATCGTCTCCTCGCCCGACCCCTACGAGGGCATCGAGGTGGTCATCGAGGACGAGGAGGAAACCCCGCTCGAGGAACTGCTGCGCGGCACCGAGGAGCCGCCGGCGATCCGGCTGGCCAACGCGATCATCCTCGAGGCGATCCGCCTCGGCGCCTCGGACATCCACATCCAGCCGCGCAGCAAGAGCGTCGCGGTGCGACTGCGCATCGACGGCGTGCTGCTGGACAAGATCCAGGTACCGCTGGCGATGCACCCTTCGCTGGTCTCGCGCCTCAAGATCATGGCCGAGCTCGACATCTCGGAGCGCCGCCGCCCGCAGGATGGCCGCATCACGGTCAAGACGCCGCTGCGCATCGTCGACCTGCGCATGTCCACGCTGCCGACCATCAACGGCGAAAAGGTGGTGATGCGCATCCTCGACCGCAACGCATCCGTCATCGACCTCGCCGCGCTGGGCTTCTCCGTCGGCGACCTGCAGAAGGTCGAATTCATGGTCGCCCGGCCGCAGGGCATCATCCTCGCCACCGGGCCGACCGGCAGCGGCAAGACGACCACGCTCTACTCGCTGCTGCAGCACGACGCCTCGCCGGAGAAAAACTACATCACCATCGAGGATCCGGTCGAGTATTACCTCGACAACGCCGGCCAGGTGCTGGTGCGCGAGAAGATCGGGCTCAACTTCCCGCTCGTGCTGCGCGCCATCCTGCGCCAGGACCCCGATGTCGTGCTGCTCGGCGAGATCCGCGACCTCGAAACCGCCGAGGTCGCCTTCCATGCCGCCCTGACCGGCCACCAGGTGTTCTCGACGCTGCACACCAACTCCGCCATCGCCACCATCGCGCGCCTGCTCGACCTCGGTCTCAAGCCTTACGTCGTCGCTGCCGGGCTGGAAGGCATCATCGCCCAGCGTCTCGTGCGCAAGATCTGTCCGGCCTGCCGCGAGGAAATCGCGCCGGACCCGAAGGTGGCACTCAAGCTCGGCCCGCTCTTTGCCGGACCGGTATTCCACGGTCGCGGCTGCCCGCAATGCAACGGCACGGGCTATCGGGGCCGCATCGCGCTCTACGAGGTACTGGTTCTCGACGACCTGCTGCGCGAGCGCATCGCCGCCGATGCCAGCATGCTCGAACTGCGCCGCATCGCCGAAGAGCGTGGCCAGCGCACCCTCGCCCACGATGCCGCCGAAAAAGTCCGCGACGGCCTGACCACGCCCGAGGAAATCCTGCGCGTCGTGGGTCCTCAGCACGAGTGGCGATGAAGTTCGGTCTCGACCGCCTGCTCGCCGACCCCGGCCTGCGCAAGCCGCTCGCCGGCCGGCGCGTCGCCCTGCTCGCCCACCCCGCCTCGACCACGCGCGACCTGACGCACAGCCTCGATGCCCTCGCCGGACTGCCCGATATCCAGCTGACGGCGGCCTTCGGTCCGCAGCACGGCCTGCGCGGCGACAAGCAGGACAACATGATCGAGTCGCCCGACTTCATCGACCCCGCGCTCGGCATCCCCGTCTTCAGCCTCTACGGCGAAGTGCGTCGCCCCACCGACGCGATGATGGATGGCTTCGACATCCTGCTCGTCGACCTGCAGGACCTCGGCTGCCGCATCTACACCTTCATCACCACGCTGCGCTACGTGCTCGAAGCCGCGGCACGGCACGGCAAATCGGTCTGGATTCTCGACCGGCCCAACCCGGCCGGCCGCCCGGTCGAAGGGCTGACGCTGCGGGACGGCTGGGAAAGCTTCGTCGGTGCCGGCCCATTGCCGATGCGCCATGGCCTGACGATGGGCGAACTGGCCCGCTGGTTCGTCGCCATGCTCAAGCTCGACGTCGATTGCCAGGTGATCGAAATGGCCGGCTGGCAGCCACACGCCGCGCCCGGCCACGGCTGGCCGCTCGGCGAACGCAGCTGGATCAACCCCAGCCCCAACGCGCCCAACCTCTCGATGGCCCGCTGCTACGCCGGCACCGTGATGCTCGAAGGCACCACGCTCTCGGAAGGGCGCGGCACCACGCGGCCGCTCGAACTCTTCGGCGCCCCCGACCTCGACGCCCACGCCATGCTGAAGGAAATGTCGGCGCTGGCACCACGGTGGCTGAATGGCTGTACGCTGCGCCCCTGCTGGTTCGAGCCCACCTTCCACAAGCACGCCGGGCAACTCTGCGCGGGCATCCAGATCCACGTCGAAGACCCCGCACACTACGACCACGCCACCTTCCAGCCGTGGCGCCTGATGGCGCTCGCGTTCAAGGCCATCCGCCGCCTGCGGCCCGACTACCCGCTCTGGCGCGACTTCCCCTACGAATACGAACGCGACCGCCTCGCCATCGACCTGATCAATGGCAGCCCGCTGCTGCGCGAATGGGTGGATGATCCGGCCGCGCAGCCGGGCGATCTCGATGCGCTGGCGCTGGCGGATGAGGGATGCTGGCGCGAGGAAAGCGCCCGCTTCAAGCTATACGGCTAAAGCATTCCGGATTTCTGCCGTCAATACGCAGACAGGACAAACCCCATGGACACGACCGCCCTCGCCTCCCTCGCCACCCAGATGGCCACCACCACGACCCAGCAGGCCGCGCAGATCGCCGTGCTGAAGAAGGCCATGGAACAGCAGGGACAGGGCGCCATCCAGCTGGTCGCGGCAGCGACGCAGGCGTACAACAATCCGCCCCATCTCGGCCGGAACATCGACGTGCTGGCCTGATCCAGCGAAAAGTCGGCGCCGGCAGGACGGCGCTACTGCCGGATTCGGGAACCCTCCAGCCCTCCGCCCAACCCGTCCTGCACCCGATAGGGATAAGGCATCCGCCCGCCGGCCTCACCGAGGACCCGGTCCCGGATGTAGTCGATCGCCTCGGCACGCGACTCGCGCGCTGCCGGTGACACCAGCCAGTCCTGCAAAAACTGCCGGTCGGCCGTGTTCCAGTCTGCCGCCCGGCTCATCCAGTCAGCGGCGACATAGCCGGCAAAATAGGGTTGGCCGTCCGCGAGGCCGAAATGCACCGCATCCATCACGAACAGCAGATCGTCGGCGTCCTCCAGCCGACACACCACTGCCTGCGCGGCTTTCAGGCCGATCCGCTCCAGATGGGCATGGAA
>JAVEWF010000093.1:2533-7076 GCA_034004665.1 Rhodocyclaceae bacterium | reverse complement strand
TCGGACGACCATCTCGACCGCTACATCGACCTCGACGACTACGCGCTGACCAAGACGCGCATCTTCCAGGGCGATGGCGTACAGGTCCTCAACCGCGACGATCCGCGCGTGAAACGCATGGCGATCCCGGGCCGGCGGCTGATCAGCTTCGGCCTCGACGCACCCGCCGCGGAAGAGGATTTCGGCCTGCGCCCGAATCGGAGCGAAACCTGGCTGGTACAAGGCAGCCGCTTCCTCATGCCGGTCGGCGAGCTTCCGATCGCCGGGCTGCACAACGCCGCCAACGCACTCGCCGCGCTGGCCGTGTGTGCCGCCATCGGCCTCGATCCGGTCGCGCTGCTGCCTGCGTTGCGCAGCTTCGAAGGGCTTGCCCATCGCGTCGAGAAGGTGGCGGACATCGGCGGCGTGACGTACTACGACGATTCCAAGGGCACCAACGTCGGCGCGACCGTCGCGGCGCTGCAGGGCCTCGGCTGCCGCTCGGTGGTCATCCTCGGCGGCGACGGCAAGGGCCAGGATTTCGCGCCGCTCAAGCCCGCGGTCGCCGCACACGCCCGCGCCGTCGTGCTGATCGGCCGCGACGGCCCCGCCATCGGCACCGCCATCGAAGGCTGCGGCGTGCCCATGGCAAGCGCAGCCGACATGGCGGAAGCCGTGCAGCAAGCCGCCGGGCTGGCGCAGGCCGGCGATGCCGTGCTGCTTTCGCCGGCCTGCGCCAGCTTCGATATGTACAGGAATTACGCCCACCGCGCCGAGGCTTTCCGCACGGCCGTCGCCGCGCTGCAAGGGAGGGCGGCATGAACACGGCGCTCCTCGGCCGCCGCTTCGGCACCGGCGTCCAGCGTCCGGACGAAATCGACCCGCTGCTGCTCTGGCCGGCGCTGACGCTGCTGCTGGTCGGCCTGGTGATGGTCTATTCGGCCTCGATCGCCACGGCGGAAGGCTCGGCCTTCACCGGCCACCAGCCGGCCTTCTTCCTCGTCCGCCACGCGGTCTATCTGGCGGTCGGCCTGGTCGGCGGACTGATCGCCTTCCAGATTCCCCTGCGCTTCTGGCAGCAACTCGCCCCCTGGCTGTTCCTCGCCGGCGTGGTGCTGCTCGCCGTGGTGCTGGTCCCCGGCCTCGGCCGCTCGGTGAACGGTGCGCAGCGCTGGATCGGCCTCGGCCCGATCAACCTGCAGCCTTCCGAATTCATGAAGCTCTTCGCCGTGCTCTACGCAGCCGACTACACGGCGCGCAAGCTGACGGAGATGGACAGCTTCCGGCGCGGCTTCGTGCCGATGGCCGCGGTGATGATGCTGGTCGGCGGACTGCTGCTGCGCGAACCCGACTTCGGTGCCTTCGTCGTCGTCGTCAGCATCGCCATGGGCATCCTCTTCCTCGGCGGCATCAACGGGCGGCTGTTCGCCGGCCTGGTCGCGGCGATGGCGGCGGCGTTCGCCTTCCTGATCTGGTCGTCGCCCTATCGCTGGGAACGCATCATCAGCTACATGGACCCGTGGCGCGACGCCTTCGGCAAGGGCTACCAGCTGTCGCACGCGCTGATCGCCTTCGGCCGCGGCGAGTGGTTCGGCGTGGGGCTGGGCGCCAGCGTCGAAAAGCTCTTCTACCTGCCCGAGGCCCACACCGACTTCCTGCTCGCGGTGATCGCCGAGGAACTCGGCTTCGCCGGCGTCGTCGTCGTGGTCGGCCTGTTCGCGGTGCTGACCTGGCGCTGCTTCAGCGTCGGACGCCAGGCGCTGCTGCTCGACCGCATCTACGCCGGCCTCGTCGCGCAGGGCTTCGGCATCTGGTTCGGCTTCCAGAGCTTCATCAACATGGGCGTCAACATGGGCCTGCTGCCG
Source organism: Rhodocyclaceae bacterium (assembly GCA_034004665.1). Classification (GTDB taxonomy): domain Bacteria; phylum Pseudomonadota; class Gammaproteobacteria; order Burkholderiales; family Rhodocyclaceae; genus Sulfuricystis. Next base: position 5,232 of record JAVEWF010000093.1, on the reverse strand, counting down.
ACCAAGGGCCTCACGCTCCCGCTGATGAGCTTCGGCGGCTCAGGCATCGTCGCCAACTGCGTCGCGCTGGCCGTGCTGCTGCGGGTGGACTATGAAAACAGAAGGCTCATGCGGGGGCTGCAGGCATGAAGACCTACAAGACCGCCGTCATCATGGCCGGCGGCACCGGCGGCCATATCATGCCCGGCCTCGCCGTCGCCGACGAACTCAAGTATCGTGGCTGGCATGTGGTCTGGATCGGCCATCCCGACGGGATGGAGGCGCGACTCGTCCCGGCCCGGGGTTACAAGATGGCCTGGGTGCGCTTCGGCGCACTGCGCGGCAAGGGACTGCTGCGCAAACTGCTCCTGCCGTTCAACCTGCTGCGCGGCTTCATCCAGTCCTGGCAGGAACTGGGGCGCATACAGCCCGCCCTGGTGATCGGCATGGGTGGCTTCATCAGCTTCCCCGGCGGCATGATGGCGGCGCTGCGCGGCATCCCGCTGATCCTGCACGAACAGAATTCGATCGCCGGCCTGGCCAACAAGGTGCTGGCCGGCGTCGCCGACCGGGTACTGACCGGTTTCCCCGACGTTTTCAGGAAGGGCAAATGGATCGGCAACCCCGTGCGCAGCGACATCGCCGTCCTGCCGGCACCGACTTTGCGCTATGCCGAGCATGAACGGGAATGCCCGGGCCGCCTGCGCATCCTCGTGATCGGCGGCAGCCTCGGCGCACAGGCACTCAACGAGGCCGTGCCGCAGGGGCTGGCGCTGATTCCGGAAGCCGAGCGGCCGGAAGTGGTGCACCAGTCCGGCGAGAGGCATCTCGAGGCGCTGCGCGCCGCCTACGCCGCGGCCGGCGTGCAGGCGCATGCCGTCGCCTTCATCGAGGACATGGCCGGCGCCTACGCCTGGGCCGATCTGGTCATCTGCCGCGCCGGGGCGCTGACCATCGCCGAGCTGGCGGCGGCCGGCGTCGCCAGCGTGCTGGTGCCCTTCCCGCATGCGGTCGACGACCACCAGACCGCGAACGCACGCTTCCTGTCGCGCGCCGGTGCGGCGATGCTGCTGCCGCAGGCGGAACTGACGCCGGAAAGGCTGGCGGCCCTGCGCAACCTGAACCGTACCCAACTGCGCGAGATGGCCGAAAAGGCACGCGAACTGGCGATGCCGGATGCGACTGCCGCGGTCGCGAACGCCTGTGAGGAAATTGCCAAATCATGAAACACAAAGTCAAACGCATCCACTTCGTCGGCATCGGCGGCGCCGGCATGTCCGGCATCGCCGAGGTGCTGGCCAACCAGGGCTTCGAGGTCAGCGGCTCCGATCTGGCGGCTTCGGCCACGACGCAGCGCCTCGCCGGCCTCGGCGTGCGCGTGACCGTCGGCCACACCGCCGAGAACGTGGTTGGCGCCGATGCCGTGGTGGTCTCGACGGCGGTGCAGGAGGACAACCCGGAGGTCGTCGCCGCACGCGAGCGCCATGTGCCGATCGTGCCGCGCGCCCAGATGCTCGCCGAGCTGATGCGCCTCAAGCAGGGCATCGCGATCGCCGGCACGCACGGCAAGACCACCACCACCAGCCTCACCGCGAGTTGCCTCGCCGAAGCCGGACTGGACCCAACCTTCGTCATCGGCGGCCGGCTGATCTCGGCGGGTGCCAATGCGCGCCTCGGCCAGGGCGACTATCTCGTCGCCGAAGCCGACGAGTCGGATGCCTCTTTCCTGTTCCTGTCGCCGGCGATCTCGGTAGTGACGAACATCGACCAGGACCACATGGACACCTACGGACAGGACTTCGGACGACTCAAGCAGGCTTTCGTCGACTTCGTGCATCGCCTGCCTTTCTATGGGGTCGCGGTCATGTGCATCGACGATCCGAACGTGCGCGAAATTTTGCCGCAGATCGCCAAGCAGGTCGTGACCTATGGCTATTCGGAAGGTGCCAACATCCGCGCCGAAAACGTGCGTGCCGACGCCGGGAGGATGCACTTCGACTGCGTGCGCACCAACGGCTCCGTGTCGCGCTTCCCGGTCACGCTCAACCTGCCCGGCGAGCACAACGTGCGCAATGCGCTGGCCGCCATCGCGGTGGCCACGGAAGTCGGCGCCGGCGACACGGCGATCCAGAAGGCGTTGGGCGAATTCCACGGTGTCGGCCGCCGCTTCCAGCGCTACGGCGAGGTCGGCCTGGCTGCCGGCGGCAGCTTCACGCTGATCGACGACTACGGCCACCACCCGGTCGAGATGGCCGCCACGCTGGCCGCGGCGCGCGGCGCCTTTCCCGGCCGGCGCATCGTGCTCGCCTTTCAGCCGCACCGCTATACCCGCACCCGCGACTGCTTCGAGGATTTCGTCAAGGTGCTGTCCGCCGCCGATGCCGTCCTGCTCGGCGAGGTCTACGCGGCCGGGGAAGCGCCGATCGTCGCCGCCGACGGCCGCTCGCTGGCACGTGCGCTGCGGGTCGCCGGCAAGGTCGAGCCCGTCTTCGTCGAGGACATCGCGGCCATGCCGCAGGCCATTCTCGATAGCGCCCGGGAGGGCGACGTCGTCATCACCCTCGGGGCCGGCTCCATCGGCTCGGTCCCCGGAAAGCTGGTTGCCTGATGGAGATCCGCCCCGACGAACCGATGGCCGGGCACGTCACCTGGCGTGCCGGCGGACGCGTCGCCAAGGCCGGCTTTCCGCGCGGCATGGACGATCTCGCCAGCTTCATGGC
>JAVEWF010000093.1:0-2433 GCA_034004665.1 Rhodocyclaceae bacterium | reverse complement strand
AAGGGGCTCGAAGAAGGCGGCGCGAGGGTGTCCGAAAAGCATGCGAATTTCATCGTTAATCCGGGCGGTCGGGCCTCGGCATCCGCGATAGAAAGCTTAATCGGCCGAATTCAGGCCGAGGTCCGCGAACAATTCGGTGTGGAACTGGTGCGCGAGGTGCGCATCCTCGGGGCAAGGTCTTGATGGCAATGAATTTTGGCAAGGTGGCGGTACTGATGGGCGGCAACTCGGCCGAGCGGGAGATTTCGCTGATCTCCGGCCAGGCGGTGCTCGCCTCACTGCAAACATCGGGTGTGGACGCCTTCGCCTTCGATCCGGCCGCTCAGCCGATCTGGAACCTGGCCGAACTGCGGGTGGACCGCGTCTTCAACATCCTGCACGGCGGTGCCGGCGAGGACGGCACGGTGCAGGGTGCGCTCGACCTGCTGGGCATCCCCTATACCGGCAGCGGCGTGCTCGCCTCCGCGCTGGCGATGGACAAGGTCCGGACCAAGGCGGTCTGGGAAGCCGCCGGCGTGCCGACGCCGCGTTCGCGGCGCGTCGCCTCCGCTGCTGACGGTGCCGCGGTCGTCGCGGAACTGGGCCTGCCGCTGATCGTCAAGCCGGTGCGCGAGGGGTCGTCGATCGGCCTGACCAAGGTGATGCAGGCGGATGGGTTCGCAGCCGCGTTCATTGCCGCCGCCAGCCAGGGCAACGAGGTGATGGCAGAGGAATTCGTCACCGGCACGGAACTCACGGCCGCGGTACTCGGCCGCACCGTCCTGCCGCTGGTGCGCATCGAGGCGCCGGAAGGCCGCTACGACTACCAGAACAAGTACTTCACCGATGTCGTGCAGTATCACTGCCCGGCCGGCCTGCCCGCAGACCAGGAGTCCGCGATCGGCCGGACGGTGCTCGCCGCGTTCGACGCGCTCGACTGCCGCGGCTGGGGCCGTGCCGACCTGATCCTGCGGGCCGACGGCAGCTACGGCCTGCTCGAAATGAATACCAATCCGGGCATGACCGGACATTCGCTGGTCCCGATGGCGGCCCGCGCCGCGGGCATCGGCTTCGATGACCTGGTCCTGCGCATCCTCGCGGAGGCTCGCTGTGGCAAGGCCTAGGGGCAACGTCCGCCTGCAGAAGGCCGAGCCCGGCGCAGCGGGTGGATTGTGGCACCAGCCGGCCCTGCTCAACCTGCTGGCCGACCTGCTGACCGTACTCGCCGTCGCCGCCCTCGCCTGGGCGGCGCTCACCGCCCTGCAGCGCCTGCCGCTCTTCCCGTTGCGCGAAGTCGTGCTGGCCGCGACGCCCGGCCAGGTCGCACCGGCCCAGATCGAACATGCGGCACGCAGCGCCGTCGTCGGCAACTTCTTCACCGTGGACCTCGATGCCGCGCGCAGCGCCTTCGAAAAGCTGCCCTGGGTCCGCAAGGCGACGGTCCGGCGCCAGTGGCCCGATGCGCTGGCGCTGACGCTGGAAGAGCACGAGGCAGCGGCACGCTGGCAGGCGCCTGGCAAGGCCGCCGAGTCCGCCGCCGGCGACAGCCGGCTGGTCAATCGTCAGGGCGAGCTCTTCAGCGCCGACCTGCCGGAGGAAGCCGCGTCACTGCCCCTGCTGTCCGGGCCGGAGGGCAGCGCCCCCGAACTGCTCCGGCAGCACGACGCCTTCGATGTGGCCCTCGCCGGCATCGGCCGCCGCGTGGCCGTGCTCAACCTGTCGCAGCGCCTTGCCTGGCGCCTCAGGCTCGACGACGGCATGGCGCTCGAACTGGGCCGCGGCCGTGACGCCGATACATTGAACGAACGCATGGTGCGCTTCGTCACCCATTACGACGCCGCAAGAACGCAGCTGGGCCGTGCCCGCAGCGTCGACATGCGCTATCCGAACGGATTCGTGATGAGCGGCATCGTGCGTGACGAAGCACAGGGCGGGACGAACGCTCCCGGCGGCACGCCCGGTACCGCCACGAAGCCGCACCGGAATACGCAGGAACGCAGGACATGAGCAAGGAACGGAATCGCGATCTCATCGTCGGCCTCGACATCGGCACGTCGAAGATCGTCGCCATCGTCGCCGAACAGAATGCCGAGGGCCAGCTGGCCATCCTCGGCATCGGCACGCAGGACACGCAGGAGGCGCGCGGCCTGAGGAAGGGCGTCGTCGTGAATATCGAGGCGACGGTGAACAGCATCTCCAAGGCCGTCGCCGAGGTCGAGATGATGGCCGGCTGCAAGGTGCGCGAGGTCTATACCGGCATCGCCGGCAGCCACATCAAGAGCAAGGATTCCAACGGCATGGCGGTGGTGCGCGACAAGGAGGTGACACAATACGACGTCGCGCGCGCCATCGAGGCCGCCAACGCCACGCCGATCTCGGCCGACGACCAGATCCTGCACACGCTGGTGCAGGAGTTCATCGTCGACGGCCAGGACGGCGTCAAGGAACCGATCG
>JAVEWF010000092.1:0-7391 GCA_034004665.1 Rhodocyclaceae bacterium | reverse complement strand
ATGCAGGTGGCGACGCAGCAGTCGAACAAGACGGCCGACCTCGGCAAGCTGCGCCGCGACATCGCCCGGGTCAAGACCATTATGCGCGAGAAGGCGGGTCAAGCATGACTGAGAGCAAGAAGGTGGTTCGCACGCTGACCGGACGCGTGGTCAGCGACAAGATGAACAAGACGGTGACCGTGCTGGTCGAGCGCCGCGTGAAGCATCCCGTCATCGGCAAGGTGATCCGGATGTCGAAGAAGTATCACGCCCACGACGAAAACAACGAGTTCCACGAGGGCGACATGGTGCAGATCGAGGAGTCGCGCAAGCTGTCGCGCACCAAGGCCTGGACCGTCAGCAAGCTGATCGAGCGCGCGCGCGTCTGATTGCGCAATCGGTCTTGTATTGAGGCAAGAAACCCGGTATAGTGCCGCGTTTTCCGGTTGGTGGCCGGTTGAAGTGTATCCGGTTCGCCGACTTCGTGGGCTGCGTCGAACGAATCGGCGCAGCCGTTCTCCCGAACGGGTTCCAAAACTGGCCGCCAGCCGTGCTTAGCGAATGAGCTGGTGATCAAGTTGGAGGCAAATTAAATGATTCAGATGCAGTCCGTACTGGACGTGGCTGACAACACGGGTGCGCGCTCGGTGATGTGCATCAAGGTCCTGGGCGGCAGTCACCGCCGTTACGCGGGCGTGGGCGACATTATCAAGGTCAGCATCAAGGATGCTGCGCCGCGCGGCCGCGTGAAGAAGGGCGACATCTACAACGCGGTGGTCGTGCGCACCGCCAAGGGCGTGCGTCGCGCAGACGGCTCCCTGGTGCGCTTCGACGGCAACGCCGCGGTGCTGCTCAACAACAAACTGGAGCCGATCGGTACCCGCATCTTCGGGCCCGTGACGCGCGAACTGCGCACCGAGAAGTTCATGAAGATCGTCTCGCTGGCGCCCGAGGTTCTGTAAGGGGCAATCATGGCACGTATCCGTAAAAGCGATCAGGTGATCATTCTCGCCGGCAAGGACAAGGGCAAGCGCGGGACCGTCCTGCGCGTGCTGGACGATGGCGCCGTGCTGGTGGAAGGCATGAATCGCGTCAAGAAGCACCAGAAGCCGAACCCCATGCGGAACATCCAGGGGGGTATCGTCGAGAAGGAAATGCCGATTCACGCTTCCAACGTCGCGCTCTTCAACCCGGCGACGCTGAAGGCGGATCGGGTGGGGTACAAGCAGCTCGAGGACGGCCGCAAGGTGCGCGTATTCAAGTCCAACGGCGAAATGGTCGACGCACAGGGGTAATCGAATGGCGCGCTTGCAAGAATTTTATCGCGACACGGTCGTGCCGAAGCTGGTCGAGCAGTTCGGCTACAAATCGGTCATGGAAGTGCCGCGCATCCAGAAGATCACGCTCAACATGGGTGTGGGCGAGGCCGTGGCCGACAAGAAGGTCATGGAGCACGCCGTTGGCGACATGCAGAGGATCGCGGGTCAGAGGCCGGTGGTCACCAAGTCGAAGAAGTCGATCGCGGGCTTCAAGATTCGCGAGAACTATCCGGTGGGCTGCATGGTGACGCTGCGTCGCGCCCAGATGTACGAATTCCTCGACCGTCTCGTGACCGTTGCGATGCCGCGCATTCGCGACTTCCGTGGCGTGTCCGGCAAGTCCTTCGACGGCCGCGGCAACTACAACATGGGCGTCAAGGAGCAGATCATCTTCCCGGAGATCGAGTACGACAAGATCGACGCGCTGCGTGGCATGAACATCACCATCACCACCACCGCCAAAACCGACGACGAAGCGCGCGCGCTGCTGGCCGCCTTCAGCTTCCCGTTCAAGAATTGAGGTAAGCATGGCCAAGTTATCCCTGATCAATCGCGAAGAGAAGCGCGCCCGTCTGGTCAAGAAATACGCCGCCAAGCGGGCAGCGCTGAAAGCCGTGATCGCCAACGCCAAGAGCGGCGACGAAGAGCGGCAGGAGGCTTACCGCGCGCTGCAGGCGCTGCCGCGCAATGCGAGCCCGGTGCGTCAACGCAACCGCTGCCAGTTGACGGGTCGTCCGCGCGGCGTGTTCAGCAAATTCGGTCTGGCGCGCGGCAAGCTGCGCGAATACGCGATGAAGGGCGAGATCCCGGGCATCGTGAAGGCAAGCTGGTAAAAGGGCGAACGAAATGAGTATGAGTGATCCCATCGCGGACATGCTGACCCGCATCCGCAATGCGCAAATGGTGGAAAAGGCCTCCGTGACGATGCCGTCCTCCAAGGTCAAGGTGGCAATCGCCAAGGTGCTGAAGGACGAAGGCTACATCGACGATTTCGCCGTGCGCGGCGAAGCCGGCAAGCCCGAGCTCGAACTGCAGTTGAAATACCATGCCGGTCGGCCCGTCATCGAGCATATCGAGCGCATCAGCAAGCCTGGGCTCCGCATCTACAAGGGTGCGCAGGAGCTGCCGCGCGTGATGAACGGCCTGGGCGTGGCGATCGTCTCCACCTCGAGCGGCGTCATGACGGACCGCCATGCGCGCGCCAAGGGCGTGGGCGGCGAAGTCCTCTGCGTGGTCGCGTAAAGGAGTGCGAATATGTCTCGTGTAGCTAAAAATCCGATTACCGTGCCGCAGGGCGTCGAAGTCACATTGGGCGCCGACATTTCGGTCAAGGGCCCGCTCGGCACGATCCGGCAGGCGGCATCGTCCGATGTGACCGTGGCGCTGAACGACGGCGTGCTGACCTTCGCGGCTGTCGGCGACGGCATCCAGGCGAATGCGATGGCCGGTACGATGCGTGCGCTGGTGAACAACATGGTGCAGGGTGTCTCCAAGGGCTTCGAAAAACGTCTGACGTTGATCGGCGTGGGTTATCGCGCCCAGGCGCAGGGCGACGCGCTCAACCTGACGCTGGGCTTCTCGCACCCCGTCGTGCACAAGATGCCGGCGGGCATCAAGGTCGAAACCCCCTCGCAAACCGAGATCGTGATCAAGGGCATCGACCGTCAGGCGGTTGGCCAGGTGGCCGCCGACGTGCGCGCCTACCGTCCGCCGGAGCCCTACAAGGGCAAGGGTGTGCGCTACAGCGACGAAGTGGTCGTCAAGAAAGAGACCAAGAAGAAGTAAGGCTTAAGGACAGACAATGAACACCAAGCAGACACGGATTCGCAGAGCGCGCAAAACCCGCGCCAAGATCGCGGCCGTCAAGGCGATTCGCCTGGCCATCCATCGCACCAACAGCCACATCTACGCACAGATCATTTCGGCGGATGGCGGCGCGGTGATGGCCAGCGCGTCTTCGAACGACAAGGACTTGCGCGGCCAGCTCGCCAACGGCGGCAACGCCGCCGCTGCGGCGCTGGTGGGCAGGCGTCTGGCCGAGAAGGCCAAGGGCCTGGGTATCGAGAAAGTGGCGTTCGACCGGTCCGGCTTCAAGTTTCATGGGCGAGTGAAAGCCCTCGCTGAAGCGGCCCGCGAAGGCGGTTTGGTATTTTAACGAGGCGAATCGACATGGCCCGTACAGCACCTACTACGAACGAAGAGCGCGGCGACGGTCTGCGCGAGAAGATGATTTCGGTCAACCGCGTCACCAAGGTGGTGAAGGGCGGCCGGATCATGGGTTTTGCCGCGCTGACCGTGGTCGGCGACGGCGACGGCGGCATCGGCATGGGCAAGGGCAAGTCCCGCGAAGTGCCGGTCGCGGTCCAGAAGGCGATGGAAGAAGCGCGTCGCAAGCTGGTCAAGATCAATCTCAAGAATGGCACCTTCCACCACACCGTCGTGGGCCAGCACGGCGCCTCGCGCGTGCTGATCCAGCCCGCTTCGGAAGGTACCGGCATCATCGCCGGCGGCGCGATGCGCGCGGTGTTCGAGGTGATGGGCGTGCAGAACGTGCTCGCCAAGTGCCTGGGATCGACCAATCCCTACAACGTCGTGCGGGCGACGATCGACGGCCTGATGAAGATGTCCACGCCGTCCGAGATCGCGGCCAAGCGCGGCAAGTCTGTCGAAGACATCACGGGGTAAGTCATGAGTGAGCAGAAGAAAATTAAGGTGACGCTGGTCAGGAGCCTGATCGGCACCAAGGCGCCGCACCGCGCATGCGTGCGCGGCTTGGGTCTGCGCCGTATCAACCACAGCGTCGAGGTGCTCGATACGCCGGCGAACCGCGGCATGATTACCAAGGTCGCCTACCTGGTGAAGTGCGAGGCTTAAATGGAACTGAATACGATCAAGCCGGCTGACGGCGCGAAAAAAGACAAACGCCGCGTGGGACGCGGCATCGGCTCGGGCCTGGGCAAGACCGCCGGCCGCGGCCACAAGGGTCAGAAGTCCCGCGCGGGCGGTTTCCACAAGGTCGGATTCGAGGGCGGCCAGATGCCGATGCATCGCCGCCTCCCGAAGCGGGGCTTCGTCTCGCCGACCCGCGGTGAAACGGCGCGTGTGCGTCTGTCGGAACTGGCCGCGGTGAGCGCCGACGAAATCGATCTGCTGGTGCTGAAGCAGGCCGGCGTGGTGGGCGGTGGCGTGCGCGCCGCGCGCGTCTATCTGTCCGGTGAAATCGGCAAGGCGATCAGGCTGTCCGGCGTGGCCGTGACCAAAGGTGCGCGCGCCGCGATCGAAGCCGCCGGCGGCAGCGTCGCAGAGTAAGACAGGCGGGACGCGTCTTGGCTACGCCCAAAACCGGTTTGAGCAGATTCGGCGATCTGAAGCGCCGCCTGCTGTTCCTGCTCGGCGCACTGATCGTGTACCGCATCGGCACCTTCATCCCGGTGCCGGGCATCGATCCCGTCGTGCTCGAGGATCTTTTCAAGTCGCAGCAGGGCGGCATCCTGGGCATGTTCAACATGTTCTCGGGCGGCGCGCTGTCGCGCTTCAGCGTGTTTGCCCTGGGCATCATGCCGTACATCTCGGCCTCGATCATCGTGCAGATGATGTCGAGCGTGTCGCCGAAGCTCGAGGCCCTGAAGAAGGAAGGCGAGGCCGGCCGCCGCAAGATCACGCAGTACACGCGCTACGGCACGCTGGGTCTCGCGCTCTTCCAGTCGCTGGGGATCGCCATTGCGCTCGAGTCCCAGGCGGGCCTGGTGCTGGACCCCGGTTTGACCTTCCGCCTCACCGCCATCGTCACGCTGACCGCGGGCACGATGTTCCTGATGTGGGTGGGCGAGCAGATCACCGAACGCGGCCTGGGCAACGGCATCTCGATCATCATCTTCGCGGGTATCGCCGCCGGCTTGCCGCACGCCATCGCCGGTACCTTGGAACTGACCCGCACCGGCGCGTTCTCGATTCCGCTGGTGCTGCTGCTCTTCGTCGGCGTGCTGCTGGTGACCGCGCTGGTGGTGTTCGTCGAGCGCGGACAGCGCAAGATTCTGGTGAACTACGCCAAGCGCCAGGTCGGCAAGATGGTGGTGGGCGGCCAAAGCTCGCACCTGCCGCTCAAGCTGAACATGGCCGGTGTGATTCCGCCCATTTTCGCGTCCAGCATCATCCTGTTTCCGGCGACGATGGCGGGGTGGTTCGGCAGCACGGAGAACATGTCGTGGCTGAAGGACATCGCGGCGACGCTCTCGCCGGGGCAGCCGATCTATGTGCTGTTGTATGCGATCGCGATCATTTTCTTCTGCTTCTTCTATACCGCGCTGGTCTTCAATTCGAAGGAGACGGCGGACAACCTGAAGAAGAGCGGCGCGTTCGTGCCGGGCATCCGGCCGGGCGACCAGACGGCGCGCTACATCGACAAGATTCTGACCCGGCTGACGCTGGTGGGCGCGGTCTACATCACGCTGGTGTGCCTGCTGCCCGAATTCCTGATCCTGAAGTGGAACGTGCCGTTCTACTTCGGCGGAACCTCGCTGCTGATCATCGTCGTGGTGGCCATGGACTTCATGGCCCAGGTTCAGGCGTATGTCATGTCGCACCAGTACGAAGGCCTGCTCAAGAAAGCCAATTTCAAGAACGGCCTGGTGGGGCGTTGATGTCGAAGGAGGATGTGATCCAGATGCAGGGCGAGGTTCTGGAAAACCTGCCCAACGCGACCTTCCGCGTCAAACTGGAAAACGGACATGTGTTGCTGGGCCATATTTCGGGAAAGATGCGCATGCACTACATCCGCATTTTGCCCGGCGACAAGGTGACGGTCGAATTGACGCCTTACGACCTGAGCAAGGGGCGCATCGTGTTCCGCGCCAAGTAAGACGTAAGACGTAAGACGTATGACGTATGACGTAAGCCGGCGGAGATTGCCGGTGTGAATGGAGAAAATCATGAGAGTGCAGGCTTCTGTCAAGAAAATTTGTCGCAAATGCAAGATCGTGCGTCGCAAGGGTGTCGTACGCGTGATTTGCGACGACCCGCGCCACAAGCAGCGTCAGGGTTGACTGGCCTGGGGCGGATGAACTCGTGTCGGCGGGAAATCCCGTCCGGCGTGCTATAATGTTTCGTTTTTGCGTTCGGAGCTTTGCGAATGGCTCGTATTGCTGGGGTTAACATCCCGAATCATCAACATGCGGTCATTGCCCTGACCGCCATCTACGGCATCGGCCGGACCACGTCCGGCAAGATCTGTGATGCGGTGGGCATTGCCCAGTCGACCAAGATCAAGGATCTGAGCGAGGCCGAGATGGAGCGCCTGCGCGAAGGCGTGTCCCGATTCACGGTGGAAGGCGACCTGCGCCGCGAAATCACGATGAACATCAAGCGCCTGATGGATCTGGGCTGCTATCGCGGTTTCCGGCATCGCAAAGGGCTGCCTGTGCGCGGCCAGCGTACCCGTACCAACGCGCGCACCCGCAAGGGACCGCGCAAGGCCATCAAGAAATAAGGGCTGATCATGGCTACCACCAATAAAACTGCTGCGCGTGCGCGCAAAAAGGTCAAGAAGAACGTCGCGGAAGGCATCGCGCACATTCATGCGTCCTTCAACAACACGATCGTGACCATCACCGACCGCCAGGGCAACGCCTTGTCCTGGGCGACGGCGGGCGGCGCGGGCTTCAAGGGCTCGCGCAAGTCGACGCCTTTCGCGGCGCAGGTCGCGGCGGAAAACGCCGGCAAGATGGCGCAGGAATACGGCGTCAAGAACCTGGAAGTGCGCATCAAGGGGCCCGGCCCGGGCCGCGAGTCCACCGTGCGCGCGCTGAATGCGCTCGGCTTCAAGATCACCGCCATTTCCGACGTGACGCCGATCCCGCACAACGGCTGCCGCCCCTCCAAGAAGCGTCGTATCTAACCGGGACGCCGCGTCCACATCATCAGGACTATTTTCATGGCTCGTAATCTCGATCCCAAATGCCGTCAGTGCCGCCGCGAAGGCGAGAAGCTTTTCCTGAAAGGCGAAAAGTGCTTCACCGACAAATGCGCCATCGAGCGCCGCGCCTATGCGCCCGGCCAGCATGGCCAGAAGAGCGGCGCCCGTCTGTCCGACTACGG
>JAVEWF010000091.1:0-7404 GCA_034004665.1 Rhodocyclaceae bacterium | reverse complement strand
CCGCGAAGGCGATGGCGAGCGCCGCGGCGAGCGAGAGGGCGAAGCAGACGTAGAAGCGCGTCTGGTGCTGCTCCTTGTTGCCGCGCATGTAGCCGATCGAATACACCGAATTGACGATCCACAGGCCGGCGGCGATCAGGCCGAAGAGCATGCCGAGCGGCTCGACCCTGAAGGCGATGGAGAGGCCGGGCAGGAGTTCGAACAGGACCAGTTCCGGCTGTTCGCCGGCCAGCACCGGGTCGAGCAGTTGCAGCACGGTGGCGAAGAGGAGGACAGCCGTGGTCAGCGTCACGCCTTCGCGCAGATTCGGCCGCTTGCCGGCCAGCGCGATGCCGACGGCGCCGATGAGCGGGATGAGGAAGGCCAACTGCAAGGCCGTCATTTGCCCACCTTCACGAGCTGTTGTGCGGCCTCGGCGGCCGTGCCGACGGTGAACGAGGTGTCGAGGCCGAACCAGATCGTCGCGATCACGAGTGCCCAGGCGGGGATCAGCAGCGCCAGGGGTGCTTCCTGTTTGGCCGATCCTTCGGGTGCCGGCCTGAAGTAGGCCACCTCGACGAAACGCCAGACGTAGGCGACGGCGAGCAGCGAGGAGAGCAGGATCGCGCCGACCAGCCAGAACTGTTCCTTCTCCAGCGCGGCGACGATCAGCGTCCACTTGCTGACGAAGCCGGCCGTGCCGGGCACGCCGATCAGCGAGAGGCCGGCGACGACGATGCCGAAGCAGGTGAGCGGCATGCGCTTCGCCAGCCCGGAAAGTTTGTCGAAAGTCGGCCCCGGCGAGACGGCGACGATGCCGCCGATCAGCAGGAAGATCGCCGCCTTGGTGACGCCGTGGTTGAACAGGTGGACGATTGAGGCGGTCAGGCCGCTCACCGAATCGAAGGACAGGCCGAGCGTGATGTAGCCGATCTGGCCGATGCTCGAATAGGCGAACAGGCGCTTGAGGTTGTCCTGGAAGATGGCCGTGAAGCTGGCGGCGAACATCGCGGCGAGCGAGAGCAGCAGCATGATCTGCGGCAGCGGCAGCTTGTGGAACACCAGGCTCTCGCCGAACACCGAGAACCAAAAGCGGATCAGCACATAGACCGACACCTTCGTCGCCGTGGCGGCGAGGAAGGCGGTCACCGCCGAGGGCGCGTGGGTGTAGGCGTTCGGTAGCCACTGATGCAGCGGGAACAACGCCAGCTTGAGCGAGACGCCGACGGTAATGAAGGCCAGCGCGGCGAGCACGGGCCGCGAGCTTTCGACAGCGCGCAGGCGCTCGGCCATGTCGACCAGGTTCAGCGTACCGGTCATCAGGTAGAGGAAGCCGATGCCGATGACGAAGAAGGTCGCCCCGATCGTGCCCATGATCAGGTAGCGGTAGGAGGCGGCGAGCGCGCGCCGGTCCCGGCCCAGTGCGATCAGCACGTAGGTCGCCAGCGACGAGATTTCGAGGAAGACGAAGACGTTGAAGGCGTCGCCGGTGATCGTGATGCCCAGCAGTCCGGCGAGGCAGAGGCCGAACATCGCGTAATAGAGATAGTGCAGGTCGGCAGGAATCTCGCGTTCGATGCTGGTGCGGCTCCAGGGGAGCACGATGGCCGCCGTGCCCGAGACCAGCAGCAGGACGAGACTGGCGAGGCGGTCCACGCGGTATTCGATGCCCCAGGGCGGCGCCCAGTTGCCGATGTGGTAGCTGACGACACCGACCTCGCCGACTTGCAGCCACAGGCCGACGGCGGCGGCGAATGCGGCCCAGGCGCCGGCCGTCACGACGATGAAGGCGAGGCCGCCGTGACGCAGCAGCACGGCCAGCGGTGCCGAGAGCAGCGGCAGTACTACCTGCAGGGCGGGCAGGTGGGCGGCCATGCTCATCGTTCATCGCTCCGTGCATCCTCGACACGATGGTCGAGCGCGATGATTTCGTCTTCCTCGATGGTGCCGTAGGCTTCGCGGATGCGAACCGTGAGCGCGAGGCCGAGCGCCAGGGTGGCGACCCCGACGACGATCGCGGTGAGGATCAGGACGTGCGGCAACGGGTTCGAATACACGCTGTATTGCGATGCGAGAATCGGTGCGGTGCCGCCCAGCAGCTTTCCCGGTGCGATGTAGAGCAGGTAGACGGAGGTCTGGAATACCGAGAGGCCGACCAGCTTCTTGATCAGGTTGCCGCGCGCCATGACGACATACAGGCCGGCGACCATCAGGAAGACGGTGACGATGTAGGAAAAATGTTCGACCAGTTCGCTCATGCTTCGCCCCTGCCGTCCTCTCCGCGCGAGGCGAACATGTAGAAGATTTTCAGCATCACGCCGCAGACGGTCACGGCCACGCCCGCCTCGACCCAGAAGATGCCCCGGTGCTGGCCGTGGATCGGGTCGGCGTCGAGCGCGAAGTAGTCGAGATAGTTGCCGCCCAGCAGCAGGCCGGCCACGCCGACGCCCGCATAGAGCAGCACGCCGGCGGCGAGCATGGCCTCGACCAGCCGGTCGGGAATGACCTTGCGGGCGTTTTCCAGCCCGAAGATCAATGCATAGAAGACAATCCCGGCAGCGAAGATGGTGCCGGCCTGGAAACCGCCCCCCGGCCCGAAATCGCCGTGAAACTGCACATACAGTGCGAACAGAAGGATGAAGGGGATCAGCAGCTTGCCGATCACCCGCAGGACCAGGTCATTCTTCATTGCCGCCCCGCTTGATCTTGCGCCGGCGCAGCAGCGCGATGATGCCGGCTCCGGCCGTGAAGACGACGGTGGTTTCACCCAGCGTGTCGTAGCCGCGGAAACTGGCCAGCACGGCGGTGACCACGTTGGGCACGTCGATCTCGTTTTGCAGGTAGCGTGGCGAGACATGCTGGTGGATCGGCGCTTGCGGGTCGGCGAAATCGGGCAGGCCGAGGGCGCCGTAGATCAACAGGACGGCCGTGGCTGCCGACAGGGCCAGCGGCAGCCAGGGGCGGTGCGCGGGCTTGGCTTCCTCGCTCTTGCAGAGATGAAGGGCTCCGAGCATCAGCACGGTCGATACGCCGGCGCCGACGGCGGCCTCGGTCATCGCGACATCGACCGCATCCAGCGCGACCATCACCGTCGCCATCAGGAAACTGTAGATGCCCGACAGCACGACCACGCCGAACAGATTGCGCGTTCCCGCCAGTACCCATACCGTGAAGGCCATCAGTACCAGCAGGCTGTCGACAATCAGGGTTTCGATGATTCGGCTCCCGGTTCGGTCAGTTGCGGCTTGACGCCGTGCAGCATCGCTGCGCGCGCCAGGGCATGGCTCGCGGTCGGGCTGGCGAAGAAGATCAGGAGGCCGATCATCAGCAGCTTGGCCGTCACGAGCGTGAAGCCGGCCAGCAGCATCAGGCCGGTCAGGACGAGCCCCACGCCGAGCGTTTCGACTACGCTCGCCGCGTGCATGCGCGTATAGAAGTCCGGCATGCGCACCAGTCCGATGGCACCGACGAGGCAGAAGAAAGCGCCGGCGAGCAGGATCAGGCCCCCCAGCGTATCGATCAGTCCGGTCATGGGAGCGGCTCGCCCTCGCTGCCTGCCCCCAGGCTGCCCTGACGGAAGAACTTGAGCACGGCGATCACGCCGATCACGTTGAGCAGGCCATAAACCAGTGCGAGATCAAGAAACTCGGGACGTCCGTTGAAAAAGCCGAAGACGGCAAGCAGCAGCATCGCGCAGGTACCGATGGTATTGGCTGCCTGCAACCGGTCGAACACGCTGGGGCCGGCGGCGGCCCGTACCAGCGCCAGTGCGAGCGTGACGATCAGTGCAATGGTGGCGGCGCTGATCACGGATGCGCTTTCTCCAGAGCCGCACAGCGCCGGTCCATCTCGCTGGCGGCGAGCCCCGCAGCGCCTGCGCGCGTCAGCGCATGGACGAGGAAGCGGCCGGGGGCGACTTCGACGGAAATGGTGCCCGGGGTCAGGGTGATCGAATTGGCGTGGATCACCAGTCCCAGATCGGTTTTCTGGGAAGGTGCGAACTCAACCAGTACCGGCGAGATCGGCAGTTCCGGATGGAGAATGCGTCGGCTGACGTCCCAGGCCGACTTGACGATTTCCTTGATGAGCCAGGGCCAGTAGGAAACCAGCGCCTGCCAGCCGAGATGGATGGGAAATCCTTCATGGTCGACGACATCCATGCGCCTGGCCAGCAGAAATACGCCCAGTGCCGATCCGGCACCGGCTGCCAGCAGGAACGGCGTATACATGCCGGACAGCAACAGCCAGAAGGCGTAGATGACGAGCAGAAAAATCAGGGGACGGAACATGCAGGAGCCGGGTGGGGATGCAGGTGTCGGGGGCGGGACTAGCGTTTCCCGGCGAGTTTGTTGCGTTCCGACCGCAGCCCGCGCCTGACCCGTCGGATCAGGAAGGGGCCGAGCGTGACGGCCAGCAGCGGCAGGGCCGCAAGATAATTGAGCACCCCGGAGAAGAAACGCTGGTTGCCGTCGGGCCCTCCGCCCGAGTAGTCGGTCAGTGCCGTCACGATCACCAACGCAGCGGCCATGCCGAACAGTTCGAGGGTATCGAAGGGCGTTTGCCTGGCTTCATGCATGACGCGCGCCCGGTCTTCGGGGGGGAACGAACGCAGTTCTGGGTACAGAATTTCCATGTCGAAACGCAAGCCATCCTCCTGTCCGGAGAATAGCGGCTCGCCTGCGTGCTGGAAATTCGGTCAGCCCCGTAAGGGCTGATACGTATCCGCGGTGCTAATCGACAGCATCGACCAGCCGGACGAGTTCGGCGACGTTGCGAATGCCGAGTTTCGCCAGGATGCGTGCCTTATGCACTTCGACGGTGCGAGGGCTCAGGCCGAGTCGTTCCGCGACGGTCCGGTTTTGCAGCCCCTCGCCGAGCAGCTGCATCACTTCGCGTTCGCGCGTACTCAGCATGGCGAGTCCGGCTTCGCGCCGTTGCCTTGCCTCAAGGTCTGATTCACGGTCATGCAGCCTTTTCATGGCCAGTTCGATGGCCTGGACGATCTGCTCGTCGTCGAAGGGCTTTTCGAGGAAGTCGACCGCATCGGCCTTGAAGGCGAGACGCGACGAGGCGACGTCGCCATGCGCTGAAATGATGACGACCGGCAAGGGCGGCTCGCGGCTGGCGAGCATCTGCTGCAGTTCGAGGCCGTTCATGCCGGGCATTTTCAGGTCGACGACCGCGCAGCCGCTCCAGTCGGGCTGAAGCGCCCGTACGAAATCCTCGGCACACGCGAAGGTGGCGTTGCGAAACCCCTTCAGACTGAGAATCAGCGACAGCGAATCCCGTACGGATAGGTCGTCATCCACGATGAAAACGGTATAGCGGGCGCGCAGATCACTCATGGTCGATATCGCCGAGCGGCAGCGTGAATCGCAGGATTCCCGCCTTGTCGCCATCCTCTGCCCACAGGCGGCCGTGATGGGCCTCGATGATGGCACGGCTGACGGCGAGCCCCATGCCCATGCCGCTGGCCTTGGTGGTCTCGAAGGGTTCGAATATCTGCTCGGATTGGCCGCGCCGAATCCCGCGGCCGCTATCGACGATGCTGACCGTGACTTCCCGAGCGGACTCGCACGTGATGCCGGCATGGACCTCGCGACCTTCGGCAGGGTTCTCGCACGCCGCTTCGATGGCATTGCGCAACAGGTTGCGCAGCACGATCTCGATCTGGAGGGTATCCATCATCACGGGCAGCGGACCTGTCGGCACGTGGCAACGGAGGGTCGTATTTTCTGCGGCAGCGGTGGCCTGCAGCCGACTGACGCTGTTTTCCATCAGCGCGACGAGATTCGCCTGCTCCATCCGCATGGCGCCGTGCTGCAGGAAATCGCGCAGTCGGCGTACCACGTCGGCCGTGCGCCGCGATTCGGCGACCAGCTTGTTCATGGTCTCCTCCAGTTGAGAGCGGTCGGGGCTGGCGGCGATCACCAGCAACTGGCCGGCGCGGGCGTAGTTGGCGAGCGCGGTCAACGGCTGGCTCAGTTCATGGGTCAATGCGGCGGCCATTTGACCGGCAGCGGCCAGCTTCTGGGATTTTCTCAAGGCGAGCTCGGCCTGTTCGCGTTCGTCGACCGTCACGCCAAGAAACAGGCCCATGACGGTAAGCGCGATCAGGAATGTCTGCAGTTCGAAGACCGACAGCGGCGTCTGCCCGGTGATGTGGACGGCGATGATGATGCCGGTCTGGATCAGCAGGGCGGCGACCGCGCTGCCCAGCAGGCCCGACCGGACCGAAACCCATACCAGCGGCAGGAACAGCAGATAGAAGAACTTGACCTGCTCGGCAAGGTTCTGTCCGAAAATGAAGAGCAGCGTGGCCACGATGGAGGCCGCCTGCAGCAGGGTTTCGGGCTTGAGCAGCATCGTGCCGATCTGGCGGCGGCGCGCATCGTCGGCGAGCATCAGCGTCATCGGCAGGAAGACCAGCATGCCGACGCCGTCGCCGATCCAGAAACGCAGCAGGGCTTCGGGAAACTGCACTGCGGGACCGGCATTGCCCGCGACCAGCGTGCCGACATACAGCGCCCCGGTCAGCAGGGAGCCCAGGATGACGATGCCGATCAGGCGCAGGACGTCACGTAGTGCATCAAGGCGTGGAGAAATGCGGAAGTGCTGCGTCAGCGCCTGCGCCATGGCGCCGTAGCAAAGGCCCAGCACCAGTGCTGCCGTGATGTCGATCTGCCAGGGAGTGGCCGTATCCCGGATCAGTTGCTCGGTGATGGCGATGACCAGCGTCACTGCAGGCAGCCAGCGTTGGCCGTAAAGCATCAGCAGGGCGATGGCCAGTGCCGGCTGAGGGTTCCACGGCGTGATGTTGAAGTGCGCCATGGGGTGCGTGTAGCTGATCCAGTCCAGCAGCGGATAGGCGCAGACGAATGCGATCAGCGCCCGAACCGGAATGGCTGAACCCGTGGCAGCCTGTGGTCTGTCCGTCCCGTATGCCGATACGCGCATCATGGCGCGATTTTCCCATAAAGGCCGGCTAGGCCGCAGGCGGCGGTTCGGAGGTTGCGTCGCGAACGGGGATGCGCCAGAGGGCAAGGAGCAGTGCCGCCATCAGCACGCCCAGCATGATCCGGTGCCAGTCCGAATCCATGAGCCAGATCGACAGACTGAACGAAAGAAGGATCAGCAGCGTCGCCCAGGGTTTCACCCGCGGGGGCATGCTGCGGTAGTCCTGCCAGTCCCGGATGACTGGCCCGGCGACCGGCTGCGTCAGGAGCCAGTCATGCAGCCGATTCGAACTGCGGGCGAAGCAGGCGGCGGCCAGCAGGATGAACGGCGTGGTCGGCAGCAGCGGCAGGAAAATCCCGAGGATCGCCAGCGTCAGGGCCAGGATTCCGGATCCGAGGCAAAGGATCCGGACGGCCCGTGAGTGATGAGGCACCCCGTGCCCGTCGACGCTTATGCAGCCGCCTTCAG
>JAVEWF010000090.1:0-7418 GCA_034004665.1 Rhodocyclaceae bacterium | reverse complement strand
TCGACCTTCCTGCACATGGGCATGCAGGGCCTGCTCGACATGGTCTACAACGGCGGCAACGTCACCGTGCTGCTGCTCGACAACCGCGCGGTCGGCATGACCGGCGGCCAGGACAATCCCGGCAACGGCCGCGACATCTACGGCAACCCGGCACCGCGCGTCGATTTCGCCAAACTGGTGGAATCGCTCGGCGTGAAGAAGGAGCGCATCCACGTCGTCGATCCCTATGTCCTGCCCAAGCTGTTCAAGACCATCCGCGACGAGATCAAGATTCCCGAGGTGTCGGTCATCATCACCGACCAGCCCTGCGTGCTGATCGACGACTACAAGAAGCAGAAGCCCTACGAAGTCATCGACGACAAGTGCACCGGCTGCGGCAACTGCGTCGATGTCGGCTGCCCGGCGATCCACGTCACGCGCCGCGAGAAGGTGGTCAAGCCCTCCGGCAAGGAAGTCGAGCTGCAGTTCGTCAAGATCGAGACCTCGGCCTGCACCGGCTGCAACCTGTGCGTCCAGCCCTGCGCGCCGGAGGCCATCGTCCATGCCGACCTGACCAAGCCGATCCGGCTGGTCAAGCATTGAGGAGAACCAATATGGCCCCCACGCTCATTTCATTCGCTGCCCCCACAGGGGGCTTGGTCTCCCTCGGGAGCGGCCCTTCGGGAGTCCTTCATGCCTGACAGCAACATCACCAACATCCTCGTCGTCGGCATCGGCGGCCAGGGGGTCATGACCGCCACCGAGATCCTCGCCGAGGCCGCCATCGCGCTCGGCCACGACGTCAAGAAAACCGAGGTCGCCGGCATGGCGCAGCGCGGCGGGGTCGTCTCCTCGCACCTGCGCTTCGGCCCCAAGGTGCTGTCGCCGCAGATCATGGCCGGCACGGCCGACCTGCTGGTCGGCTTCGAGTCGGCCGAGGCGATGCGCTGGTGCCACATGCTCCGGCCCGGCGGGCTGGTGCTGATGAATACCGCACGGCTGGTGCCCCCGGTCGTCGACATCGGCCTCTACGACTACCCGGACGATCCGCTCGGCGAGATTCGCGCACGCGGCTATCAGGTGCATGCCTTCGACGCGATGGAGATCGCGCTGTCGCTCGGCGACGTGCGGCTCGGCAACACCGTGATGCTCGGCGCCATGGCCGACCATCTGCCCTTCCCCGCCGAGGTGCTGCTCGACGCGATCCTCAAGCGTTTCAGCGCGAGGAAGCCGCACATGGTCGAAGTGAACCGCAAGGCCTTCGAAGCCGGCCGCGCCGCGGCGAAGGCGGCGGCAGAGGAGGACAGGGAGGTAACCGAGGCATGACCGCGAAGATCATCGACGGCAACGCGCTGGCGCAGACCGTGCGCGCCGAACTGGCCGAGAAGGCCGCCGCCCTCAAGGCCACGCAGGGCATCGTGCCCTGCCTCGCAGTGATCCTCGTCGGCGAGGACCCGGCCTCGCAGGTCTACGTCCGCAACAAGGTCGCGGCCTGCGAGAAGGCCGGCTTCCGCTCGATCAAGGAGGTGTACGCACCGAACGTCGAGCCGGCCGTGGTGCTCGGCAAGATCGCCGAACTCAACGCCGACCCCTCGGTGCATGGCATCCTCGTGCAGCTGCCGCTGCCGAAGCACTTCGACGCCGATGCCGTGCTCGAGGCGATCGTGCCCGAGAAGGACGTCGACGGCTTCCACGCCGAGAACGTCGGCGCGCTGATGCAGGGCAACCCGCGCTTCATTCCCTGCACGCCCTACGGCGTGATGAAGATGCTGGAGAGCGCCAACGTGCCGCTGAAGGGCGCCGAGGCCGTCATCGTCGGCCGCAGCAACATCGTGGGGAAACCCATGGCCATGCTGCTGCTGGCGCAGAGCTGCACCGTCACCGTCTGTCATTCGCAGTCGAAGGATCTCGCCTTCCACACCAGGCGCGCCGACATCCTGGTCGCCGCGGTCGGCCGCGCGAAGATGATCACCGGCGACATGATCAAGCCCGGCGCGACGGTCATCGACGTGGGCATCAACCGCCTGCCCGACGGGAAATTGTGCGGCGACGTCGACTTCGAATCGTGCCAGGAAGTCGCCGGCGCGATCACGCCGGTGCCCGGCGGCGTCGGCCCGATGACCATCACCATGCTGCTCGCCAACACCCTCGAATCCGCAGAAAGGACGCTGAAATGAGCCAGCCGCTCGTTGGCGTCGTCATGGGTTCCGATTCCGACTGGCCGACCATGCAGGCCGCCGCCGCGATGCTGCGCGACTTCGGCGTGCCCTACGAGGCGCGCGTCGTATCCGCCCACCGCACGCCCGACCTGCTGTTCGAATACGCCGAAACCGCCCAGTCGCGCGGCCTCAAGGCGATCATCGCCGGCGCCGGCGGCGCCGCCCACCTGCCGGGCATGCTGGCCGCCAAGACGATCGTGCCGGTACTCGGCGTGCCGGTCCAGTCGAAAGCGCTGTCCGGGCAGGATTCGCTGCTGTCGATCGTGCAGATGCCCAAGGGCATTCCGGTCGCCACCTTCGCCATCGGCGAAGCCGGCGCCGCCAACGCCGGACTGTTCGCCGTCGCGATGCTCGCCACCGGTGATGCCGCGCTCGCCGCCAGGCTCGCCGATTTCCGCAAGCGCCAGAGCGACAAGGTGCTGGCGATGACGCTGCCCGAGCCGCAATGAGTCCGCAATGAGCCCGTCGTCCGCCAGATGATTCTTCCCCCGTCGACCCTGGGCATGCTCGGTGGCGGCCAGCTGGGCCGCTTCTTCGTCATGGCCGCGCACGAGATGGGCTACCGCGTGGTCGTGCTCGATCCCGATCCGCACAGTCCCGCCGGCCGCATCGCCGACGAGCACATCGCCGCCGGCTACGACGATGCCGAAGCGCTGGAGCGCCTCGCCGGCCAGTGCGCGGCGATCACCACCGAATTCGAGAACGTGCCGGCCGACACGCTGGCCTTCCTCTCGAAGTTCGCCACCGTAAGGCCGAACGCCGAAGCCGTGCGCACCTGCCAGAACCGCAGCGCCGAAAAGGCCTTCCTCCGGCAGCATGGCTTTCCGCACGCGCCCTACGCCGACATCCGATCCGAAGCCGACCTGAAGAACGCCAGCGCCGGTCTTTTCCCCGGCATCCTCAAGGTGGCGCGCTTCGGCTACGACGGCAAGGGCCAGGCGCGCGTCGCGTCGCACGCGGAGGCACTGGCCGCCTGGGCGAGCTTCCGCAACGAACCCTGCGTGCTGGAACAGCAGATGATGCTCGACTACGAAGTCTCGGTCGTGCTGGCGCGTGACGAAGCAGGCCAGGTCCAATGCTTCCCCACAGCCGAAAACCGCCATCGCAAGGGCATCCTCGACGTATCGCTGGTGCCGGCGCGCACCTCGGGCTGCCCCGCCCAGTTGTCAAAGGAGGCCGAGAAGATCGCCGAGGGCATCGCGCAGAAGATGGACTACATCGGCACGCTCGCTGTCGAGTTCTTCGTCGTCCATGGCCAGCTGTGCGTGAACGAGATGGCGCCGCGCCCGCACAACTCCGGCCATTACACGCTCGACGCCTGCGTGACCAGCCAGTTCGAGCAGCAGGTGCGCGCGCTGTGCGGCCTGCCGCTCGGCGACGCGCGCGCCCACTCCGCCGCCGCCATGGTGAACCTGCTCGGCGACATCTGGTATCTGGACGATCCGCACCACGCGAAGGAGCCGGACTGGGCGAAACTGTTCGCCGTGCCCAACCTCAAGCTGCATCTCTACGGCAAGCACCACCCGCGCCCCGGCCGCAAGATGGGCCACTTCACCGTCATCGGCGCCGACGCCGAAGAAGTGCAGAAGTCGGCGCTGGCGGGACGGCGCGCCATCGGCATCGGCGATGAATGACATCGGGCGGGCGGCGGAACTACTGCGCGCCGGCGAACTGGTCGCCTTTCCGACCGAGACTGTTTACGGACTCGGGGCCGACGCATCGAACCCGCAGGCGGTGGCGAAGATCTTCGCCGCCAAGGGCCGCCCCGCCGATCATCCGCTGATCGTGCATATCGCCGGCGTCGAGCACCTCGACCGCTGGGCGCGCGACATTCCCGAGGCGGCACGCGTGCTCGCGGCGAAGTTCTGGCCCGGCCCGCTGACGCTGATCCTCAAGCGCCATCCCGATGTCCCCGATGCCGTCACCGGCGGCCAGGACACCGTCGGCCTGCGCATCCCCAACCATCCGGTCGCGCTCGAACTGCTCGCGGCATTCGGCGGCTCGGATGGCGGCGGACTGGCAGCGCCCTCGGCCAACCGTTTCGGCCGCATCAGCCCGACCACCGCGCAGCACGTGCGCGACGATCTCGGGGAAGGCGAGGGCAGCAAAGTCGCCATGATCCTCGACGGCGGCCCCTGCCGGGTCGGCATCGAATCGACCATCGTCGATCTCACCGGCAAGCGGACGGTGCTGCTGCGCCCCGGCATGCTCTCGGCGGTCGACATCGGGCTCGTGCTCGGCCGCGTGCCGATCGCGCCCGACGATCCGCTGGCCCCGCCCGACCTCGCGAAGAACCGCGCTTCGGGTACGCTCGAAGCCCACTACGCGCCGCGCACGCCGCTGGTCCTGATGCCCGACGACAGCCTGCCGATCGCGCTGCGCAACGCCATCGTGCAGAAAGAGCGCGTCGTCGTGCTGGCTACCCATCCGGCACCCTTCGAGATGCCGGGCGTGATCTGGCGCGTCGCGCCCGCCGACCCGGCCGGCTTCGCCCACGACCTGTACGCGAACCTGCGCGAGCTCGACGCGCTCGGCTGCGACCGGATCTATGTGCAGAAACCCGTCGGCCAGCCCTGGCAGGCGATCTCCGACCGGCTCAAGCGCGCCGCCGCGGGCTCCGGATCCGGACACGAAGGAATGAAGTCAGGCTAAGATTACGCACGGTCGATCCAGGAGGAAAAAAACATGACCCTGATTCACAAGGACGCCCCCGCACAGCAGGGACTGCAAACCTTCAAGGCGCCGCAAGGCACCGGTTACAGCGAGCCCAGCACCTTCACCCTGGTGCGCGCCGACTCGCCGGCCATGTGCGTCATGACCGACTTCAAGCAGGTATCCGTCGCCACCATCGCCCCCGACGCGACGCTGGCCCAGGCCAACCAGACCATGATCTCGCGCGGCGTGCGCCTGCTGCTCGTCGTCAATCGCGACGACGCGGTGCTGGGCCTGATCACCTCGCGCGACACCAGCGGCGAAAAGCCGATCCAGCTGATCCAGGAACGCGGCGGCAAGTTCACCGACCTGCTCGTCAGCGACCTGATGTGCCCGCGCGACCAGATCGACCTGATCGATTCGCGCGACGTCCTGACCGCCAAGGTTGCCGACATCGTCGTCACCCTGAAGGCGCTGCACCGCCAGCATGCGCTGGTCGGCGAACGCGACCCGATCGGCGGCAAGGTGCGCATCCGCGGCATCTTCTCGGCGACCCAGATCGGCCGCCAGCTCGGCGCGGCGATCCAGACCTTCGACGTCGGCTCGACCTTCACCGAGATCGAGGGGCTGCTCGCTCAGGACAACGTCTGAGCCTGACGCTCGAACTGGCGCGCGACTGGCAAAGCCCCCTCGCGCGGCATCGCGATCGCCATCGTTTCACCGGCGTCGACCCGCAGGACAGCGACCTGCCGCCGGCGCTGGCGACTGCACTCGAAAAAGTCGGCGCCGGCGGGACGGCGACGGATGGTCCGCTGAGCGCCACCGTGCTCGACCGCGACGGCAGCGAGTCCGCCGGCTACCTTTCCCTCCTCTTCGCCCTCAGGCACGGCACGGACAAGCAGGCCGACCTTGCCCCGCTGGCCGGCCTCACCGAACCCTATGCCCGCCCCGACGCCGACGATGCGGGCTTCTACGCCTTGCCGCGCCGCGTCGACCACCTCGATGCGGCTGCGCGGTCGGTCTGGCGCGCATTCACCGGCCGCTTCGTGCAGGACGGCATGGCCGTGCTGGACCTGATGGCGAGTTGCGACTCGCACCTGCCCGACGAGGCCCGCCCCGCCGCCGTCGCCGGCCTCGGCATGAACGCGGCGGAACTGTCCGGCAACCCGCAGCTGACCGAACGCATCGTCCATGACCTCAACGCCGCGCCCGCACTGCCCTTTGCGGAAGCGCATTTCGACGTCGTCCTCTGCGCCCTGTCGATCGAATACCTCGAACGCCCCGAAGCGGTACTGCGGGACGTGCGCCGCACGCTGAAGCCGGGCGGCGCCTGCGTCCTCACCTTCTCGGAACGCTGGTTTCCGCCCAAGGCCGTCCTGCCATGGCCGACTTTGCCGCCTTTCAGCCGCGTCGCCTGGGTGCTGCGCCACCTGCAGCGCGCCGGCTTCGCCGACCTCCACACCGAATCCCTGCGCGGCCTGCCGCGACCTGCCGACGACAAGTATTACCGCCAGACCCAAACGGCCGATCCGCTGTATGCGGTCTGGGGCTGCGCCTGAAGAGGGGGCTGTTAGCGGCCAGTAGCGGTCCGTCGGGACTGTCGCCCAATAGCAGTCGCCCAGACATCAAATCGTCAACATGTTGCCAACAATTTGTTGCCTTACTAGAATCATGATCGTAAGGATTGAGGGGGATTGAAATGTCAAGCGAAGCCACGCTGACCAGCAAGGGTCAAACAACCATTCCCAAGGAAATACGGGATAGTCTCTCCATGAAGCCCGGTGACCGGATGACGTTCACGCTGATGCCGGATGCCACCGTCGTCATGCGCGTGAAGAGCAAGAGTGTCGTCGCGCTGGCGGGCGTATTGCACAAGAAGGGTCGCAAGCCCGTTCCGGTCGAGCAGCTTTCGCGGTGACGCTGGGCATCGACACCAATGTGCTCGTCCGCTTTCTGGTGCGGGACGACGAGGCCCAGTTCGAGAAGGCACGCAAGCTGATCAAGCGCGAAGTCGCGGCCGGGCGTCGCGTTTTCATCGGTCAGCTGGTGCTTCTGGAAACCGAATGGGTGCTGCGCAGCCGCTACGGTCTGTCGAAGCATCAGATTGTTGAAACCATCTCCAGCCTGCTCGATACTGCCGATGTCCAATTCGAGGATGAGCCGGCGATCGAGGAAGCGCTTTTCACTTGGAAAGATGCGGCGGCCGATTTCGCCGACTGCCTGATCGGTGCCAAAAATCGACGGCTTGGATGCCGAGCAACCGCGACCTTCGATGCGAAGGCCGCCAGGTTGCCGGGGTTTGTGGTTGCCTAACTAAAGTCGGCGCGGCGGCGCCCTCTTGCCCACGATCCGCCTCAACTCGCCTTCATGGGCTTCATAGTCGCCCAGATGCGAGCGCATCAGGCTTTTCCAGAGCCTTCCATGGTTGGGAACGGAGAAATGGAGCAACTCGTGGACGATCACGTAGTCCCACAACTCGGGTTTCAGGGCGGGCAGTTCGTCGCTGAAATTCAAATGGCCCGCGGTAGAGCACGATGCCCATTTGTTCCGCATCGGCCGCACCCCCAG
>JAVEWF010000024.1:0-35718 GCA_034004665.1 Rhodocyclaceae bacterium | reverse complement strand
GCGGGCCGGGCCGCGCCTCGAAGGGCAGGCGGGCGTTCCTGCCCATCGCGCTTTTGCCGAGCTTCGTTTCGGCCACCTCGCCGGCCTCCTTCACCTTGCCATCGGCCAGCAGCGCGAGGATTTCATTTAGGGCGACCAGGTTGTCGAGCATTTCCAAGCGCAGGGTTTCCTGCGCCTGGGGGGTGAGCGGAGCGAACAGGCGCAGGTCTTCCGCCGCGGCGGGGAGCGACAGCAGCGCCACGACCAGAAGCGAGAGTTTCTTCATGAAAATGATCCGGTTACTCGCCGTCCTGCCGGCGCCGACTTTCCCGTCGGCGCCAGACGGAGCGGACATCAGCGGGGCTTGATGCTGTACTGGTCGCCGCCGGAGAAGGTGATGTTGGCATCGACGAAGTAGGCCTTGACGCCGCCATCGAGCATCATCACCGTGTCGTAGGCTTCGCCGGAGCGTGCGCCGGTCGGGCAGACGAAGACGATCGGCTTGTCCTTCGGCAGTTCGCTCATCTTCTTCTCGACTTCGCCGACGGGAATGTTGATGGCGCCGGGCATGCTGCCCTTCTTGAATTCGCGGTCGTCGCGCACGTCGACGACGACGATCTGCGAGGGGTTCTCCTTCATGATGCGCTCGAAGGAGGGGATGCTGATGCTGCCTTTCTCCTTGCCGGGTTCGATGGCAATGTCGGCGGCCTGCGCCAGCGGGGCGAAGGCGAGCGCGGCGGCACACAGGATGATGTTCAGGTAGCGGTTTTTCATGTGCGGATCTCCATGGATAATCGGGACCGGGCGGGGATGGCGCGTCGCGCCATCCCCGGAGGACGCTCGTTACTTGCCTTCGGTGGCGGCCTTCCAGGCCGGGAAGCCGGCGGCGTAGGTGCGGACCTTCTTGTAGCCGAGGGCCATCGCCTTCTTGGCCGACTTGTCGGACAGGTCGCAGGCGAAGCCCTGGCAGAAGAAGATGATTTCCTTCATCTTGTCCTGCGGCAGCTTGTCGGTTTCCTTGTCGAAGCTGGTGTCGGAGATGTTGATGGCGCCCGGGATGGTGCCTTCGCTCTTGACGCGGCGGGCCGGCCGCGAGTCGATCAGCACGATGTCGGCCTTCTCCTTGATCGCCTTCTGCATGAAAGCCGTGCTGACGGAAGCGGGTTCGCCCCGGGCTTCCCAGTCCGGAATACCGGCTTCATAGACCTTGATGTTGGTATGACCCAGCTTCTCGGCCTTGTAGGCGGATTTCGCCGAGAGGTCGCAGGTCGGGCCCTGGCAGTAGAAGATGATCTCGGCACCCTTGTCGGCCGGCAGCAGGGTCGGGGCCAGCTTGTCGAACTGCGATTCGGGAATGTTGATGGCGCCCGGGATGTGGCCGATATCGTAGCGACGCGCGGCAGGGCGCGAGTCGACGATCAGCGATGCTTTTGGATCACGCGGCAGTGCCGCATGCTTCTTGACGTAGTCGTAATCGACGACGTGCTGGTAGCGGATCAGACCTTCCGCGGATTCGGCAGGCCTGGCGCCCGCGGGGGTGGATGGCGATGGGGCGCAGCCCGCGGCCAGTGCGACGGCTGCGGCGATGGCAACCAGTTTGAGTTTCTTCACCATGGATGACCTCCTTAGATCGGGTGACGATTAGAGTACGGTGAATCTTTCTGTGGATTCGTTATACCGTACGAAGACATACCAAACAGCCAGAAGCAGGCCGCCAACGATCAGCGTCCAGCCCCAGCCGGGTATCAGGTCGGGCCAGAAGGCCTGGTAGCCGACGCCGGTGACGTCGAAATCCTCGACGTTGTCCGGGTCGAGCGCGGTGATGCCGGTCATCTTCAGAACGGCGCTGGCGATGGAACCCATCCAGGCGAAGAAGAACATGGTCACCCACAGTTTCAGATGGCCTTCGCCCATGCGCCACAGCGAGCCCGAGGCGCAGCCGCCGGCGAAGATCATGCCGATGCCGAAGACCATGCCGCCAAGCAGCGAACCGATCCAGAAGGTCGGCGGGATGGCGACGTAGGGGTCGATCACCTTCTTTTCGAACAGGAAGGCGGCGACGGGGATGCCGATCGCCAGCGCGAGGATGACGGCCTTGGTCATGTCGCCTTCGGCGGTCATGAAGGGCTCGCGGAAGGCGCGCGCGAAGCACAGGCGCGAGCGGTGCATGATGAAGCCGATCAGGAAGCCGAGCAGCACGATGACGGCGCGCACCGAAAGCACGGAGTCGGGGGACGCATACCAGCTCGCGGTCCAGACCAGCACGCCGACGATGATCGCGAATCCGGCGAGGGGGTAGAACTTCGTGATGCCTTCGGGGACGTTGATGGTGGGGGGCGCTTCCATGCCCCACTCGATGTGCTCGAGCGTCCACAGCAGCAGCTTGAGGCCGATCACCGCACCGGCGAGCAGCCCGGCCCACATCATCCAGCCGGCCGGCGAGGAGTGCAGCACGGGGTTGAAGAAGCCGCCGGTGGTGCAGCCGCCGGCCAGCGAGGCGCCGGTACCCATCAGCGTGCCGCCCAGCGCGGCCCAGATCAGTTCGAGCTTCGGCGGCCGGTTGGGCTGGAATTGCCGCGACATCAGTGCGGCGGCGAAGGCGCCGAGCAGCAACATGATGTTCATCAGCGACATGCGATGCGTCAACCAGCCTTCGTCGGGGGCCGCGATACCCAGCAACGGCGCGAGGCCGATCAGATGATTGACCTGGTCGCCCCAGTAGCGCACGCCGCCGAACACGCCCCAGAACAGGCCGTTGATCATCAGTGCCGCGACCACCAGCACCAGCAGGATGGCGCCCGTGTAGTGCGACCATTCCTCGACGAAAATCTTCTCGTAGTCCGCCTTGAATCCGGCTGTCCAGCTCATGGCGAGTCCTCCCTCATAGTCCGGCCATGGAAAGACGTCCGCTCCCGTGAGCGGGAGGCGGACGCGATCGGGTGCGAAAAGTCAGGTCGTCAGCTGCAGCTGGCGGGGGCTTCGCCGTCCTTGGCGCCGCGCTGCAGGAAGACCTTCACGTCTTCGAGCAGATCCTGCTCGGGCACGTCGGCGAACTTTTCGGCAGCCTTGTTGCTGGCCTTGATCTTGGCGCGGTAGTCCTTGCTGACGTACTGCTTGACGCTATCCTTGCCCTTGGCATGCTTGTCGGCCTGGATGTAGGCGCCCCATTCGGCCTTGGTCTTGCTGCTCGGATTGATCTGGCCGATCGGCGAGGCGGCATGACAGGACGTGCAAACGCTGCGGTAATAGACCCGGCCGCGTTTCCAGTCGGCATCGTAGGCCTGGGCGACGGAAGCGAACATGGCCGAGGCGGCCATCAGGGCAAAAGCGGAACGCAATTTCATGGTGACACTCCTCCAATGGAACGCATGGAAAATTCGTCTGGTCCGAGCATAGCACCCCTGTAGTCAAACCACATAACCCCTATGGGTAATAGCTATGCTGCGATAAGCGGACTAGATTGCAGCGCGTGTAGTAATAAACAGGGGGGCATCATGCTACGCAAGACATTTGCCGTCGTTCTGGCGGCATGGTTCATGGGACCGGCGGCGAGTCTGGTCGGCGCCCAGGAGGTTGCGGTCAAGCTCAACAGCACCGCGGACCATACCAAGTTCAAGGAACTGCAGCAGACTTTCAAGTCGGGACCCGAGGTCACCAAGGCCTGCCTGTCCTGCCATACCGAGGCGGCGCGCCAGGTGCATCGCACCAAGCACTGGACCTGGGAGTTCATGAATCCCGAGAACAAGCAGAAGCTGGGCAAGAAGAACGTGCTCAACAACTTCTGCATCTCCGTCGAGTCCAACTATGCCGGTTGCACGGCCTGCCACGTCGGCTATGGCTGGAAGGATGCGAACTTCGATTTCACCAAGGAAGAAACCGTCGACTGTCTCGTCTGCCACGACACCACGGGGCTCTACCAGAAGCCGCCGGGACTGGCCGGCAACCCGGTGGTCGGCGCGCCGCTCGAGCTGCCGCCCGGTTCGGGCAAGTTCATCAAGCCGGTCGACCTGACCAAGGTCGCGCAGAAGGTCGGCAAGACCAGCCGCGACACCTGCGGCGCCTGCCACTTCCGCGGCGGCGGCGGCGACGGCGTCAAGCACGGCGACATGGATACCTCGCTGGCCGCGCCGGATGCCGAGGTCGACATCCACATGGATGCGGCCGGTCTCGATTTCTCCTGCGGCACCTGCCACAAGGCATCGAGCCACGACGTGCCCGGCAGCCGTTACACGCCGACGGCGCAGGACAAGGGCGGCGCGCACATCCGCGGCAAGGAGAAGCAGGGCAACCCGGCGACCTGCGTCGCCTGTCACAGCAACGCCCCGCACAAGGAGGCCGATACCAAGCAGGCCGCGCGCCTCAACCACCATGCCAACAAGGTGGCCTGCCAGACCTGCCACATTCCCTCATTCGCGCGCGGCGGCGTGCCGACCAAGATGAGCTGGGACTGGTCGACGGCCGGCAAGCTCGACAAGGACGGCAAGCAGTTCACCATCAAGGACGACCACGGCCATGCCATCTATGCCTCGCACAAGGGCGATTTCGTCCTCGGGCAGAACGTCAAGCCGCAATACCGCTGGTTCAACGGCGAGGTCACCTACACGCTGATGGGCGACAAGATCGAGAAAGTGGAGGGCGGGCCCGTCGGCATCAACCGGATCAACGGCAGCCCCGGCGACGGCAAGTCGATGATCTGGCCGTTCAAGATCATGCATGGCAAGCAGCCCTACGACCCGGAATACAAGAATCTGGTGAAGCCGCATACCGCCGGCAACGACGATACGGGCTACTGGAAGAACCTGAACTGGGAAAAGGCCATCGCCGCCGGCATGAAGGACACCGGCCTGCCGTTCTCGGGCAAGGTCGACTTCATCGAAACCGAGATGTACTGGCCGATCACCCACATGGTGGCGCCGAAGGACAAGGCGCTCGGGTGCGTCGAATGCCACACCAAGGGCGGCCGCCTCGAAGGCATCGAAGGCGTCTATCTGCCGGGGCGCGATGCCAATCCGTTCATCGACAAGGCCGGCTGGACCCTGGCGCTGCTGACGCTGCTCGGCGTGCTGGGCCACGGCGTGCTGCGCATCTTTACCGCGCGCAAGCATTGAGGAGATCGTCATGACTGAAAGAATCTACATCTTCAAGAAGTTCGAGCGCTTCTGGCACTGGTCCCAGGCCGGCCTGATCATCTTCCTGATGCTCACCGGCTTCGAGATTCACGGCGCCTACAGCAACTTCGGCTTCGAAAAGGCGGTGGGCTACCACACGATCGCCGCCTGGTCGCTGGTCGGCCTGTGGGTCTTCGCGATCTTCTGGCACCTGACGACCGGCGAGTGGCGCCAGTACATCCCGACGACCGAAAAGGTCGTGGCGATGATCCAGTACTACCTGCTCGGCATCTTCAAGAACTCGCCGCACCCGTTCCGCCAGACGCAGCTGAGGAAGCACAACCCGCTGCAGCGCCTGGCCTACCTCGGCGTGCTGCTGTTCATCAGTCCGCTGATCTGGGTCACCGGCTGGCTCTACCTGTTCTACGACCAGTGGGCGGCCTGGGGGCTCGGGAACCTGGACCTGTCGCTGGTCGCTACCGGCCACGTCATCGGCGCCTTCCTGATGCTGCTCTTCCTGATCGCCCACATCTACCTGATCACTGCCGGCGCGACACTCACATCGCACCTCAAGGCGATGATCACCGGCTGGGAAGAAGTGCACTGATCCGCAGCGCCGGAACGACGAAAAATCCCCGCTGCGGCGGGGATTTTTCTTGGCGGCATGCCGTCCCGCCGCCGCCGACTTTTCAGCGCAGGAAAGAAAGTCCCAGCCCGAGCAGGGCGCAGGCACCGATCACCTTCATGATGTCTACCTGATACTTCCACAGTGCCAGGAAGGCGGCCGCGGCGATCGCCACCGACAATCCGTCGAACGGTCCGGCAAAGGGGACGGCGTCGGTGGCGCGGGGCCAGAAGGTATGCCAGGCGAAGAACACGGCGAGGTTGACGATCACGCCGACCACGGCGGCGGTGATCGCGGCCAGCGGCGCGGTGAATTTCAGCTCGCCGCGCGTCGCCTCGACCAGCGGCCCGCCGGCGAGGATGAACCAGAAGCTCGGCAGGAAGGTGAAGAAGGTGGCCACGGCCGCACCCGCGAGTCCGGCGCCGATGTAGCCGACCCAGGTGACGATCATGATCAGCGGACCGGGCGTCGTTTCGCCGAGCGCGAGACCGTCCATCATCTGCGGGCCGGTGAGCCAGCCGTAGTGTTCGACCGCGGCCTGATAGACATAAGGCAGGACGGCATAGGCGCCACCGATGGTGAGGAAGGCGGCGGCGGTGAAGAATTCGCCCATGTCGCGCAGCGTCGCCGCACCGGCAGTCAGTGCCAGCGCCGCGATCCAGATCAGCACGAAGGCGACGGTCGTGCCCGCGACCTTGCGCCATGCGAACCGCGCATGCCGCGGCGGCGGCGTGTCGTCGTCGATCAGGGCCGGGCCGTAGCTTGTATTCGAGGCACCATGGCCGCCACCGCCCTTGAATTTCGCCGGCATGAGCTTGCCGCCGATGGCGCCCAGCAGGGCAGCCGCCAGCACGATCCACGGAAAGTCGATCCTGAAGAAAAAGATGCCGACGAAGGCCAGTGCGGCGATGCCGCCGAGCAGGCCGTTCCGGATCGCCTTGCTGCCGATGCGCCAGGCGGCGAACAGCACCACCGCGACCACCGCCGGCTTGATGCCGTGGAAAATGCCCTGCACCAGCGGCACGTCGCCGAAGTTCAGATAGATCGCGGCGAGCGCCGACAGCAGCACGAAGGCGGGCAGGAAGAACAGCACGCCGGCCATGATGGCGCCGCCGATGCCGTGCATCAGCCAGGCGATGTAGATGGCGAGCTGGATCGCCTCCGGCCCCGGCAGCAGCATGCAGTAGTTGAGCGCGTGGAGGAAGCGGTGTTCGGAAATCCAGCGCCGTTTCTCGACCAGTTCCTGGTGCATCATCGCGATCTGGCCGGCCGGACCGCCGAAGCTGATGAAGCCGAGCTTGAGCCAGTACCTGAAGGCTTCGCCCGGAGAGGGAAAAGTCGGTCCCGGAGGGACGGCGGTCGGAGTATCCATGGCGGTATCGGGCCTATCGGTCGTTATTGGTCGCCATCAGTGGGCGAGCCCAGTTTATTCGGTATATTCATGCGAAAAGAAAACCGGAGGAATCATCCATGTCGCAACCGCTGACGCTCTCGCGCGCGGCCCACCTGATCGGCGTGCCCCGCGCCGTGCTGCAGAAGCATATCGCCGCCGGCGAACTACCGTCCCACGACGGCATGGTGACGACCGACGACCTGCAGAAACTGTTTCCCGACGTGCGCCTGGAAGATTCCGGCGCCTTCGAACGCATCACCAAGATCCGCGAGGAAGCCTTCGGCAAGCGCATCCGCGAACGGGTGCTGCCCAATCAGGAAATCCTCGCCCAGCGCCTCGCCGCGCAAAGCGAGGAGCTGGAGGACGTGCGCCGCACGCTGGCGCACTACCACGACCTGATCGAGGCGCTGCGCGAGCGCATCGACACCATGGCGCACGGTTCGGCGGCGGAGCAGTGCGCCGATCTCGGGCGCTTTCTCGACGATGCGCTGGCCGGCGTATTGGGCAGCGAAGAACCCACGGACACGGTGGCGGTGATGGACAACATGCTGCGCGTCATGACGGCGCATGTCACGGTGAAGCCTTCGGGCCACGAATTTTTCGTCGAAGGCAGCGAGACGATCCTGTCCGCCGCCCTGCGCGCCGGCCTTGCGCCGTCCTACGGCTGCGGCAACGGCAACTGCGGCCTGTGCAAGGCGCGCATCGTGTCCGGGCAGACGCGGCAGGTGCACAACAGCGACTACCCCTTCTCGGCCAGCGAGCGGGCGCAGGGCTACGCGCTGCTGTGCTCGCACACGGCGGTGTCCGACCTCGTCGTCGAGATGCTCGAGGCGCAATCGCCGGACGACATTCCCGAGCAGGAGATCGTCGCCAAGGTGCGTAGCGTCGAACCGCTGACGAACGACATCCTGAAGCTGCACCTGCAGACGCCGCGCACCAACCGGCTGCGCTTCCTTGCCGGGCAGGGCGTCACGCTGTCCGTCACCGGCTCGACGGCGAATTTCCGCGGCGACTACCCGGTCGCCTCCTGCCCCTGCGACGACCGCAACCTGATCTTCCACATCCGCCGTCCGCAGGGCGATGAGCGCGACGAGTTCGCCGAGCGCCTCTTCGCGGGTGCGCTGAAAGCCGGCGATGCGGTCAGCCTGTTCGGTCCCTTCGGCGATTTCACATTGCAGAAGGACTCGGCCAACGACATCGCCTTCCTCGCCTGCGACACCGGCTTCGCGCCGGTGAAAAGCCTCGTCGAGCATGCCGTCGCCTCCGACGTGCCGGGCCTGATCCGGCTGGTCTGGGCGGCGACGCGCCCCGACGGCCATTATCTCGAAAACCAGTGCCGCGCCTGGGCCGATGCGCTGGAGACCTTCAGCTACGTCGCCCTCGCGGCGCCCGACGAAGCCGCGGCCGGCGCCGCGGCCGCGCAGCGGCTGCTCGACGAGGACGGTTTCGCCGGCCGCGACCTCTACCTCGTCGGCCCGGTGGCCTTCGTCGCCGCGGCCGAGCGCGTGCTGACGGCCGCCGGCCTGCCCGCGGCCCAATTGCGCACGGAGGTGCTCTGATGCGTCCCGCCCAGCTCGCCTTCATCCTCGACCGCGAATTCCTCAGCACCGCCGCCGGCCATCACACGCCCGTGATGCTGTGGGGGCCGCCCGGCGTCGGCAAGTCGCAGATCGTCGCGCAGGTGGCCGCGCGCCACGGCGTGCCGGTCATCGACATCCGCCTCTCGCAGATGGAGCCTTCCGACCTGCGCGGCATTCCCTTCCGCGTCGACAACCGCGTCGAATGGGCCGTGCCGGCGATGCTGCCGGACGCGAACCGCCACTGGCCGTCCGGCATCCTGTTCCTCGACGAGATCACCTCGGCGCCGCCCGCCGTGTCGGCCGCCGCCTACCAGCTGATCCTCGACCGCAAGCTCGGCGAATACCGCGTCCCGCCCGGCTGGGCGATCTTCGCCGCCGGCAACCGGCAGGGCGACCGCGGCGTCACCTACGCCATGCCCGCGCCGCTGGCCAACCGCTTCTCGCATTTCGAGGTCGAGGTCAATCTCGACGACTGGGCGCACTGGGCCTACGCGAACGGCATCGACGAACGCCTGATCGCCTTCCTGCGCTTCAAGCCCGAGCTGATCTTCGATTTCGACCCGGCGAAGAACGCCGGCGGCGAGATGGCCTTCCCCAGCCCGCGCTCGTGGGAGTTCGCCCACCGTGCGCTGCAGAAGTTCGCTGACCATCCCGAACTGTTGGCCGGGGCGATTGCCGCCTGCGTTGGTCACGCGGCCGGCATCGAGTGTGCCGCGTTTGTCGACAGCCTCGACCGCCTGCCCGACCTCGACGCGATCTGCGCCGGACAGGAAGTGGCGGTGCCCACCGAAATCGACCTGCAGTACGCCGTCGCCGCCGCATTGGTGGGCCGCGCATTGCGTGCCAAGGCCGGTCCCGACGCCAATCTGATCTGGGGCCACATCCTCGACTACGCGCAGCGCTTCCCGCAGCGCGAGATGGGCGTGATGCTTATCTCCGACATGCATCGCGGCATCGGCCAGGCGCTGTTCGCCGTGCCGCAATTCGCCG
This sequence comes from Rhodocyclaceae bacterium, assembly GCA_034004665.1. Taxonomy (GTDB): domain Bacteria; phylum Pseudomonadota; class Gammaproteobacteria; order Burkholderiales; family Rhodocyclaceae; genus Sulfuricystis. Next base: position 26,043 of record JAVEWF010000024.1, on the reverse strand, counting down.
CCTGGGCGAACGCGGTGGCCGACATCATGCTTTACGAGTAAAAGTCGGCGCTGGCGGGACGGCGCCAGCCGTGCCCGACTCGTCAATGGGGACGGCTATTCGCGCTCGGCGTAGGTGGGCAGCGTGATGCGGTAGGCCATCGCCAGCAGGCGCGCCGCCAGCACCACCGCCATCCCCGCCCAGGAGGCCGCCAGCCCGCCGACGCCCAGCGCCTGCAGGCCGACCAGCGTCAGCGCCCCGGCCCAGGCCGCCGACGCGTACAGTTCGCCGCGCACGAAGATCAGCGGCACCTGATTGCACAGCACGTCGCGCAGCACGCCGCCGACCACGCCGGTGATCACGCCCAGCAGGGTCGCCACCAGCCACGGCACCTGCCATGCCAGCGCCACCTGCGTGCCGACGATGGTGAACAGCGCGAGGCCGACCGCATCGGGAATCAGGAACAGCTTCGGCGGCAGGCGCAGGCCGCGCACGGCGAAAAACGTCGCCACGGTGGTGGCCAGCGCCACGATCAGGTACGTCTGGTCGGAGATCCAGAACACCGGCCGGTCGAGCAGCAGGTCGCGCACCGTGCCGCCGCCCAGCGCGGTGGCGCAGCCGACCATCACCACCCCGACGAGGTCCATCTTCTGCCGGCCGGCATCGAGCACGCCGGTCAGGGCGTTGACGGCGACGGCCGTCATCCCGATCCAGTAGAGGAGTACTTCCATGCCGGATAAAAGTCGGCGCCGGCGGGACGGCGTGCAAGCCTCAGGCGGCGGCGAACTGGCGCAGTTCGACCTGCACGCCATCGCGCATCGCCGCTTCGGCGGTGCTCAGCAACTGAACGCTGGCGGCCTCGTCGATGAACTCCTCGCCGCAGTTTTCGCAAATCTCGGCCGGCACCTGCTTCACCAGCAGCGTCATCGCGTCGCGTTCCAGCGTCACGCTGGCGAATCCCGGCTGGGTGTGACCACACTTGCAGATCGGGCAGATCATGGTTTCTTCCTTTCAAAACCCGGCTCCCACAATGCCGGATCGGGTTCATAGACCGTAATGAGGATTGTCTCACCATCTTCGGTATCGGCGGCAACCACGTGTATCGGTCGGGTTCCGCGCCAGCCCAGCATCAGGCGGCTCGGATAGGGTTGGTCATCGGGATAGTCGATGATGGTTTTGCCATTTGCAAGCACGGCGCGTACATCCTCGACGGCGATGCTGCGCTGGAACATGCGCTGCACGGCGTGCTTGCGGAATATCAACTTCTTGGTCATTTTGCGGAAGCGCTCCGTTCCAGATTCAGCGCCAGCAACCGCCGCAAAATCTCCTCCTCCGGCATTTCCGGCGTGTAGTCCCTCCAGCCGTAGGCGGCGGCCACGGCGGCGTCGAGCGCCTGGTGCGCGTTGGTCAGCCATGCCGGGCGGGCGTTGTAGAGGTTGGTCAGGGTGCGCTTCTTGAGGTCGGCTTCGTGGCCGGCTTTGGCGACGAGGCGGTCGGGGTAGCCGGGAACGATTTCGGGAATGCGCTCGGTCCACTCCGGCGGGTTGAGCCAGTTCTCGCGCAACTCGTTCAGCCGCCGCGCGGCGGCGGCGATGTTGGCGGCGACGATCTCCGGCGCCATGCACGGCGGCGTCGCCTGCCCCGGCTGCGGCGCCGTGTCGCGCGGCGTCATGCCGGCGGGGAAGGGGAAAGTGTCGAAACAAGTGGTTGTGGCGTAAGCCGGGCGATCCTCGAGGGTTGAGCCAACGGCAAGCGCCCAGCAGACGTGAATTCGCGACGACAGAATGCCAAAGGTCACGTCGTCATTACGTGCGATTACGACCAATCGGTTATCTGGTGCAATGCGTTCGTCGAGCCAAACAAAAAAACGGTGCTTCGACTTTTCCGAAGTTGCAATGTAACGCCCGAGCCCAGACAGCGCCTTGCGCATTGCCGGTCGTGCTTCGCCATGACGCCACCACTTTTCAGCTCGCGATTTACGATTGTTCGTCAATCGCACTGGCCTTACATTCGCCAAGACATGAGCGAATGGTGCTTCGTAGAGCATCGCGTCGACTTCTTCCATCGTCGGCCCGAAATCGACTGTCCAGCGCCCTTCCCACCGAGCCGTCAGGTCTCTGCCGTTCCATAGCGGACGAACAACGTCACTATTGGGGCGGCCGTTTGGATTCGGCAAACGCAGCCAAGCTGATGCTGTCGTGTAATCAATACTGAAATCTCCAGCCAAAGCGAGGCCAAAGAAACATGCTCCGGCATTCTCGGCCAAACGGCTTGCAGTTGTCAGGTCTTCGCCTGAACGCAAGTCCGCATGAATCTCGGATACATCGGAGCCATCCAGTCGCGCTCCATCGCCATTTCCGAAACACACCAGCGACACGTGCACCGCCGCACCGTCGTTGATCCACGGCTCGTCACCCCACGCCTCGAAGATTCGGGTGCTATCGACAATGCGTTCCAAAACCTTCCGATTCGCCTGCTGGCGAATACTGTTGGTTGCAACCAGTCCTGCCGCATTGCATTGGCCGGTTTCGATCTGTGTCCGTGCCTTTTCAAACCAGTAGCAAACAAGGTCAGCGCCCGGCGAAACGCGGTCGTCAAATACGCTTGCCAGTGCGTCGAAATATTCATCGCCCAACTCTCCACGCTTTCTGGTGCCGCCGAGGAAAGGCGGATTGCCGACGATGGCATCGCATTTTGGCCATGCCGCTTCTTCAATCGCCGTCCCGCCAGCGCCGACTTTTATCAGCGCATCGCGGCACTCGATGGTTTCGAGCGGACGCAGGATGGGCTGGGTGGCGACGGGGTAGCCGTTCCTCAGCATCCATTGAATCTCGCCGATCCAGACGGTGACGCGGGCGAGTTCGGCGGCGTAGGGGTCGAGTTCTAGCCCCAGCACGTTGGCGGGGGAGACTTCGATGTTCACCTGCCGCTGCAGGCCGAGAGCCTCGGCTTCGACGTTGGCGCGGCGTTCGAGGTCTTTGAGCGCCTTCAGCGCGAGATAGAGAAAATTGCCGCTGCCGCAGGCGGCGTCGAGCACGCGGTAGTTGCGCAGGCGTTCGAGGTGGTGGTGGAAGAGTGCCGCCGCGTCCTTGTAGGCCTTGTCGCCCTGCTTCTTGGATTTCTTGAGCGTCGCGGCGATCTTGTCCTTCGCGGCCTGCCATTCAGCAGTCAAGGGCCGCACGACGACCGGCTCGATGAGGCGCATGATCGTCGCGGGATCGGTGTAGTGGGCACCGAGCTGCGAGCGCTTCTTGGGGTTGAGGCCGCGCTCGAACAGGGTGCCGAAGATCGAGGGGTCGATGTTGCGCCAGTCCATTTCGGCGGCGCGCTGGAGGGCGGCGATGTCGGCCTTCTCCAGCGGTGGCACGGCGACCGTGGCGAACAGGCCGCCGTTGAACCAGGCGATGGTTTCGTCGCCGTAGTCGCCGCCGTCGCGCATGGCGGAGAACAGCGCCGTCAGCCGGTTGGCGGCGCGTGCGGGATCGGCGGCGGCCTTGGTCAGCAGGCCGGTGAAGATGCCGCGTGGCAGCAAGCCTTCATCCTCGGCGAACATGCAGAACAGGCACTGGATGAGGAAGTGGGCGACCGGCTGCGCGTCGTTGCCGCGCCCGCGCAGCGTTTCGGCGAGCGCACCGAACTGGCCGGCGGCCTCCTCGGTGATGGCGGCGAGCGACTTCACCGGACGCAACTGCTCGGGATCGGTGAACACCCAGCGCAGGATTTGCAGGTTTTCGGACGCGCCGATGTCGGCGATGGCGATGCGGCGCGGCTGGTCGGGGTAGCCGGTGAAGGCGGTGTGGATTTCGATGATCTCGCGGTCGCTGACGACGAGTAGCGGGGGGTTCTCAAGCTCCAGCGCGTAGTCGGTGAGCTGCTTGAGAGCGGCCTTGAGGTCGCGGCCCGGGCGCTTGTTCTCCCAGCCAAAGTGGCCGCGCTTCCAGACGTCCGCCCAGCCGTCGCCCCCGCTGGCCTTGCCGGCGCCGCGCTCGAAGCAGTAGTGGTCGGGATCGCGTGGCTTGTCGACGCCGAGCAGGTCGCACAGGTCGTCGAAGTGGGCTTGCGCGCCGGCGCGTTCGGAGAGGGCGTTGCCGCGCCAGCGGGCGATGAATTGTTCCGGCGTCATAATCGGATTGTCGCCCAAAAATCGCAAGGATCCGCGCTGTCGCTACAATCGCCCGCATGTCCGAACTCGACGCCCATATCGAATCCCGACTGGCCGCGGCCCGCACGCGGCTGATCCTCGACAAGCCTTTCCTCGGGGCGCTGGTGCTGCGCCTGCCGCTCAAGCCGGCGGCGTGGTGCCGCACCACGGCGACGGATGCGCGGGCGCTCTATTACAACCCGCGCTGGATCGACAGCCTGAGCAATGCGCAGGTGCAGTTCGCGCTGGCCCACGAGGCGCTGCACTGCGCGCTCGGCCATTTCGCGCGGCGCGGCCACCGGGTGCAGCGCAAGTGGGACATGGCCTGCGATTTCGCCGTCAATCCGATCCTCGTGGACGAGGGCCTGAAGCCGCCCGGCGAGGCGATCGTGCTGGACGTCTATCGCGGCATGGCGGCGGAGGAGATCTACCCCTGCATCGAGGACGATGTCGACGACAGCCAGATGATGGACGACCATCTCTGGGACGGCGACGAAGGCGGGCAGAAGGACGACGACAGCCAGGGGCAGCAGGGCGGCGGCGAGGAGGGCGGCCACGATCCGGAAAAAGTCGGTGCCGGCGGGACGGCGGGCGACGACGCGAACGGCCCGCCGCCGCCGCTGACGGCGCAGGAAAAGGAGAACCTCAGGCAGCAGTGGCAGCGCCATCTGGCCGCGGCCGCGCAGCGCGCCCGCGAGGCGGGCAAGCTCTCCGGCCAGTTGGCCCGATTGACGGAAACGGCCCTGGCGGCGCAGGTGTCGTGGCGCGCGCTGCTGGCGCAATATCTCTCGCAGGCGGCGCGCGACGACTACACCTGGTTGCGCCCCTCGCGCAGGGAAGGGGAGGTGATCTGGCCTTCGCTGCGCAGCCACAGCGGCGACATCCACGTCGCCATCGACGTGTCGGGCTCGGTGACCGAGAAGGATCTCGCCGAATTCCTCGGCGAGCTGAATGCGCTCAAGGGCACGACGCCGGTCCGCATCACGCTGTTCGCCTGCGATAGCGACCTGGCGGAGGGCGCCCCGTGGATCTTCGAGCCGTGGGACGAGCTGCGGCTGCCGCGCCAGTTCGCCGGCGGCGGCGGTACCGCGTTTGCGCCGGTGTTCGACTGGATCGCGCGTCATGGCGTGCAGCCCGACACCCTCGTGTATTTCACCGATGCCGAGGGCGAGTTTCCCTGCGAGGCGCCGAACTACCCGGTGCTGTGGCTCGTCAAGGGCAAGGCGCCGGTGCCCTTCGGGCGGCGCATCCAGTTGAACTGACCAGGGAGAGCCATGCCATGCCGATGTTCGTCGATCCTTCGCCGCCCGGCGCCTGCCTCTTTTGTCGCCTGATCGCGGGCGAGATTCCCGCCTCCAGGATTTACGAAGATGACCTGACGCTGGCCTTCATGGACATCGGGCAGCTCAATCCCGGCCACGCGCTGGTGGCCGTCAAGCGGCACGCCGCGACCCTGCTCGACCTGACGCCCGACGAAGCCGCCGCGGCGATGCGTACGGCGCATCGCGTCGCGCAGGCGGTGCAGGCGGCGTTCGATCCGCCGGGCCTCACCCTCCTGCAGGCCAACGGCCGTGAGGGCGACCAGACGGTCTTCCATTTCCACCTGCATGTCGTGCCGCGCCACGGCAACGACGGCATCGCGCTGTCCTGGCCGCGCAAGGATCCGCCGCGCGAACTGCTCGAAACCTATGCGGCGCGCCTGCGGCAGGCGCTGGGATGAGCCGGGGTGCCGTCCCGCCGCCGCCGACTTTTTCAAGACCCCGCCGGCGACCGGGAAATGGCCGCATAAAGGATTCGCATGCGCCGCCTGCGCGCGGACGATCGGCCGGTGATATGTTCCGCCCATGAGCATCGCGAATGTCGAACTGTCTGCCGAGGACGCCCTGCGCCTCAACGTGCTGCTGGCCGGCGAGCTGCTGGCGGTGCGGCTCGACGAGGGCGCGCGGGTGCTGCACGCCCTGACGCCGCGGGGCGAGGCGCGCGTGCCGCTCAACCCGGCCGGCCGCGCCGAGCGCTATTTCCAGCGCGTGCGCGAGCTGCTCGGCGGCCATGCGCTCGGTTCGCCCGGCGGCTACCCGGTGCACCTGCGCCGCTGGACGCGCATGGGCCACGCCGAACCGCAGCGGCTGGAGGCCCTGCTCAAGCTCGGCGAGCCCGAGGCCGTGCTGGCCGTCGCCTATGCGCCGACCCTGACGGACGAACTCGCCCGCCGGGTCTGGTGGGTGCTGCCGACCATGGAGGTGGCGCGCGTCATGCTCGCGAACCCTGCGGTGCGCACCGGCACGATGGGCCCGGTGCTGGCGGATTTCCTGATCGAGCACCTGCCCTTCGAGGAGGATCCGATCACGGCGATGCACGCGGTGCGCGCGGTGCTTGCCGCCGGGCTGATCGATGCGGCGGCGCGCGAGCAGCTGTGGGCCAAGGGCAAGCGCCGGCCCTGGTACCTGATCGGATTCCTCGAACACCTGCCCGACGACCTGCCGGCCGAGGCCGGGCGTCCGCTGCCCGCCGGCCTGCCCGATACGCCGGCGACGCGGCTGCTGGCGCGCTGCTGTTCCGCTTCAGGCCAAAGCTATCTCAAGGCCGCGGAACTCGCGCTGGAAAAACCGCCGGCCCACGAGGCGGTGTACCTGCTGCTCGACCTGATGGGCGCCTACTTCGCCGCCGGCCGCGATCCGGCGGGGCTCGAATCCTGCCCGGCCGAGGCCGCCGCGTTGCAGGCGCTGTCGCAATTATCCGAAGCGGTGGCCATGCCGGTGCTGACCAGGACCACGGCGATCGGCCCGCTGATGCGCCGCCACCTCGAGCCGGTGTTCGCGCCGATCATCGGTCAGCTTCATGTGCTCCGGGGGCTGCCATGAAAGGCGGCGTCTATCTCGATGCCGAAGCGCCGCAGCTGGTGCAGCAGAGCTTCGCGCTGGTGCAGGCGGTGCCCGCGATCCGCGCCAAGCGCAAGCGCTTTCCCGAAAACGTGGTCGAAGTCGTCGCCTCGGCCGAGGAGGCGCTCGCGCGCGAAAATCCGGCGCAGGATCTGCATGCCGCCGAAGTCATGGGGCCCTCGCGTTCTTCCGAGGGTTTCCGCCTTTACTACCTGGTGAGATGGTTGTCAGCGTGACCGAGAAAAAACCTTTTCCTATTCCCGTCATTCCTGCCGGGCCCGAGTCCGACCCCGCGCTCGACAACTGCAGCGCCGCCGAATCCTTCGCCCTGATGGTGCTCGGCGACAGCATGGAGCCCGAGTTCGTCGAGGGCGACATCATCGTCATCGAACCCGAGGGGCTCGCCACCGACGGTTCCTACGTGATGGCCTGGCTGGCCGACGAGTGGATCTTCCGCCAACTGGCGAAGGATGCGGACGGGGGCTGGAAATTGCAGCCCCTCAACCCCAACTATCCCAGTGCACGCATCCCCGACCTGTCGGTCATCAAGGGCGTGATCATCCAGAAGTCCAAGCCCGGCCGCCGCAAGGCCGCCAAGCGTTACATCGATTGAGGAAGCCCATGCCCTACTACATCTACCGCATCACCGAGCTCGGCCCGGTGAAGAATCTCGAAAAGCTCGAGGAGTACAAGGTCTTCAAGGAGGCCTCGGCACGGGCCAAGGAGCTGCGCAAGGACGCCGACCTGACGCAATGCAAGATCCAGGTGGTCTTCGGCGAGAACGAACTGCAGGCCGAGGAGGCGCTCAATACCGTGCGCCCGGCCGAGCCGCTGACCGGCGACGACTGGTAGGCCGTTCAGGGCCATGGACGAGCACAGCTACCGCAACGTCCGCAAGGAGATCAATCCGCTGCCCTGCGTCTTCGAGAAGGCGCTGCTGTGCCAGGCGGCCGTCTGCGAGGCGGCGCAGAAGCTGTCGCTGGCCGAACGCGAGATGATCGCCTGCCGCGAACCGCTGGCGCGCGCCGCCTGCGGCCAGCTGCTGACGCTGCTGCGCGCCAATTCGGCCTTCGCCCTCAAGCTCAGGGATACCCAGCGCATCCTGCCGCACGCGATGATGATGAAGGTCCAGTGCGGCGGGCTGGCCGGGCTCAAGGACCTGTTCGATCCCGAGGCGCCGTCCCCCGACGTGCTCAAGCTGGTGCGGCAGGCGCAGGCCGACTATGAAAGCCTCGACGACCTGCCGTTCTCGCGCATCGTGCAGGGTGTGGCCCACTGGCAGATCCGCCGGCGGCGGCCAGTCAGGGAGTGAGCCGCATGATCGCCGGCTTTCCGCGTCTCGTCGAGGCCGTCCAGCGTAACTGCCACATCGCCGATGCGCGCCACGCGCGCGAAATGACGCTGTGCACCTACCTGCTCGAAATGCGCGAGTTCTACCGCTGGGAAGCGGGCATCCCGCTCGGCGATCCGCTGGCGCGGCCCGAGGTGGGCGAGTGGCTGACGGCGCGCGAAGCGCTTTGGGAAACGCTGGTCGAGGACGATTTCGGTGCCGTGCCCGTCGGCGCTGCGCAGCACGACGCTTTCGCCGTGGCCGAGATCAACCGCATGCTGGTACCGCAAGGTCTCGTCTATGGCGCCGGCATCGGCCGCTTCGGCAAGCCGCATTTCTTTCTCGGCCGGCTCGACAGGATCGAAGCGCAGGACGGCCTGACGGTGCTCGTCTGCGAATGCGAGTACGCGCGCGACCTCACCACCATGCCCGCCGCCCTGCAGGGCGATACCGTGATCGTGCGCCGCGAGGCGCTGCGCCAGTGGCTGTGGGAAAAGGCCGAGGCCTGGGCGCTGAAGCGCACGCCGGGCGCCTTCGCGCGGGCGCTGGACGCCCACGGCCATGCCGCCGACCCGGCCGCGGCACTTGAGCGCATGACCGATGCGGAGACGCACAGCCTGATTCTCCATGAACGCGGCGAGCATGCCGCCGGGCGGCTGCTCGGTGTCGCCTGGGAAGACCGGCTCGCCTGCTCCGCGAAGCGCCGCGCCGAGATCCTGATGCGCGCGGTCCGCGACAACCTGGCCGACTGCCTCGTGACGCTGCCGGCGCTGGTCGAACGCGAGGCCTGGCCATCACTCTGGATCTGGTTCGCCAACTTCGACGGCATGCGGCGCGAACTGTTTCCGGCCATGGCTGCGTTCGACGTCGAAAAAGTCGGTGTCGGCAGGACGGCGCTGCAGGCGCTCGCCGAGCGCGGGGCGGTGCATTTCGAAGCGCTGGCCCGTCGCCTGCTGTCGCTGGACGAAGCGGCCGTCGAGGCGCTGTCGCACGACACGCAGGCGCTGGCCTTGGCATAATGCCGGCCATGTCGCCAACGACTCCGCTGCAGTTCTCCGCCAACCTGTCCTTCCTGTTCGCCGAACACGCGTTTCCGGACCGTTTCGGTGCGGCGGCGCGGGCGGGTTTCCATGGCGTCGAGTTCCATTTTCCCTACGAGCACGACAGGGCCGCACTCGCCGAGGTGGTGCTGACCTCCGGCGTCGAGGTCGTGCTGTTCAACCTGCCGGCGGGCGACTGGGCGGCGGGCGAGCGCGGCATCGCCTGCCTGCCTTCGCGCAAGGCCGAGTTCCAGGATGGCGTCGGTCGCGCCGTCGAGTATGCCGAAGCGCTCGGCTGCACGCGGCTCAACTGTCTCGCCGGCATTCCGGCCGGCGACCGCGACAAGGCGATCGAAACGCTCGTCGACAACCTGAAGTTCGCCGCCGCAGTGACGCAGCGCGCCGGCATCCGCCTTCTGGTCGAGCCGCTCAACACGCGCGACAACCCCGGCTTCCTCGTGCCGACCACGCGCACGGCGCTGCAGGTCATGGACGCCGTCGGCAGCCGGAACCTCTTCCTGCAGTACGACGTGTATCACGCGCAGGTCATGGAAGGCGACCTCGCGCGCACGCTCGAGACGAATCTCGCCCGCATCGGCCACCTGCAGGTCGCCGACAATCCCGGCCGCCACGAGCCGGGCACCGGCGAGATCCGCTTCGACTTCCTCTTCGAGCGCCTGCAGCAACTGGGCTATGCCGGCTGGATCGGCTGCGAATACCACCCCGCTGGCGGCATGGGCGCGACGGAGGCCAGCCTCGGCTGGCTCGCCTCGTGGCGCTGAATCCCAAAGCGTTTCTGCGCGGGCTCTTCGATGCGGCGGTCGCTGCGGCGCATCCGTCCGTCTGCGTGCCGCCCCACCTGCCCGATCCGGCCACGGTGAAGGGCCGCATCATCGTGGTCGGCGCCGGCAAGGCCGCCGCCGCGATGGCGCAGGCGGTCGAAGCGGCCTGGGCCGGCCGGCTCGACCGTGTGTCGGGGCTCGTCGTCACGCGCTACGGCCACGCGGTGCCGACCGCCCGGATCGAGGTCGTCGAGGCGGCCCACCCGGTGCCGGACGAAGCCGGCCTGGCGGCCGCGCGCCGCATCCTCGCCATGGTGCAGGGCCTGTCGGCCGACGACCTCGTGCTGGCGCTGGTCTCCGGCGGCGGGTCGGCCCTGCTGACGATGCCGGCGCCCGGCATCACGCTCGAACAGAAACAGGCGGCGACGCGCGAATTGCTGGCGAACGGCGCGTCCATCCACGAGATCAACGCCGCCCGCAAGCGGCTGTCGGCGATCAAGGGCGGCAAGCTGGCCGCCGCCGCGATGCCGGCGCGGGTGCTGACGCTGGTGATCTCCGATGTGCCGGGCGACGATCCGGCCACCATCGCCTCCGGGCCGACCGTGCCGTCGCCCGGCGATCCGGCTTACCCGAACTGCGAGACGCGCGTGATCGCCACGGCGCGCGGTTCCCTGCAGGCGGCCGCCGCAGCGGCGCGCGAGGCCGGCGTGACGCCGCTGATCCTCGGCGACCGCATCGAGGGCGAGGCGCGCGAGGTCGCCAAGGTGTTCGCCGGCATGGCGCTTTCGTGCCGGCACGACGCCTTGCCCCTGCCGGCTCCCTGCGTCCTGCTGTCCGGTGGCGAAACGACCGTGACGGTCAGGGGCCGCGGCCGCGGCGGACGCAATGCGGAATTCCTGCTCGCGCTGGCGCTGGCGCTCAAGGGCGAGGCCGGGATTGCCGCCATCGCCTGCGACACCGACGGCATCGACGGCTCGGAGGACAACGCCGGCGCGCTGGTCGATCCCGCGACGCTGGCGAGGGGCACCGAGGCGGGATTGGACGCGCGCGCGCGGCTGGCGGACAATGACGCCTACGGCTTTTTCGCCCGGACCGGCGATCTGGTCTTCACGGGTCCGACCCGTACCAACGTCAACGATTTCCGCGCCATCCTCATCGAACCATGAACGCTCCAGAATCACCGGCGGACCGCGACGCACTGCTCCGCGACCTCGCCGCCGTCCTGCCGCCGTCCGCACTGCTCGTCGAGCACGAGGACCTCAAGCCCTATGAATGCGACGGCCTGACCGCCTATCGCCAGCTGCCCTGGATCGTCACGCTGCCCGCGGACGAAACGCAGGCGCTCGCGATCCTGCGCGCCTGCCACAAGCACCGCGTGCCGGTGGTCGCGCGCGGTGCCGGCACCGGCCTGTCGGGCGGGGCGACGCCGGTGGCCGGCGGCGTGATCCTTTCGCTCGCCAAGTTCATGCGCATCCTGGCCATCGATCCGCTCGCCTGCACCGCGCGCGTGCAGCCGGGCGTGCGCAACCTCGCCATCTCGGAGGCGGCCGCGCCCCATGGCCTCTACTACGCGCCCGACCCCAGCTCGCAGCTCGCCTGCACCATCGGCGGCAACGTCGCCGAGAACTCGGGCGGCGTGCACTGCCTCAAGTACGGCCTGACGGTGCACAACATCCTCAAGCTGCGCGTCGCGCTGATCGACGGCACGGTGGTGGAGATCGGTGCCGACGCACTGGATTCGCCCGGCTACGACCTGCTGGCCCTGATGGTCGGTTCGGAGGGCATGCTCGGCATCGTGCTCGAGGCGACGGTGAAGCTGACGCCGAAACCGCAGGTGGCGCAGGTGGTGATGGCCTCGTTCGACGACGTGATCGCCGCCGGCAACGCGGTGGCCGCCATCATCGCCGCCGGCATCATCCCGGCCGGGCTGGAGATGATGGACAAGCCGGCGACGGCGGCGGTCGAGGACTTCGTGCATGCGGGCTACGACCTGTCCGCCGCGGCGATCCTGCTGGCCGAATCCGACGGCACGCCGGAGGAGGTGGCCGAGGAGATCGCCGCGATGAAGTCGGTGCTGGCGCAGGCCGGCGCGCGCGACCTGCGCGTGTCGCAGAGCGAGGCGGAACGCCTGAAATTCTGGGCCGGCCGCAAGGCGGCCTTCCCCGCGGTCGGGCGCCTCACGCCGGATTACCTGTGCATGGACGGCACGATTCCGCGCAAGCATCTCGCCCAGGTGCTGACGCGCATCGCCGAACTCTCCACGCAGTACGGCCTGCGCTGCGCCAACGTCTTCCATGCCGGCGACGGCAACCTGCATCCGCTCATCATGTTCGACGCCAACGTGCCCGGCGAGGTCGAGCGCGCCACCGAGTTCGGCGCGCGCATCCTGGAACTCTCCGTCGATGTCGGCGGCACCATCACCGGCGAGCACGGCGTCGGCATCGAGAAGGTCGGCCAGATGTGCGTGCAGTTCACGCGCGAGGAGCTGGAGGCCTTCCACGCCGTCAAGGCCGCCTTCGATCCGGCGGGGCTGCTCAACCCCGGCAAGGCGGTGCCGACGCCGCGCCGCTGCTCCGAATATCGCCTCACCGGCAGTGCACAGGGGGCAAAATGAGCGACCAGATGGAAATGTTCAGCGAGCGCATCCGTGCCGCCAGCGCCGAAAAGCCCCTGTGCATCCGCGGTGCAGGCACCAAGGATTTCTATGGGAATGCGCTGCGCGGGGAAGCGCTGGATACGCGCGGACATGCCGGCATCGTCGCCTACGAGCCGACCGAACTCGTGATCACCGCGAGATGCGGCACCCCGCTGGCGGAGATCGAGGCGGTGCTGGCGGAGAAGGGCCAGAGCCTGCCCTTCGAGCCGCCGCGTTTTGCCGCCGACTCGACCATCGGCGGGGTAGTGGCTGCCGGCCTGTCCGGCCCGCGCCGCGCCAGCGCCGGTTCATTGCGCGACTACGTGCTCGGCGTCCTGCTGCTCGACGGCAACGCGCGCGAACTGAATTTTGGCGGCCGCGTGATGAAGAACGTTGCCGGCTACGATGTGTCGCGCCTGATCGCCGGCAGCCTCGGCACGCTCGGCGTGATCCTCGAGGTCAGCCTCAAGGTGCAGCCGCAACCGGTCGCCGATGTCTCGCTGCGCTTCGCGATGTCGCAGGCCGACGCGCTCGACCGGCTCAACCGCTGGCGCGGCCAGCCGCTGCCGATCGTCGCCAGTGCCTGGGCCGATGGTGCGCTGACGCTGCGGCTGGCGGGAGCGCGCGCGGCTGTCGACGCTGCGCAGCAAAAAATCGGCGTTGGCGAGACGGTGCCACCGGGCTTCTTCGCTGACCTGCGTGACCAGAAACTGCCCCTTTTCTCCGCCGCGACGCTGTGGCGCCTGTCCGTGCCAGCGACGGCGCCGGCGCTCGACCTGTCCGGCGAGCAGATCATCGAGTGGGGCGGGGCGCAACGCTGGCTCAAGTCCGATGCGCCGGCTGAAACCGTCCGCGCTGCGGCGGCTGCCGTCGGCGGCAGTGCGACGCTCTACCGAGCGCCGGCCGAGCCGAAAGAACGGATCGGCGCCTTCGCGCCGCTGCCGGCCCCGCTGCTGGGGCTGCACCGCCAGCTCAAGGCCGCCTTCGATCCGCGCGGCATCTTCAACCCCGGTCGCCTCTATCGGGAGCTGTAATGGAAACGCATCTCGCCGATTTCATCCGCGACACGACCGCGGGCCGCGAGGCCGAGGAAATCCTCAGGAAGTGTGTGCACTGCGGCTTTTGCACCGCCACCTGCCCGACCTACCAGTTGCTCGGCGACGAGCTCGATGGTCCGCGCGGCCGCATCTATCTCATCAAGCAGGTCCTCGAAGGCGCCACACCGACCGAGAAGACGCGCCTGCACCTCGACCGCTGCCTCACCTGCCGATCCTGCGAAACCACCTGTCCGTCGGGCGTGCATTATTCGCGGCTGCTCGACATCGGTCGGGCAGTGGTGGAAGCGCGCGTGCCGCGCAGCGGTACGGACAGGTTGTTGCGCGGGGCCTTGCGCGCAGCCCTGCCGCGCCCGGCCCTGTTCGGCGTCGCGATGCGCATGGGCCAGATGGTGAGGCCGCTGCTGCCCGGCGCGCTGAAGGCCAAGGTGCCGCCGCTGTCGTCCGCCGGCACGCTGCCCGCCGCTGGCGTGCGCACGCGCAGGATGCTGGTGCTGGCGGGCTGTGCGCAACCGTCGATGTATCCGAACATCAACGGCGCGGCGATGCGTCTCCTGGCGCGGCTCGGCATCGACCTGTTCGAGGCGCCCGAGGCCGGCTGCTGCGGCGCCGTGAAGCTGCATCTCAACGATGCGGCCGGCGCGATGGACAATGCGCGGCGCAACATCGACGCCTGGTGGCCGCATATTGAAGCGGGCGTCGAGGCGATCGTGATGACGGCCTCGGGTTGCGGCGTGCAGGTCAAGGATTATGGCCATCTGTTGCAGGAAGATCCGGCCTATGCGGCGAAAGCGGCGCGCGTGGGGGAATTGACGCGCGATGTAAGCGAAGTGGTGGCGGGCGAACTGGATGCGTTGGCCGGATTGCTGGAAAAGTCGGCGCCGGCAGGACGGCGGGTGCTGTCCTTCCAGTCGCCTTGCACGCTCCAGCACGGACTGAAATTGCGCGGGGTCGTGGAACAGTTGCTCGCGGCGGCCGGTTTCGATCTGATGCCGGTGGCCGATGCCCATCTCTGCTGCGGTTCGGCCGGCACGTATTCGATCCTCCAGCCGGAGCTCTCCCTGCAGTTGCGCGACAACAAGCTCGCTGCCCTGTCGGGCAGTGGCGCGGCCGGGTCGCCGCAGGGCATCGCCAGCGCCAACATCGGCTGCATCGCCCATCTGCAGTCCGGCACCGCCCTGCCGGTCAAACACTGGATAGAATGGCTGGAAGAGCGGTTGACAGCTTAGGGAGTGCAGGGATGCAGGTTGAAGAAAAGGCGGCACTCGAGCGCCTGATGAAGCAGGGCGTCAAGCTGCCGCCGCAGCCGCGCGTGCTGATGGAATTGCAGGAACTGCTGCGTGCGGACGATTACGAGATGCGCACGGTTGCGCGCATCATCGGCCAGGATCCCGGCATCGTCGCGCTGCTGTTCCGGCTGGCGCGTTCGCCGGCTTTTTCGCGCGGTCGGCGCATCGAGTCGCTCGACCAGATCCTCATGGTGGTCGGCATCAAGCAGGTGTTCAACCTGGTGCAGGCTGCCTCGCTGGCCGCGACCATCAACGACCAGACGCGCAAGGCGTTCGACGTGTTCTGGAATCGTGCCCACGAGATCGCCCAGCTGGCCGCCATCGTCGCCGGGGATCGCGTGTCCGTCTGCAACGTGTTCCCCGATCAGGCCTATCTCGCCGGCATCTTCCACGAATGCGGCGTGCCCGTGCTGATGCAGCGCTTTCCCGGGTATTGCGAGACCCTGCGGCTCGACAACGCCACCTGCTGGCCGAACCTGTCCGAGGAGGACGAGAAGTTCGATGTCGACCACTGTTCGGTCGGCTACCTGGTGGCGCGCCACTGGGGGCTGCCTGACTTCGTCTGCGACGCCATCCGCTTCCATCACGACCTGCCGGAGGAGAAGACCATCGGCGCGTCGGTGACGCTCGTGGCAATCATCCAGGCGGCGAGCCATTTCTACCATCGGCTCCACCATGTGGACGACCCGCTCTGGGAACGGATCGGAGCGCGCGTGATGTCGGAACTCGGCCTCGGCGCGGACGAGGAAGCGGATTTCTACGACCTGATGACCGCCAGCTTCCTGGACGGCGCGCGGGGCTGAGTCCGCGCTTCCTCGCGACCGGTAGCGGTCAGCGGTTGTTCTTCACCATCAGCTTGGCGTTGGCTTCGGCCACGGTCGTGCCGTCCTGGTTCTGGCAGACGCCTGTGAAGCTGACGATGCCGCCGTCGTGCTTGGGCTTGTCGTCCTTCGCGGTCACCGTCCAGGTGACGTGCAGCGTGTCGCCGGGCTTGACCGGGGCGGTGAAGCGGATCGAATGCTCCATGTAGGCGATGGCCGTGCCGTAGAGCAGCATGCCCATCTGTGCGGCCATCACGTTGCTGGTCAGATAGCCGTGGGCGATGCGCGTGCCGAACTTGCCCTGTTTCGCCCAGCTTTCATTGACGTGCAGGGGGTTGAAGTCGCCGAACAGGCCTGCGCCGAGCACGACGTGGGTTTCGGTGAGGGTCATGGCGGATGCGTAGGCATCGCCGACATTCAGTTCGTTGTAACCGCGGCCCGGAAGCATGAGCGTCGTCCTTTCCCGACAGGATAAGTGGCGGATTCTAACCGTATAATTGCCGCATGCCCTTCAACATCGAAACCTGCACCGCGCAGCACATCGGCGACCGTTCGGAGCAGCAGGATCGCGTCGGCCTGTTCGCCCATCCGGCGCGAAAAGGCACCCTGCTCGCGGTGCTGGCGGACGGCATGGGCGGGCATACGGGCGGTGCGCTGGCCGCGCAGCAGGTCGTTCATTCGGCCAAGACCAATTTCGAAACCGGTTCGCTCGCCGCCAACGACATCCATGCCACGCTCGTTGCAGCGATCAACGACGCGCACGACGGCATCAAGCTCACGCGCCTGTCGAGCGAGACCGATCCGCACAGCACGGCCTGCCTGCTGGTCCTGCAGCCGGGACGTGCCGACTGGGCGCATTGCGGCGATTCGCGCATTTACCACTTTCGCGATGGCCAGCGACTGTCGCGGACCTGGGATCATTCGCACGTGATGAACCTCGTCAAGATGGGCTATCTGACGGAGGATCAGGCCGAGCAGCACCCGCAGAAGAACCTGCTGATCTCGTGCCTGGGTGAAGAGGAGCCGCCGCAGGTGGCGTGCGCGGAGACTGTGCCGCTGGCCGATGGCGATTGCTTCCTGCTATGCTCGGATGGCCTGTGGGCCTACTTTACCGACGAGGAACTCGGCCGCGTGCTGAAGGATTTTCCGGTCCGCCAGGCGGCCGAGATCCTGATCAACACTGCCCGCGACCGCGCCAACGGCCGCGGCGACAATTGCTCGCTGGCCATCGTGCGCCTGCAGCAGCTCGAAGAGGAAAAAGCCGTGCCGCCATGGAAGCGGTCGGCGGTCAAGTAGAAGAAAGAAAAGA
Organism: Rhodocyclaceae bacterium; assembly: GCA_034004665.1. GTDB lineage: Bacteria > Pseudomonadota > Gammaproteobacteria > Burkholderiales > Rhodocyclaceae > Sulfuricystis. The sequence continues at coordinate 8,783 of JAVEWF010000024.1, read as the reverse complement.
GGAAATCATGTCACTGACGATCGGAGTACCGAGGGAGACCTTTGCGGGCGAGAAGCGCGTCGCGACGGTTCCCGAGGTGGTCGAGAAACTGGTCAAGCTGGGCTTCGCCGTAGCCGTCGAAAGCGGCGCGGGCGATGCCGCGAATTTCGCCGACGACACCTACCGTGCCGCCGGTGCGGAAGTCGTCGCTGACGCGACGGCGCTGTGGAGCCGGAGCGACATCGTCTTCAAGGTGCGTCCGCCGAGCCTGGCCGAAGTCGGGCTGATGAAGGAAGGCGGCGTGCTGGTCGGTTTCGTCTGGCCGGCGCAGAACGCCGAACTGATGCAGGCGCTGGCCGCCAAAAAAGCCACCGTGCTGGCCATCGACTGCCTGCCGCGCATGCTCTCGCGCGCCCAGAAGATGGATGCGCTCACCTCCATGGCCGGCATCAGCGGCTACCGCGCCGTCATCGAGGCCGCCAACGCCTTCGGCCGCTTCTTCGCCGGGCAGATCACGGCGGCGGGCAAGGTGCCGCCCGCCAAGGTCTTCATCGCCGGCGCCGGCGTGGCCGGCCTCGCGGCGATCGGCACGGCCGCCGGACTGGGCGCCATCGTGCGCGCCAACGACACGCGCGCCGAGGTGGCCGACCAGGTCAAGTCGATGGGCGGCGAATTCGTCAAGGTCGACTACGAGGAGGAAGGATCGGGCGGCGGCGGTTACGCCAAGGTCATGTCGGAAGGCTTCCAGGCCGCGCAGCGCGCCATGTACGCGCAGCAGGCGAAGGAGGTCGACATCATCATCACCACCGCGCTGATTCCCGGCAAGCCCGCCCCCAAGCTGATCAGCGCCGAGATGGTGCAGACCATGAAACCGGGCAGCGTGATCGTCGACATGGCCGGCGAGCAGGGCGGCAACTGCGAGCTGACCGTGCCGGGCGAAGCCGTGGTGCGCCACGGGGTCACGATCATCGGCTATACCGACCTGCCGTCGCGACTGGCCAAGCAGTCCTCGACGCTCTATGCGACCAACCTGCTGCGCCTGACCGAGGAACTGTGTAAGACGCAAAAGGAAAAAGGCGACGGCACCATCGACGTCAACATGGACGACGACGCGATCCGCGGCCTGACCGTCATCAAGGACGGCAGCGTGACCTGGCCGGCCCCGGCACCCAAGCTGGCTCCGCCGCCGCCGCCCAAGCCCGCAGCCGCGTCCGTCGAGAAGAAGACGTCCGGCGGGCACGGCAGCGGTGCGCCGATGGCCGGTTCCACCCTGGCCATCATCTTCGGCATCGGCGCCGTGCTGTTCGGGCTGGTCGGCGCCTTCGCTCCGGCCTCGTTCCTGTCCCACTTCACCGTCTTCGTGCTGGCCTGCTTCATCGGCTACATGGTGATCTGGAACGTCACGCCCTCGCTGCATACCCCGCTGATGAGCGTCACCAACGCGATCTCCAGCATCATCGCCATCGGTGCGCTGGTGCAGGTGGCGCCGCCGCTGGCAGCGACGGCCGACCGGCCGTCGGGCTGGATCCTCGGCCTGGCGGTCGTCGCGCTGGCGCTGACCGCGATCAACATGTTCGGCGGCTTCGCCGTCACGCGCCGCATGCTGGCGATGTTCCGCAAATAAGAAGAAGGCCAAGCCCATGACCTCCAGCCTCGTCTCCGTCGCCTACATCGGCGCCACCATCCTGTTCATCCTCAGCCTCGGCGGCCTTGCCAATCCCGAGACCGCACGCCGCGGCAACCTCTACGGCATCATCGGCATGACCATCGCCGTGCTCGCCACCGTGCTCGGTCCCCGCGTCACGGCGGCCGGCATCCCGTGGATCGCCGGCGCGATGCTCGCTGGCGCTGTGATCGGCCTCGTCGCGGCGAAGAAGGTGCAGATGACGCAGATGCCCGAACTCGTGGCGCTGATGCACAGCCTCGTCGGCCTCGCCGCCTGCCTCGTCGGCTTCGCCAGCTACATCGACACCTCGATCGTCTTCACCGGCGCCGAGAAGGCGATTCACGAACTCGAGATCTACGTCGGCATCTACATCGGTGCCGTGACCTTCTCCGGCTCGATCATCGCCTTCGGCAAGCTGTCGGGCAAGATCGGCGGCAAGCCCGTCCTCATCCCCGGCCGTCATGCCATCAACGGCATCGCCGCCCTGGTCGTCATCTACTATGGCTATGCCTTCCTGCAGGCACACACGACGGCCGACGGTGCGACGGCGCTGATCGTCATGACCGTCATCGGCCTGCTGTTCGGCATCCACATGGTGATGGCGATCGGCGGAGCGGACATGCCCGTGGTCGTCTCGATGCTCAACAGCTACTCGGGCTGGGCTGCCGCCGCGACCGGCTTCATGCTGTCGAACGACCTGCTCATCGTCGTCGGCGCGCTGGTCGGCTCCTCGGGCGCAATCCTCTCCTACATCATGTGCCGCGCGATGAACCGCAACTTCATCAGCGTCATCGCCGGGGGCTTCGGCACGGGCGACGGCGGCGCAAAAGTCGGCGCCGGCGGGACGGCGCCGCAAGGCGAGGTGACGGCGATCTCCGCCGTCGAGACCGCCGAGCTGCTGCGCGAATCGAAGAACGTCATCATCGTGCCCGGCTACGGGATGGCGGTGGCGCAGGCCCAGCATACGGTCTACGAAATCACGACGCTGCTGCGCGCGAAGGGCGTCAACGTGCGCTTCGGCATCCATCCGGTGGCCGGCCGCATGCCGGGCCACATGAATGTGCTGCTCGCCGAAGCCAAGGTGCCCTACGACATCGTGCTGGAGATGGACGAGATCAACGAGGACTTCCCCGGGACCGACGTGGCGATGGTGATCGGTGCCAACGACATCGTGAACCCCTCCGCCGAGGACGATCCCGCCAGCCCGATTGCCGGCATGCCGGTGCTCGAGGTGTGGAAGGCGAAGACCTCGATCGTGATGAAGCGTTCGATGGCCTCGGGCTACGCCGGGGTCGACAACCCGCTTTTCTACAAGGACAACAACCGCATGCTGTTCGGTGACGCCAAGAAGATGCTCGACGAGGTGCTCGCCGCGCTGAAGGGCTGATAGCCGGTCCGCCACTGGAGGCGCTGCAATGAGAGAACATATCGACGAACTGCTGGCGCGCATGCGCGTCCTGCAGGACGAACTCGAAGCGGAATACCTCCGGCGGCGCGAGGAGTTCGAGCAGAAGCGACAGGAACTCGCCGGCGAGTTCCTCCGCCAGCAGCGACGCTACAAGATCGGCCTGTTCCGCTTCCTGCGCCGTTCGAGCTTGCCGGTGGTGCTCACCGCTCCGGTCATCTATGCAGGCTGGATTCCCTTCCTGCTGCTCGACCTGTTCGTCAGCGTTTATCAGGCGGTGTGTTTCCCGATCTATCGCATCCCGAAGGTACGACGTGGCGACTATGTCGTGTTCGACCGCGAAGGGCTGCCCTATCTCAACATCATCGAGAAGTTCAACTGCTTCTATTGCTCCTATGGCAACGGCGTGGCGGCCTATTTCCGCGAAGTCGCCGCCCGCACGGAGCAGTACTGGTGCCCGATCAAGCACGCGCGTCGTGTCAAGGCCGCGCATGAGCGCTATCCGCAATTCTTCGACTACGGCGACGCCGAAGCCTACCGCCAGGGCCTGGAGCGCCTGCGGCGGCAATACGACGACAAGGATTGACCGGGCTGTTCCGATGGCGCGACCATGCCCACTCCGGTAGGCTGTCACCGTTTCCTATTCCGGAATTGCCATGAACCAGGTCCCTGAAGCCGTCCGTCAGACGGTGCCTCTCTCCGAAGCCGAACTCGACGAGCTGGATCGTTTTCTCGCGTCGGACGTCACTTCAGACGAAACCATGATGATCGACGCCATGGACGGCTACCTCACCGCCGTGGTGCTCGGCCCCGTCGATATTCCCATCGAGACCTGGTTGCCCGGGATCTGGGGCCCGGGGCCCGATCATGCCCCCGCGTTCCGGTCCGCCGAGCACGAACAGCGGATCCTCGACCTGATCGCCCGCCATTGCAAAGGTATCCGCTGGGCACTGGAATACGATCCGGATGACATCGATCCGATTCTGGATACCGTCACCTATCAGGACAAGTCGCGCGAATATCTGGATGGCGAGATGTGGGCCTACGGATTCATCCGGGGCATTGCCCTGGTGCGCGACGCCTGGAAGCCCCTGTTCGAGGATGCCGGCGCCATGGATGCCCTGATGCCGATCTATATCCTGGGGGCGGATGATCCGACGCCGGAGCAGCAGGCCCTGAGCGACACGCCGTCCAGGCGGGAGAAGCTGACAGAACAGTTCCCGGACAGCATCGGTGCATTGTGGCGATTCTGGCATCCGGACCATCGGCCCATGGCCGAGGTGATGGCCATCCCGGTGAAGCGCGCAGAACCGAAGATCGGCCGCAACGATCCCTGCCCCTGTGGCAGTGGCAGGAAATTCAAGAAGTGCTGTGGGGCGCATTGAGACAGCACGACCAATCAGGCGTTATCTTCAATCGCTACCAGTAACGCCGCCATCATCGCTCATCGGGTTGCCGATGCCGGCGCATCTGTCGATCCGCATGTGCCTGCGGCGGTGGCGGGACATCACGCTGGCAGGTAGCCCCTGGGCAGCACAAAAGAAAACGGCTTAGAGGGGTTAGCTCTAAGCCGTTGATAATACTGGCGTCCCCACGGGGATTCGAACCCCGGTTCACACCGTGAAAGGGTGTTGTCCTAGGCCTCTAGACGATAGGGACTTCGTCGTGGTGGAGGTACGCGGGATCGAACCGCGGACCTCTTGCATGCCATGCAAGCGCTCTCCCAGCTGAGCTATACCCCCAAAAGAGAGCGCGCATTATACAAGCGCATCCGATTCTGTAAACAGGTCGGATGGTTTTTTTCAAAGAATTTTGCCCGGGTTCATGAGCCCTTGGGGGTCGAGGGCATGCTTGACGGCGCGCATCATGTCCATTTCGATGCCGCTCTTGTAGCGCAGGATTTCCTCGCGCTTGAGCTGGCCGAGGCCGTGCTCCGCGGAGATCGAGCCACCGAGTTCGTGGACCAGGTCGTGGACGAGGCGATTGACGGCCGGCGTCCGGGCGATGAAGGCGGCGTTGTCCTGCCCGTCCGGCTTGGACTGGTTGTAGTGCAGGTTGCCGTCGCCGAGGTGGCCGAAGCAGACGATGCGCACGCCGGGAAAGCTCGCGGCGAGGTCCGCGTCGCAGCGCGCGATGAATTCGGCGATGCGCGATACCGGCAGGGATATGTCGTGCTTGATCGAGATGCCTTCGCTCTTCTGCGCTTCCGAGATGTTCTCGCGCAGCGCCCAGAAGGCATGGGCCTGTGTTTCGTTGCGGGCGAGGGCCGCGTCGTTGACTTCGCAGGCCGCGACGGCGGCGGCGAGCACTTCCTCGAGCGGCGTGCCGAGATCCGAGTCCATCGTGTCGGACAGCTCGATCAGCACCTGCCACGCGGCGCGGGCAGGCAATGGATCGCGGCTGTTCGGGATGTGCTTGAGGACGAGATCGAGGGCAGGGCGGCCGATCAATTCGAATGCCGTCACGCGGCCGCCGATTTTTTCGCGCAGGCGGGTCAGCAAGGCGACTGCCGCGGCGGGCGTCGGAACGCTCGCCCATGCGGTCGCGGTGGCGCGCGGACGGGAGAAGAGCTTGAGCACGGCGGCGGTGATCAGTCCAAGCGTACCCTCGGCGCCGATGAAGAGGTGCTTCATGTCGTAGCCGGTGTTGTCCTTGCGCAGGGCGCGCAGGCCGTTCCAGACGCGGCCGTCGGGCAGCACGACCTCGAGTCCGAGGCAAAGCTCGCGCGCATTGCCGTAACGCAGCACCTGTACGCCGCCGGCATTGGTCGACAGATTGCCGCCGATGGTCGCAGTGCCTTCGGCGGCGAGCGAGAGCGGGAACAGCCGGCCCGCTTCTTCCGCCGCGGCCTGCACGGCGGCGAGCGTGCAGCCGGCCTCGGCGACCAGCGTGTTGTTGTCGGCGTCGATGGCGCGGATGCGGTTCAGCCGCGTCAGGCTGACGACGACTTCGCCGCGGCTCGGGGTGGCGCCACCGCACAGTCCGGTGTTGCCGCCCTGCGGCACGACGGCGACGCCGGCCTGGGCGCAGGCGGCGACCACAGCGGCGACTTCCGCCGTGCTGCCCGGCCGCACGACGCAAATCGGTTCGCCGCGGTAGCGGCCGCGCCAGTCGCTGGCGTAGGGCGCGATATCGAAAGCTTCGGTGAGTACATGCGCTGCGCCGACGAGGTCGCGCAGCCGCTGCAAAAAGTCGGCGCTCATGGGACGGCGTTCAACCTGCGGCAAGTTCGGCGTACAGATCGTGCACGTCGCAGTCGGTGACTGTCACTTCGACGAATTCTCCGATCTCGAGGTCGTGGCCGTCGGTGATGTAGACCAATCCGTCGATGTCCGGCGCATCCCCTTCGCTGCGGGCGATGGCGCCATCCTCGTCAATGTCGTCGACCAGTACGGTCAGTGTACGCCCGATCTTCGCTTCCAGCCGCTGCGTCGAAATGTCTTCCTGATGACGCAGCAGGCGCATCTTGCGTTCCTCGCGCACGGCTTCGGGCAGCGCGCCCGGCAGGGCGTTCGCCGCGGCGCCTTCGACCGGCGAGTAGGCGAAGGCACCGACGCGGTCGAGCTGCGCGGCATCGAGAAAGTCGAGCAGTTCGTTGAATTCGTCTTCCGTCTCGCCGGGGAAGCCGGTGATGAAGGTGCTGCGGATCGTCAGGTCGGGTACGGCCTTGCGCCAGGCGGCGATGCGGTCGAGCACTTTCTCCACGTCGCCCGGACGCTTCATCGCCTTGAGGATGCGCGGGCTGGCGTGCTGGAAGGGCACGTCGAGATAGGGGAGGATGCGGCCTTCTGCCATCAGCGGCAGCAGGTCGTCGACGCTCGGGTAGGGATAGACGTAGTGCAGGCGCACCCACATCCCCAGTTCCCCGAGTTCCTTGCACAGCTCGTACAGCCGCGTTTTCACGGGACGACCATTGACGAAGCCGGTGCGGTACTTGACGTCGACGCCATAGGCGCTGGTGTCCTGCGAGATGACGATCAACTCGCGCACGCCTGCGTCGGCGAGCGTTTCGGCTTCCTTGAGCACCTCGCCGATCGGGCGCGAGACGAGGTCGCCGCGCAGGGACGGGATGATGCAGAAGCTGCAGCGGTGGTTGCAGCCTTCGGAAATCTTGAGGTAGGCGAAATGGTCGGGCGTGAGGCGGATGCCCTGCGGCGGCACGAGATCGACGAAGGGGTCGTGCTGCGGCGGCAGGTGGGCATGGACGGCGTCCATGACTTCCTGGAGCGCATGCGGGCCGGTGACGGCGAGGACACTCGGATGGGTGTCCTGCACGATCGATCCCTTGGCGCCGAGACAGCCGGTAACGATCACCTTGCCGTTCTCGGCGAGTGCCTCGCCGATGGCGTCGAGCGATTCCTCGACCGCGGCGTCGATGAAGCCGCAGGTATTGACGACGACGAGGTCGGCACCGTCATAGGCGCCCGAGATCTCGTAGCCTTCGGCACGCAGCCGCGTGAGGATCTGCTCGGCGTCGCTGGCGGCCTTCGGACAGCCGAGCGAGACGAAGCCGACACGCGGGATGCGCTGCTTCCGAGCCACTTACTTCTTTTTCTCGGCCGGTTCGTGGCCGGCGGGCGGTACCGGGAACTGGAAGCCGCTGAACATCTTGCGCGTCTGCTCCTGGATGCTGTCCTGCATCTGCTGGAACATCTTCTGGCTCTGCTCGACGTAGGTGCCCATCATGCTCTGCATCGCGGGCCCCTGGAAATTGAGGAACTGGGCCCACATGTCCTTGCTCATCGCGGCGTTGTCGCCGTAAAGGTGCTTGGCCTGGTCCTGCAGTTTCTTCTGCATGTCGGCGAAGGCCGTGATGTTGTTCTCCAGGTACTGTCCCATCATGCCCTGCATGGCATTGCCGTAGAAGCGGATCATCTGCGCCAGCAGGTCGGAGGTGAACATCGGCGCGCCACCAGCTTCCTCCTCGAGGATGATCTGCAGCAGGATGCTGCGCGTCAGGTCGTCGCCCGACTTGGCGTCCACGACGCGGAATTCCTCGTGCTTGAGTACCAGTTCCTTGACGTCGGCCAGCGTGATGTAGGTGCTGGTGCGCGTGTCGTAGAGACGGCGGTTCGGATATTTCTTGATGAGGCGAGCCTGTTCGGCCATGTGTGTTCTCCCCTAATTTTGCTGCTGTCCGCGCCGCCGTGCGGCGCGGACGGGTGATGCTTACTGCAGGTACAGACCGCCGTTGATGTTCATCGTGGCACCGGTCATGTAGCCGGCGAGTTCGGAAGCCAGATAGGAACACAGGGCGCCCATCTCTTCCGGCTTGGCCAGACGCTTCATCGGGATGGTGTCGACGATGCTCTTCAGCACGTCCTCGCGGATCGCCATCACCATCTTGGTGGCGACGTAGCCGGGGGCGATGGCATTGACGGTGACGCCCTTGGTCGCCAGTTCCTGCGCCAGCGCCTTGGTGAAGCCGATCACGCCGGCCTTGGCGGCCGAGTAGTTGGTCTGGCCGGCCTGGCCCTTGACGCCGTTCACCGACGAGATGTTGATGATACGGCCCCAGCCGCGCTCGGCCATCTTCGCCGAAACCTGCTTGGTCATGTTGAACAGGCTGGAGAGGTTGGTGGCGATGACGGCATCCCACTGGTCCTTTTCCATCTTCGCGAACATGCGGTCGCGCGTGATGCCGGCGTTATTGACGAGGATGTCGACCGGGCCGGCGGCGGCTTCGGCTTCGGCGACCATGCGCTGGCAGTCCTCGATGTTCGAGACGTCGCC
>JAVEWF010000023.1:0-35903 GCA_034004665.1 Rhodocyclaceae bacterium | reverse complement strand
CCGGCCAGGTGGCGCAGGGCCTCGGCGCCCAGGCGCTTGCCGAGGGAGAAACTCACCGCCGAGCCGAGCGTGCCGCCGGCGAGGATGGTGAGGGAACCGAGGACAGGCCCGAGCGCGACGAGGCTGACGAGGGTGAGGAAGACGAGCGGTACGGCGAGGATGCTGGCGAGGGCGAAGGCGGCGATGGCGACGAATAGGCCGTAGTGCTCGCCGGCCCGGCGCAGCGTAGCGACGACCTGCGGAATGTCGAGGCCGGCGCGCAGCGGTCCCCAGTTCCAGGCGAGCGTGAGCAGCAGCAGGGCAAGCAAAACGAGCCCGAAGGCGATCAGCCGGCGGCGCAGATGCGAGTGGCCGTCAGGCGGCATCGGGCGTATCCCCGTCTGGCCGCGTGGTGGCGTGCGTCTTGAGGATCTCCGCCAGCGCGCCCAGGTTGGCGGGCTCGAAGAGCGAGCCGTGCAGTCCGGGCGTTTCGGTTTCGGCGAATCCGTCCGTCATCAGCCGCCGCCACGGGCCGAACAGCCAGCGCTGCCAGGCCAGCAGTCCGGAAGACCTGATCAACAGGGCCGGGCCGTCGTAGGGACGAGGCACGTAGCGGGCGAGCGCCTCCACCTGCACGAGCAGGCCGGCGTCGCTGAACAGGGCGCCGAGCCGCCGGCCGTTCATGCTCAATTCCTGGATGTGCAGCCGCCGGATCAGCCAGCCGGACAGTTGCCAGAGCCGGCGGGCGCGCAGGAAGGCGTTCGGGTAGAGCGTGTCGATGAGCGCCAGCAGGCCGACGCGCATGCCTTCCGCCCGCAGCCGGCGCGCGGTTTCGAGGGCGGTGACGCCGCCGATCGAGAAGCCGGCGAGGCACACGCTGGCCGGCTTCCGGTCGAGGATCTGGCGGGCATAGAGATCGGCCAGGTCGGTCAGGTTGGCGAGGGTTTTCCCGGCCTCCTGGGGCGGCTGGAGCATATAGATGTCGAAATGCGGGCCGAGCCGGTCGGCGAGCGCCTGGAAGCGCAACAGGTCGCCATGGCCGGACGCGACGAGGAACAGCGGGGGCGCGTCCGCGTTGCGTCCGAGGTGGACGAGCGTTTGCAGCGTCGGCGCCGCCTGCTGTTCGAGCGCGCGGGCGAGGCCAGCGATGGTGGGGTGCTCGGTCAGCAATTGCAGCGGAATGCGCTGGCCCAGCCGCGTTTCGATGCCGGTCACGATGTCGATGGCGGCGAGCGAGTCGCCGCCGATGGCGAAGAAATCGTCGGTCGCGCTGGCGACGGGTTTGGCGAGCGCCTGCGACCAGAGGTCGGCCAGCGTGGTTTCCAGCCCCGGGGCCGGCGGGCGCTGCGCTACATGGGCGGCGGAAAAAGTCGGCGCCGGCAGGACGGCGAAATCGACCTTGCCGGAGGGGGTTTCCGGCAGGTTGCCCAGGCAGGTGATGCCGGCGGGCACCATGTAGTCGGGCAGCAGGCGGCGCAGTCTGGCCTGTAGCGCCGAGCCGTCGGTTCCGGGGCGGACGGCTGCCCAGGCGTGCAGCCGGGGATGGCCGTCGGGCGCGATCAATTGCACGGCGGCGCGAAAGACGCCGTCGATGCCCTGCAGCGTCGTTTCGATCTCGCCCGGCTCGATGCGGTAGCCGCGCAGCTTGATCTGGCGATCGAGGCGGCCGGCGAAATGGAGGTTGCCGTCGACACCCAGCCAGCCGCGGTCGCCGGTGCGGTAGATGCGTCCGTCCGGGACGAAGGGGTCGGCGCAGAAGACGGCCGATTGCGATGAAGGCCGGCCCAGATAGCCGCGCGCCACCGTACCGCCGCCGATGCAGATCTCGCCGCATTCGCCGAAGGGCAGCGGGCGCCGCCGCTCGTCGAGGACGTAGATGCGCGTGTCGTCGATGCAGCGGCCCACAGACAGCGGGGGCAGTGGATCGGATGCGGTCGAGGTCAGGCGCTGGCAGGGAAAGGCGGTGGCGAAGATGACCGTCTCGGTCGGGCCATAGACGTTGTAGAGCTGCCCGCCCGTGACGCGCAGGAAGCGGTCGGCCAGTTCGGGCGGCAGCACTTCGCCGCCGCAGCAGGCGACGCGCAGCTTCAATCCTGCCGGCGGGGATTCTTCCAAGGTTTCGATGGCATCGAGAAAGCGTTCGAGCGTCGCCGGCACGAAGGCCGTGAACGTGGCGCCATGCCGGACGACGAAGTCGGCCAATACCTGAGCCGACAGGCGGCCGGGCGGCGGCAGCGCGATGCTGGCGCCGTGGATCAGCGGCAGCAGCAGTTCGACCAGCGCCGGATCGAAGGTGGCCTGCGTGGCCTGCGCCGAGCGGTCGGTCCAGTCGATGCGCCAGGTGCGCGACAGCCAGGCGAGCCGGCGGGCGAGGGCGCCGTGCTCGATCATCACGCCCTTGGGTTCGCCGGTGGAACCCGAGGTGTAGAGCACGTAGGCGAGATCGCCAGCAGTCGGCGTAACAATAGTCGGCGCCGGCAGGACGGTGTTTCGAGGCGCTTCCGCACAACCGGCGAGCGTTTCGATGTCGAGTACGGGGATGGACAGGGCGGCGAACCGCTCGCGGTTGCGCGCCTGCACCAGCAGCGCGGCTGCGCCGCTGGCGGCGAGGATGCGCTGCAGCCGTTCGTCCGGCGCCTCGGGATCGAGCGGCAGGAAGGCCGCCCCGGCACGGGCGATGGCGAGCAGGGCGGCGACCAGGTCGGGGCCGCGCTCGAGGGCGAAGGCGATGATCGTGTCGCGGCCGGTGACGCAGGGAGCCAGCGCCTGCGCCATTCGGCGCGAGCGCGTCTCCAGTTCGCCGTAGCTCAGGCTGCCTTCGTTCCAGACGAGGGCGATCGCCTCCGGACGCAGGCGCGCCTGCCGCTCGAACATCTCGACGAAGGTGGGCGGGGCCTCGTGGCGGGCGACGTTCTGGTGCAGTCCTTCCAGCAGCGCCCAGCGTTCCTCGGCCGGCAGCAGGTCGATATCGGCAAGCGGCGCGTCGGGCGCGACGGCGATGGCGCGCACCAGTTGCCAGAGTCGCCGGGCCAGCAGGTCAACCTCGCCGGGGCTGTAGCAGGCGGCGCTGCCTTCGAGAATCAGTTCCGGGTCTTGCGCCGGCGCATCCTCGGAGGCGAACTCGCACAGCGTGATGCCGAGCGGATAACGCGCGATGCCGCTGAACAGCTGCCGCGAACCCGCCGAACGGGCCTCGCCGAAGCGGATCGCGTAGTCCTGGCGCTCGTAGGACAGCAGCACGTCGAAGAGTCCGCTGCGGTGTTCGCGCAGATGCCTGAGGCGCCGGGACAGTTCGCCGAGCGGATAGCGGGCATGCCGCAGGGCGTCGCGCAGGGCGCGCTGGGCGGCGGCGACCAGGTCGGCTGCCGTCCCGCCGGCGCCGACTTCCAGCACCAGCGGCATGACGCCGACGAACATGCCGGGCGTGGCGAGGTAGCGCTTGCCTTCACGGTTGAGCGTGGGCACGCCGATGACGATGCGATCCTGGTGGCGCGTGCGGGCGAAGTAGAGCGCCACCGCCGCGAGGATGACGGAAAAGGGGGTTACGCCCCGCGATGCGGCGAAGGCCTCGATCTCGCGGTAATCCTGCCGGTCGACGCATTGCGTGTGCAGGTGGGCGGCGGGCAGTCGGCCGCTGTCGGTCTCGTAGCGCCGTTCGATCAGGGCTGGCGGCGGCGAACCCAGCCGGGCGAGCCAGTAGTCGCCGTCGCGCACGAAGGCGGGCGAGCCGCGATAGGCCGTCGAGTCCGCGATGAAGTTGCGGTAGGGCGGCGACCGGTCCGGGTCGGGCGGCCGGTTGTCTGACAGGGCGTTATAGAGGACGCTCCAGCGCCGGATGATCTGCGTCGTGCCCCAGCCGTCCATGACGAGGTGATGGAACTGGATGGTGAGTGCGTGCAGTTCCGGGCCGCCCTTGAGCAGGGCGAAGCGCCAGGGCGGCCGGCCGTCGGCGGGGAAGGGTTCGGCGAGGTGGCGCTGCCACCAGGCCTGCATCGCCTGCTTCGGGTCGTCGGTGTCGCTGAGGTCGACTTCGGTCAGTTCCGGCGCATAGTGTGCGAGCAGCGTTTGGCGGCCGTCGGCCAGCGGCACGAGGCGCAGGGCCTCGGTTTCCTCGACCAGGCGGTCGAGGGCGCGACGGAATATCGCGGGATCGAACGGCCCGACGATGAATCCGCAGCCGCCGATGTTGAGGTGGCTGCTGCCCGGCCAGGCCATCTGGTCGAGCCAGACGTCGCGCTGGCTCAGGGACAGGGGAAGAAGCTCGCCGGCCATGCCAGCCCGGGCGGGCAGCGTCAGCGGGAGTTCCATCGTCCGATCTCGTCGCAGGCATGGCGGTAGCCGGCCGCGACGATGGCTTCGGCCTGCCGGTAGGCCATCAGCGGAAAGGCGTCGACCGGCGGGGCGAGGTAATGGTCGGCCATGGCGGAGGTGCGCGCCTTCTGCTGCAGGCTGCCGATGTGGCCGGCGCGGTAGAGGATGTCCCCGATGCCCGGCGAGCGGCGGGTGCCGAGGCCAAGCCAGGCCTTGAGCGTTTCTCTGGCGGACAGTCGCTGGGTGTCGGGCGGTGCGGCGAGTTCGTCGCGGACGTCGACATCGACGGCGATGACGACGCCGTTGCCGCGGCGTTTTTCCAGCGGCGTGCCGAGACGGGCGCGCATCGCGGCGACGGGAATGTTGTCGAGGATGGCGCCGTCGACCAGCAGGTCGCCGTCGCGCACGACCGGGGGCAGCAGGCCGGCCGGCGAGTTGCTGGCCAGCACCGCACGCCACAGCAGGCCGCTGTCCTGCACCGTCGTGGTGGCCTGGCTGAGATTGCACGCCGCGGCGAAGAAGGGGCGCCAGAGCATTTCGATGGTGGTGTCGCCGAACATGCGCTTGAGGTCGCGTTCCATGCGGCGGCCCGACAGGAGCGAGATCAGCGGCAGGGTCGGGTATTCGCCGCCGAGGGCGAAGCGGCGGGTGCGGTCGAGGATGTCGTCGAGCGGCATGCCGGCGATGTACTGGGCTCCGATCAGCGCGCCCATGCTGTTGCCGCCGAGGATGTCCACCGGGGTGCCGGCTTCCTCGAGCGCCTTGAGCACGCCGAGATGGGCGAAGCCCCGGGCACCGCCTCCGCCGAGCACGACGCCGACCGCCGTGTCGGTGAGAAAGCGGACGAGGCGTGCGAAGTCTTCCGGATGGCTGCGGCGCAGGGGATGGATGCGCTCGAGATCGCGGCCTGCGTGCCAGGGCTTCGGGTCGCCGGGCTGGGCGGCGTTTCCGGGATGGAGCAGGACGAGGTGCTTGCGCTTCATTTCGAAGCCCGGCACGGCAGCAAGCTGGCGTTCCAGGTCCGTCGGGCGGCTATCGGTGCCGGCGGCGGCAACGAAGATCACCTGATCGGACTGGTGCACTGCTTTCAGCATCGCGTCGGAGAGTACGGGCGGGGTGGTGAAGACGAGGTAGCTGTTGCCGCTTTCCAGCGCGTCGAGACGGCTGATTTCTTCGCTGAGGCTGGTGTTTTCCGGGGCTCTGGTCGCGCTTTCCGTGAGGCGGACGAGCTGGGCGTGGCCGCGAGCCGACAGGGCCTCGATCAGGTGTTCGGCGACCGCAGTGGCACCGCTGTCCGGATGCAGCGGGATCACCGCGTAGGATTTGCAGCTGTGGGCGGCCTGCAGGGGAACGGCATGGCGCAGGTAGTTGTAGAGCGACTGCGAGAAGACGCGGTTGATCTCCAGCGGCTGGCGTGTCAGCAGGCTCTCGAAGCCTTCCCGGGAGAGCACTGCCAGCAGCGAGTCGCGCAGCGCGGTGACGTTGGCGGTGCGCGGGTGCCGCAGGATCAGTCCGGGTTCGCCGACGCTTTCACCGGGACCGATCTCGTTGTAGCGCATGTAGCTGCCGTCGGCGGCGATGCGCCAGACGCGCAGGCGGCCGCTGATGACGATGATCACGCTGTCGGCTTCGTCGCCCTCGCGGATGACCTGGGTGCCGCCGGCGACAGGCCGGCATGCAAGGTTGTCGACGAAGGCCTCGAAAACCTCTTCGGGCAGTTGCCCGAAGACGGGACTGCCCTTGAGTACCTCGCGCATGCGGGCTTGCCAATGGGCGTTTTCGGGCATTGCCTATGAACCGTGAATGAGTCGCCAAACAGGCCGGTAAATGATTTTACGAACTGTACCGGAGAAACGAATCTAGAATGCGATCAGAATGATTCGAGAGGCATGAAATGAGGACGGGTGTCGGTGCGGCGCTGCGCAAGACGATGCACAAGGGCCTGCGTTCCTTGTTCAAAGTGTTGCCTCGCGAGCGGCGCTTCGCCCTCTATCGTTCCTTCGTCGATTGCGATCCTGCGCCCAGCGAGCGGCTGCAGCTGAAGATCGCCGATACCCGTGAAGAACTGGAAGCCTGTTTCCATCTGCTGCACGATGCCTATGTCGAACACGGCTTCATGAAGCCGCACCCCTCCGGTATGCGGGTGACGATCTACCATGCGTTGCCGACCACCACGACGCTGTGCGCCAAGTGGGATGGCGAGGTGGTCGGCACGATTTCACTGATCCGCGACGACAGCGCCTTCGGTTTTCCGCTGCATACGGTGTTCGACCTTTCCCACGTGAGGGAACTCGACGGCAACATCGCCGAGGTTTCGGCGCTGGCCGTGCATCCCGGTTTCCGCAAGACCGGCGGGGCGATCCTGTTTCCGCTGATGAAGTTCATGTATGAATATGCGACGCGCTATTTCGACACGCGCCATCTCGTCATCGCCGTCAATCCGAACCGCATCGAGATGTACGAGTCGCTGCTGTTCTTCCAGCGGCTGACGGCGAACGTGGTCGAGAAATACGACTTCGCCAACGGGGCGCCGGCGGTCGGGGCCTGGCTCGATCTCAAGGAGGCGCCGCAGGTGTTTTCTCGCGTGTATGGCGGCAAACCGCCGCGCAAGAACCTGCATGGCTACTTCATCGAACACGAACTGCCGAACATCGCGTGGCCGCAGCGCCGCTACTACACGACCAACGACCCGGTGCTGACTCCCGATCTTCTCGACTACTTCTTCAACGTCCGCACGCAGGGTTTTGCAGCGCTGGATGACCACCGGAAGGCGCTGCTGCGCTTCATCTACGATCTGCCGGAATACGACGCGGTGCTGCCATCGCTGCCCTATCGGGCCGGCGAGCGCCGCTATCGCGAACACAGTCGCTATTCCTGCCGGTGTCCCGGCTACCTGACCATGGCGCACAGCGACTGGCGGGGGCGTTTCGAGATCGATGTCGTCGACGTGTCGCGCTACGGTTTCCTGGCCCGCGCCCGCGAGCCGCTGCCCCTCAAGGTCTGGAGCGATGCCTCCGTCCGCCTCGGGCCGAAGGACGTCGCCACCGTCAAGGTGATGGCGATCCGCCAGCATCCGACGGAAAACGCCGACATCCTCGCCTACGGCTTCGAACTCGGCGATCCGGATGTCGTCTGGAATACCTTCATCGAGACCCTGACGGCCGGGATGACCTACGGCGACGTGACGCCAGTCGGGCAATAGTCGGCGCCGGCGGGACGGCCCTCAGATCAGAAGCTGTAGCGGACTTCCGAATAGACCCGGTCGCGGCTGTCGTACTGGCCGAACATGCCGAGCGGCGGACCCTTGAAGATGTCGAAGCCGGCCAGCAGGCGCCAGTTCTTCTCGAAATTCCATTGCACGCGCGGACGGAACAGCCAGTCGGTGCGGTTCATGCTGGAAATGAAGGTGGCCTGGCCCTCCCACTTGCCTGAGAACTTGTTGCTCATGAACAGGCTGACGCCGTTCTCGCGCTTCTCGGGAATGATGCCGGGATCGTGGTCGAAGAACACGCGCTGGAACAGCTGCACGTTGATGCGCGAGTCGCCCGTGGGGGTGAAGTCGAGGCCGGCGGCCCAGTCGAGCGTGTCCTGGGCGACGAGGCCGTCTGGCACGGCCGGGTTCGGTGCCGCAAATTTGCGGCCGCGCGTATGTACCGCCTCCGCCTTCAGCACGATGCCCTCGAAGTCCTTGGCGAGGGTGCCGCCGATCTGCGTGATGCGTTCGTGGCGAGGTGTGAAGGCGAATATCGGCGTAGGGGCGAGCGCGACGACCCGGCGGTAGAACGTCGGCTGGATATCCATGCTGCGATAGACGAAGGCCGAGAGATCCCAGCCGTTCTTCAGGGTCGAGGCGCGTATACCGAGATTGCCGTTGGAGAGTTTGCGCGCCGGCTTGTCCTCGTTTTCATAGAGGGAGAGGCTGCCTGGCAGTACCGGCTGGTAGGGATAGAACTCGGCGCCGGGCTTGCCGATCTCGTCGTAGGTGGCCACCGGCACCCAGAGCACCTCGCCGTGGAAGTCATCCTTGAAGTATTCGGCGCGGACGGCCCATTGCGGCGTGCGCAGGCTTTCGAAGTCCGGCAGGATGAATTCGCGCAGGTCGCGAGCCGAGACGACGTCGGCGAAGAACAGTCCGACCATTTCTCCCCAGACGACATGCTGGCGGCCGAGCCGGAAATCCCAGTCTCCGGCGTTGACGTCGAGATAGGTTTCGCGCAGGTCGAACGTCGCGCGCTGATCGCGCTTCACGGCGCCCGGGTAATAGTCGTCCTCGACATCGAAGACCGCGTCGTAGTCGAGCCGGGCGCTGGCCTTCCACTTGATGCCGCCGCCGAGCCGGCCCTGGCCGGTAACTTCGCCGCGGGTGCGGAGCTTCGACCAGTGCTTCGGATCGTCGATCGTGTGGGCGAGTTCGAACTGGACGTAGCCGCGCAAACCGCTGCCGCCACTGGCGGGCGCAACGGCGGCTTTCTTCGCCGGGGCTGGGGCGTCGAGGTCGCCGAAGAGATCGTCCTTCGAGTCGGCGCGAGCGAGAGATACGCCGGCGAGCAGCGCAGCCAGGACGATGAGCCGGCGGGCGGGTGTGTTGGTCATGCGGACTTTCCTTCGGCGGGGCGCATCCGGGCCATTGCCCAGTCGCCCTGGGGTTTTCTCACGCCCAGTGCCTGGACGGTGCCGTCCTCGACCTGCACCAGCCGGTCGGCCAGGGCGACCACGCGGTGGTCGTGGGTGGAGAAGATGAAGGTGGTCTTCATCTCCTCGTTGATTTTCTTCATCAGCTGCAGGATGCTGACGCCGGTGTGCTTGTCGAGGTTGGCGGTCGGTTCGTCGGCGAGGACGATGCTCGGCGATCCGGCGAGGGCGCGCGCAATGGCGACCCTCTGGCGCTGGCCGCCCGAGAGTTGGTTCGGACGATTGTTCTTGCGTGTCGACAGGCCGACGACATCGAGGAAGTGATCGACGCGCTCGCGCCGTTCGGCGGCGGAGATGTCGCTGCGCTGCAGGAGCGGGTATTCGACGTTTTCGGCAGCAGACAGGACGGGGAGCAGGTTGAAAGTCTGGAAAATGAAGCCGATCGAGCGCAGTCGCAGCGCCGCCAGCGCATTGTCCGACATGCCGTCGATGCTCTGTTCGTTGATGTAGATCTTGCCGCTGGTCGGCCGGTCGATGCAGCCGATGAGGTTGAGCAGCGAGGTCTTGCCGCTGCCTGACGGGCCGGAAATGGCGAGAAAAACGCCCGGCTGCACCGACAGGGAGATATCATTGACCGCGTGCACCAGTTGGTCCCCCAACTTGTGGATCTTGGTGACATGTTCGACGCGGACGACGTTCATTTCAAACGGAGCTCGAGAAAATGACGCACAGCCGATTTTATGCCAGAAGCTGGCTGCTCATGATGCTGGGATTAGTCGCCGGAATCGGCGCCAATTGTCATGCGGAGGAGGTGGCGGCCGCTGCACCGGCATCCGACCCCGTCGCGCAGGCGATCGTCGAGAAGGCCGACCTGATCCGCTTTCCTGCCGAGGGATTCCAGGTGGATGTGTCGATCGCCACCACGCTTGCCGACAAGTCCAGCGAAACCCGCAGGTACCGGGTCCTGTCGAAGGGCAACGAAAACAGCGTCGTCATGGTGACGGAACCCGCAGCCGAGCGCGGCCAGATCATGCTGATGAAGGGGCGAGACCTGTGGGTCTTCATGCCCGAGGTGTCGCAGCCGATCCGCCTGTCGTTCGCGCAGCGCCTGACCGGACAGGTGGCCAACGGCGACCTGGCGCGCGCCAATTTCGCCGGCGACTACTTCCCGCGCATTGCCGGCAGCGAGACCATCGACGGGCGCGACTATCATGTGCTCGACCTCAAGGCGGTGGATCGCGGTGTCACCTATCAGCGGGTCAAGTACTGGGTCGAAAAGGACAGCACGCGGCCGTTCAAGGCGGAGTTCTATTCCCTGTCGAACCGGCTGCTGAAGCGTTGCCGCTATGAGAATTACCAGTCCATGGCGGGCAATACACGGCCGACCCGGCTCGTCATGGAAGATGCCCTCAAGGCCGGCGAGCAGTCCGTGCTCGAGTACGGGGCGATGAAGCTGCGCGACCTGCCGGACAAGATTTTCACCAAGGAATACCTGAAGAAGCTCGACTGAACGGGTATCATTCGCCGCAGTTAGCGATATGACATGACGGGCCCCGCGGCATCGCATTGGGGCGCATGCATGTCGAGGGGGTTTCTTGAAGGGGATGGCATGATCACATCGGCGATGGGACACACGTTCCGTACCGACACCTTCCTGCAGGTGGTTTTCGATTTCGGCTTCGTCTTCGTCGGTGTCCTGATCGGCGTCTTGTGGATCGGCAACGGACTGCCGGTCGATCCTTCGCTCGTCGTGACCTATGCGGTCATCCTGGCGCTGACGATGTTGGCTCTCAATGCCTGGCTCGGGTTCTATCAGCGCATCCACGATCGCACGGTCGAGGATTCGCGCGCCCGCGCAGTGTTGTCCCTGCACCTGTCGATCCCCGTCGCCTATTTGCTCTTCCTGGTGTTGCCGATGGCAAATGTCGATCGCACATTGTTCGAGCTATCGGGCATGGCGGCGCTGTTCGGCATGCTCAGCAATCGCGTGATGATTTCGCACCGGCGCCAGCGTGCCCTCGTGACCCTGCGCATCCTGATTTTCGGTGCCGGCAAGGAGGCGGCGGCCGTCGCGGCTTCGTTGAGCAAGGAGGATCCGACGGTTCGCGTCGTCGGCTTCTACCCGGGGCCGAATACGGAAGACATGGCGGTCCCGGAAAATATGCTGGTGTCGCGCGACAGGGCGCTGGTCGATACGGTCAACGAACTCAATGTGGATGAGATCGTCGTCGCGGTGGGCGAGAGGCGTGGCGGCCGGATGCCGTTGCGCGAATTGCTCGACTGCCGTCTGACGGGAACCCTGGTCCTCGACATGTCGAGCCACTACGAGCGCATGCTCGGGCAGATCCGGCTCGACGCCCTGCGGGCCGGCTGGCTGATCTTCGGCGGTGGTTTTCGGCAGGGAGCGGGGCGTACCCTCGTCAAGCGAATATTCGATATCTTCGCGGCGCTCGTCCTGTTGATCGTTTTTTCCCCGTTGATGCTGATCACCGCCTTGTTGATCGTGCTGGAGGACGGCTTCCCGATCTTCTACCGGCAGGAGCGCGTCGGCCTGAACGGCCGGCTGTTCGATGTCATCAAGTTCCGCAGCATGCGGCGCGATGCCGAGAGCGATGGCAAGCCTCGCTGGGCGACCAAGAACGACGATCGCGTGACGCGCGTCGGACGCGTCATCCGCAAGCTGCGCATCGACGAACTGCCGCAGCTTTTCTCGGTACTCAAGGGCGACATGAGCATGGTCGGCCCGCGTCCCGAGCGTGCCTATTTCGTCGATCAGCTGACAAAGGAAATTCCGTTCTACGCGGTCCGCCACAGCGTCAAGCCGGGCGTGACCGGTTGGGCGCAGGTGCGCTACCACTACGGTGCCACCGTCGACGATGCCGTGCAGAAACTGCAGTACGACCTTTACTACGTCAAGAACCATACTCTGCTGCTCGACCTCGTGGTGCTGTTCGAAACGGTCGGGGTCGTCGTGGGCGGCAAGGGCGCGCAATAGATGAAGGGTGTGCGTTTCGGTCTGGCGCTCGCAGCGCTGGCATTTTCCGCCTGGGCGGCCGATCCCCAGGCATCCCGTTATTACGAAGACGCGCTGATCCGTTACGAAAAGAAGGATCTGGACGGCGCCATCATCCAGCTCAAGAACGCCCTGCAAATCGACGGCAGCATGCTGCCGGTGCACATGTTGTTGGGCAAGGCGCTGCTGCAGAACGGCGAAGTGGCGGCGGCCGAAGTCGCGCTGATCGAGGCATTGCGGCTGGGTGTGAGTCGCGCCGAAGTGGCCGTGCTGCTCGGCCAGGCCTATCTTGCGCAGGGCAAGCACCGGCTGCTGTTCGATCAGCATTATTTCAGCCTGACCGATCTGCCGCCGGCGGTGCGTCTGCAATTGCTGTTGTTGCGTTCTACCGCCAGTGCCGATATGGGCAATACGCGGGAGGCCCTGCAGGCGGTTGAGGAGGCGCGCACCATCGATGTGCAGGCCCCGGAGGTCTGGCTTGCCGAGGTGCCGATCCGCATCCGTTCGCGTCAGTTCCGCGAAGCGATGGCCGCCGCTGACCGGGCGCTCGCGCTCGCGCCGCAACTGCCCGAGGCGTGGTATCAGAAAGCTTCCGTGTATCACGTGGCAGGAGACCTCGACAAGGCGCTCGCCGCCTACGGCCGGGTGATCGAGCGCGATCCCGCGCATGTCGAGGCGCTGGTCGCCCGAGCAGGCATCTTTCTCGACCTTGGCCGGTTTGCCGATGCTGCCGTCGATATCGCCGCGCTGGCCAAGTCCTCGCCGAAGGAACCGCGCGCCGCCTATCTGCGTGCCCTGCTGTCCGAACGCGATGGCAAGACGGAGGAGGCGCGCAAGGCGCTGCGTGACGTCACGACCCTGATCGACCCGGTCCCCATCGACTTCATCCGCTACCGGCCGCAGTTGCTGATGCTCAACGGACTTGCCCACTTCGGCCTCGACGAGCACGAGAAGGCGAAGGGCTATCTGGAATCCTTCCAGCGGGTACAGGGCAACACCCCTGCTGCCAAGCTGCTGGCGCGAATCTATCTGGGCGAAGCGCGTTACGACCGCGCCGCCGAGGTGCTCGAAACCTATCTCAAGGCACATCCGGCCGACGGACAGGCCATGATCCTGCTCGGCTCGGCGCTACAGGCGAAAGGCCAGCATGCCCGTGCCGTTTCCCTGATGAAGCAGGCGCTGGAATCGCGTGATGCGCCGGAGTTCCGTACCGTTCTGGGCCTCAGCCTGATTCGCAGCGGCCAGGCGGGTAGCGCCATTCCCGAACTCGAGGCCGCGCTGGCGAAGGACCCGGGGCAGGCGCAGGCCGCCACGGCGCTCGTCGGTCTCTATCTGCGCACGGGGCAGACCGTGAAGGCGGTGAAGTTGGCCGAGGGCATGGTCAAGCGCCGTCCCGCCAGCGCCGACTTTCATAACCTGCTCGGTGTGGCGAAGCAGCAGGCCGGCGATCGCACCGCCGCCCGGGCGGCGTTCGAGCAGGCCGTGAAGCTCGATGCGAAGCTGGTCGGGGCCCAACTCAATCTGGCCCGCCTCGATATCGCCACTGGCGCCTTCGATGCGGCAGCCGCGCGGCTGAATCCTCTTCTCAAGGCCAACGAGAAGAACCCCGAGGTGCTGTTCGAACTGTCGATGCTGGCCGAGCGCCGCGGCCAGGCGGCGGATGCGCAGCGCTGGCTCGAAAAGACCGTCGATGTCGGCGGTTCTCGCGAAGTCCGGTGGCCGCTGGCGCTGGCGAACTTCCATATGCGCCACGGCCGCTCGCAACCGGCACTCGAGGCGGCAAAGGTCGCCATCTCCCGCGCCCCGGAAGACCTGTCGGCATTATTGACACTGGCCCGGCTGTCGTTGGTGAGCAAGGACACCGCCGCCGCGCGTTCCGCATTGACGACAGCGACCCGCGTGGCCGAATTCAATGCGCAAGCTCAAGTTCAGATCGCCTTGCTACAGATCGAGGCCGGCAATCTCGACGGTGCCGCGTACAGCCTTGAAAAGGCGCTTTCGGGCCAGCCTGGTTACCTTCCCGCCCAGGCCCTGATGGCCGGGGTCGAATTGCAGCAGGGGGCGAAAGAAAAGGCGGAAAAGCGCGCCCGCGCCATTCTCGACAAGCATCCGAAGCTCGCCATCGGCCACAGCCTGATGGGCGACATCGCCCTGTCACGAGGGGAGACAGAGGCAGCCCTCGACGCCTATCGACGTGCGCACCAGACCGAACCTTCGACCGATACGCTGCTCCGGCTGTTTCGCAACCTGTCCGGCAAGGACGACAGGGCGGCATTGCAACTGGCCGAGCAGTGGCTGAAAAACCA
This sequence comes from Rhodocyclaceae bacterium, assembly GCA_034004665.1. Taxonomy (GTDB): domain Bacteria; phylum Pseudomonadota; class Gammaproteobacteria; order Burkholderiales; family Rhodocyclaceae; genus Sulfuricystis. The sequence continues at coordinate 21,662 of JAVEWF010000023.1, read as the reverse complement.
TCCCAAAGATCGGGCGGTGCTGCGCGCGCTTGCGGATGGGCAGATTCGTGCCGGTAATTTCCAGGCGGCCAGGAAGTCGTATGAGAGCCTGTTAAAACAGGCTCCGGATGACGGATGGGCACTCAACAGTCTTGCCAATGTGTTGTTCAAGCTGAAAGATCCACGCGCAATCGAGGTCGCTGGACAGGCCGTCGCCAAAATGCCCGGCAACCCGCATGCTATCGATACCTTGGGGTGGCTGTCGTTCCAGGCGGGCAAGACCGACGAAGCGCTGCAATTTTTACGCGATGCCCGTTTGCGTGCGCCCGGGAATCCCTTGATTCGGTACCATCTGGCCAAGGCCTTGGCGGAAACCGGGCGAAAAGCCGAGGCGCGCGAAGAGTTGGAGGCCGCTTTGAAAACAGGCCAGCGCTTCGAGGGTATCGAGGATGCCGTCGCCTTGTCGAGGTTGCTCAAACCTTGAGTGTGTCCAAAAGTGGGTAATGTGTGTCGGAATCCTTTACACATCCTGTTGCTCATGGCCTGGTTATTTTGTAACTCAATGAAATAAAAAGAATCTTATCTCTGGCGTGATTATTGCGTATACCTTTCTGACTAAACCGCTCTGGCGATGCCGCAGGTCGGGATTGAGATAAGGATTGAGATCATGAAATTCATCGGACATCGGAAATCACTGCTGAAGTCTGTTGTGGCAGTCATCGCTGCTACCGTTTGTGGCATGACTACAGCGCAGGCGTGCACCTCCACTATCCCGGATCCGGATAACAAGTTGGGTTGCGGAGAGAATTCAGCCTATGCTTATGCCTATGTAGCCAATGGCACTTCAGGCAGTTCTTACGTCCAGTCGGTTTCAAACAACAATCTGGTCTGGTACGGCGATAGCTATGGCTATGGCATTACGTCCTACTCGGGTGATCAGCATTCGATTGACAACTACTACAAGACCGACATGCTCGCCTTGCACTTCACGGGTGGTCCGGTGACATTGGATACGATCACGCTCGGCTGGTCTAGCGGAGATGCAGATTTCTCCTTGCTCGCTTGGGGTGGGGATAACGCTCCTCAAATTGCGGGCCAGACGGTTTCGCAATTGAATTCTGCTTGGCAGTGGGTAGGCAACTATAACAATGCGGCTAGCAACAATGACATCAATGTCACTGTTAACGCACAGAGCGTAGCCTCTAGCTGGTGGATCATCAGTGCTTACAACAGGGGGTTTGCGAACACCAATGCGCTTGATAGTACCCCTGACTACTTCAAGGTTCTCGCAGTCGCGTGCAGGGAACCCGACCATGGCAATGATGTTCCCGAGCCTGGCTCGATGATGTTGCTCGGCGCCGGACTATTCGGCGTGATGGCGTTGCGTCGTCGCCGTAGCGTATAAACAGGCTCACCTACTGACAAGTTGATTCCTAGGCCCATGAACAGTCCGATCAAACCCTCATCGTCGCCAACTTTGGCTACAGAAGTCAAGGCGGGACGACGGCGTTTTCTCGGTGCCGGATCCGCAATTGCGCCGGTCATTCTGACAATGGTGAGCCAGCCTGCACTCGGTGTCACATGTTTTACGCCATCCCGCTCCTTGTCACGCAATACCAGCCTGTCTCAGCAGGATAAATATGGTGAGTGTGTGGGCGCGCAATCACCGGGCAATTACAGCCAGCAGACCGACTCGGGATCGCCGGCCTATTCCTGGCCGATTGATCACAGGACGCCATTCCATCCCACATTCGCAGTCGGTAATCGTGTGGGAACGCGCTTTTACAAGACGGTCAATAATGTCACCGTCCCCATGACCATGTTCGAGGTGCTCAACCTTGGCGGCAATCAAGACCTCGAAAAGATGGCCTTCCACCTGATCGGTGCCTATCTGAATTGCCTGGGCGGTAGCGGTGCGAGTATTTCCCCACTGGCCATGACGCCGCAGGGCATCCTGAATATTTGGCAGGAGTGGGCCACGAAGGGGTACTACGAGGTGACGGCCGGCGTTCGCTGGTACGCTACCGACATCAAAAACTACCTCTTCAGTAACGGTATCGTCGGGTGACATACGGTGGTAGCGCTCGTCATGACAGTGACGGGCGCTTTGCGTATCATGTGTGGCCTGATGGCTGTGCGGTATTCGATCGTTTGTCAGGCAATACACACCTTCTGGATGTGTTTTCTGCATGGCAGTTTTTGTCGATTCCCGGTACGCCATCTTCAATACGTGAGGTTCTGAAACTGCCGGAACTGTTGCCGGATCAATTGACCTCTGCATTCGAAGATGCCAGAGAAAGACTGGCGAAGCTGCAACTGCCATATTCCGCCCAATAGTGAAGCATGACGCCTGTGTCGGGAATCTAGATCCGGAAAAATTGCATGCTGCGCTCGCGCAGGGGCGTTTCGCGTTGCAAACCGGCTTTCTCCGTTTCAGGATCAATAGTGCCCTACCCGATGTCGCGGATTCGATTCGAGCCCTGTACGCGCATCATCCCTGTCTGATCGCTCCGGAATTTTCCGATTTCCATGTCGAGATACGGGCGCCCCGGAATCTGCGGCGATGGATGAAGCCACAAGTTCAATTCTTCATCGATGGCGAGCCACCGTTCGAGCCATTGCCGAGGAATCAGGCCCCAGCCATGCTCGAGTGGGGTATGAACTGGACCATCGCTGCTTCCTGCCACCAATGGTTCAGCATTCATGCAGCCTCTCTGGAACGTGCGGGACAAACCGTCATCCTGCCGGCCCCGCCGGGATCGGGGAAAAGTACGCTTTGTGCAGCACTCGCCCTGAGAGGAGGATGGCGCCTGCTATCCGATGAACTGACACTCCTCGATCCACAAACTTTGCAGGCACATGCGCTGGCTCGACCGATCAACTTGAAGAACGCTTCGATTGACCTGGTGAGAGCCCTGTCTCCGGAAGCCGTCTGGTCGCCGGAAACCTACGATACGCATAAAGGACGGGTTGCCCACCTCTGTCCACCGGCAGAGAGTGTTGCACGCATGCTGGAAACTGCCCCTCCCCGCTGGATCGTGTTTCCTAAATACGTCCCCGGTGCCGAGCCTGTCTTGACGCCGAGATCGAAGACGCAAACGTTCCGGCCGATTGCGGAAAATGCATTTAATTACAGCACCCTAGGCGAAATGGGTTTCGATACGATTGCAAGATTGCTCGATACATGCGATTGCTACGATTTTGAATACAGTCGTATCGAAGATGCCTTGGAAGTGTTTGACTGGCTTTCTGCCCAGGGTGAGGGGCTGACCTCGTCGTCGCTTGAATACGACGCACCATGAAGCCTGATCGTAAATCCCTGTTGCTGGATGCCTTGAAGGATCCATCGACCTGCCTCGACCTTGATCTTAAGGCATGGGATGACTTGTTGAGGCTGGTGAGACGTGCCAATCTGCTTGGTCGGCTGGCAGAGGCGCTGGAGCGGTCTGGGGCGCTGACTGACGTGCCGGAACCCGTACGCCCGCACTTGATTTCTGCTTTGGCTTTGTCCCGGCATCAGCGACAGGCAGTCATATGGGAAGCTCGGCATATCGGTGATGCCTTGCGCTCTCTCGACCTGCCGATCGTTTTGCTCAAGGGGGCGGCCTACTCCATGGCCGGACTGGATGCCTCGGTTGGCCGACTTTATGGCGATGTCGATATTCTGGTGGCGGCCGAACGTATCGCCGAGGTCGAGGCCGCCCTGATGCTGCACGGCTGGACTTCCCGCCAGACCGATCCCTACGATGATCGCTATTACCGTCGGTGGATGCACGAACTGCCTCCGATGGTCAATCTGAAGCGAGGTACGGTGGTCGATGTCCACCACAATATCCTGCCGAGTACCGCGCGCAATCATCCTTCGGCTGAAAAGCTGCTGGAGGCGTCAATACCCCTGGGTGAGCATCCGTTTCATATTCTTTCGCCCTGCGACATGGTGATCCATGCAGCGACACATCTGTTTCACGAAGGCGAGTTGAACAACGGGCTAAGGGATCTGCTTGATCTCGATGCGCTGTTGCAACAGTTCTCGGGTGATCCCGCATTCTGGAAGACATTGCCGGTACGGGCCCGGGAGCTCGACCTTGTTTGGCCCCTGAAACTGGCATTCCGCTATCTGGACCGTATCCTGCGCGTGCCGACTCCTATTGACCTGCGCAAGGCCCTCGATGATGTGCGCATGAATGATGCTCTGCTGGACCGGATCTACCTGCCGGCATTCATGCCCGATCATGTTTTGTGCAACGACCGCGAGACTGCGATGGCCCGGGGGATGCTCTATCTGCGCGGACATTGGTTGCGCATGCCGATCCACCTGCTTGCCCTGCATCTTGGCCGCAAGGCGTTCATGCGGCTTTACAAAAATACGAGCCGAAGTCTTTGATGCTCACTCACTGCTTATTAGTTTTTTTCAGCAGTTCGGCGAGAAAGGTGGCCGGAATCGCATAGCTGATTCCAGAAGGCTTTTCCAGCACGGCTTCCTTGCTCGCTTTCACGAACACCATATTGATGACGCCGATGACCTCACCCTCGGCATCGTAGAGCGGCCCGCCGCTGTTGCCGGGATAGGCGGTGGCATCGAGCTGGAAGACGGGAAAGGCGCCGCGGCGCAGGCGCTGGATCGACTGGTCGCGCAGTTCGCCGGCATTGCCACCGGGTTGGGCGATGGGAGTGATGGCGGCGACGATGCCGCGATGGGTGACGGGCGCGAAGCCGAGCACGCCGCCGATCGGGAAGCCGGTGAAGGCGACCGGCTGGCCCTCGCGGACCGTACCGGAGTCGCGCAGTGGCAGCGCCGGTAGCGGCAGGCCGTCGATGCGCAACAGCGCCAGGTCGTGATCGGCGTCGCGCACCTGCAGGCGGGCGGTGCGCGGGAGGATGCGATCCCCGGTACGCACCAGTACGGCCAATTCGGCCTGTGCGTCCTCTCCGGTCAGTTCCGGCACGACATGGGCGTTGGTGGCGATCAGCGTGCCATCGCCGACGGCGAAACCGGTGCCACGCATCACGAAAGGCGGGCTGCGCAGCCTGGCATAGGTACCGACGACGACGATGGCGGGCTTGACGCGCTCGATGGTGTCGGCCAGTTCAGCGGCCGGCGAAAAAGTCGGTGCTAGCAGGACGGCAAGACAGAACAGCAGTCGGAAACACCGGGTCATCACGAACTTATCCGCTGCTTCTTGCGCAGAATCTTGTCGAGATCGGGGGAGGGCGGCGTGACCGACGCGTCGAAGGGGTGCTCTTCGCGGGGAAAGCGTTGGAGAATGCGCTGCACATAGCCGCGTGTTTCTGCATAGGGGGGAATGCCGCGATAGCGATTGACGGCGCCTTCGCCGGCGTTGTAGGCGGCGGCCGCGAGGGCGACATCGCCCTGGAAGTAGGCCAGCAGCCAGCGCAGGTAGGTGAGGCCGCCGCGCACGTTCTGCTCGGGATCGAACGGTTTCCTGACGTTGAAGCGCGCCGCCGTGTCCGGGATCAACTGCATCAGCCCCTGGGCATTCTTGTTCGACACGGCATTCGGATTCAGGTTGGATTCGGTGTGCGCGATCGCCAGCGCCAGCCGGGGTTCGATGCCGTATTCGGGGGCGAGGCGCAGGACCAGCTCGGCCAGTTCCCGCTGCCGTTCGGACGTGAAGGTGAAGTCATCCAGGACGACGGCGGCCGGAGGTTCGGGATCGCGCAGGCATTCGGGCGTTTCCGTTGCCGGTGCGCCGAGAAAGCCCAGCATCCTGCGCGAGGGCTCGTGTCCCTGCTCGGCGGCCAGGGCGAAGAAGTAGGCTGCCTGTGCGTCGTCGCGGGCGATGCCGCGGCCGTTGGCGAGCATCCAGCCGATGCCGTAGCGGGCTTCCGCATCGCCGGCTTTTGCACCCTCGCAATAGAGTCGGTAAGCCTTGGCGGGATCTTTCGCGACGCCCTCGCCATGCTCGTAGGCCCGTGCCTCCTCGCGCAGGGCGAGCAATTGCGCCGGACCGAGTTCGATGCCAGCAAAAGTCGGCGCCGGCAGGACGGCGCTGGCGAGCAGCGCGAGCGGCAGAAGGCGGCTTATCCGGGGCATGGCGGCCGCCTAGAGCCCTTTCAGCAACGCCGCGACTTCGGCGTGCGCCGGGAATTTCTCGCCGAGTTTGGCCAGTGTTTCGAGTTCCTGTTTCGCCGGCGCCGGCTTGCCGGCCTTCAGCAGGGCCTTCGCATAGTTGAGGCGGACATCGGCCGCCTGCGGCGCGAGTTCGATCGCCTTGGCCAGCAACGAGAGGCCGCGCTCGACGTCCTTGCCCTGCCCGACGAGCAGCGTGCCGAGCGTATCCATGATCGCAGGCTGGTTCGGCGCCAGCTTGTTGGCCTGCTCGGCATGGACGATGGCTTTCGGATCCTTCGCCTGGCCGAGCGACCAGGCCAGGTTGTTCAGCAGCACCGGATTGTTCGGCTGCTGGTCGAGCAGGGCGCGGTACTGGGCCGCCGCCGCCGTGTAATCCCTGCGCTTGTTGGCGGTTTCGGCGAGGAAGAGGCGGAACTGGTTGTCCTTGGGGTGCTCCTTCAGCCAGGTATCGGCGAATCCGTTCGCATCCGTCGTCTTGCCGCCGAGCATCAGCGTCGCATGCAGGCGCTCGGCGATATCGGTCGCCGGGGCGATCTTGAGCGCGGCGCGATAGGCGGTGGCGGCCTTGCCGGCGTCTTTCGCGATGATGTGGATGTCTCCCTCGATCACGTGGCCGGCCGGCGACTTGGGATGGGCTTTCTGTATGCCGCGGGCCTTGGCGAGCGCATCGTCGATCTTCTTGTCATCGACATCGAGCATGACCAGGGCGCGCTGCATCGGCAGGGAATCCGGCTGCAGCGCCAGCCCCTTCGTCAGGCTGCTGCGAGCGCCTTCCTTGTTCTTCGCGGCGACCTGGATCTCGGCCATGCGCAGATAGGGATGGGGGGCCGTCGGCAACAGCGAGGCGAGCTTGCCGTAGGTTGCCAGCGCCTGGTTGGTATCGCCGGTCAGCTGGAAGACACGTCCGGCGACATCGAGGATTTCCGGCCGATCGGGAATCGCGGCCATCGCTTCCTGCGCAGCGGTCAGTGCGGCGGCGTGGTCTTTCTTGCCGATGCGCAGCGCGATCAGCGCCAGTCGCGGTGCCGGGTCTGCCGGCGCCGTGGCGATGGCCTTGCGGATCAGGTCGGCCGCCTTGTCGCTGCCGCCTTCCATGTTGGCGCGCAATTCGGCGAGCGCCAGCATTGCCTGGATATTCTTGGGATCCTTGTCCAGAACCGCTTCGAATCGTTTCGCCGCCTGCTCGGGCTTCTTCTCGGCGAGGTCCAGCCGGGCCAGGCTGGTCGCTGCCGGCAGGTAGGCCGGGTTGACCGAAAGAGCCTTTTCGAAATTCAGGCGGGCTTTTGCGAGATCGCCCTTCCCGAGCAGCGCTCCGCCGCGCAGATGATGGACCGACGGGTTGTCCGGCTGCTTCTTCTCGAAGTTGTCGATCGCCTTGAGCGCCTTGTCGAACTGCTTGCGCTGCATGCTCGAGGCGATCAGCGCCATGTCGGCCGAGGTGCCGGTGTCGGCGGCGGCGATCTGTTCGAGATCGGCGAACGCCTGTTCCGCCTGCCCGGTCCGCATGCGTGCCAGGGCCAGGGCCGTCTGCGTCTTGCGGTTGTCGGGATCGGCCTTGGCGGCCCGGCTGAAGAAAGCTTGCGCGGTTTGCGCATCGCCGCTCTGCATGTAGGCTTCGCCGGCGAGGGCGAACCAGCCGGGCCCGGTTTCGCTGCCCTGCAGGATGGGCTGGAGGGTCGCCAGCGCCTTGGTCGGCTGGCCCGTACGCAATAGCGACATGACGAGCACCCGCCGGCCGAAATCGAGGCCGGGCGCTCTTTGCAGCGCCTTGGCGAGGAATTCCTGCGCCTGAATGTCGGATCGGGACTCGTAGGCGGCCAGGCCCGCGAGCTGGAGGCCCTGCGGGTTGTCCGGCTGCGACTTCAGCAGCGCTTCCATGGCCGAGCGTACGGCCGGCAGGTCCTTGCGGGCGAACGCTACCAGCCCCTGCATGTAGAGCGTCAGCGGATGCTTGCCGGCGACCTTCTGCATGGCTTCCAGTTGCAGCGCGGCCTTGTCGGGCTGCTGTTCGCGCAACTCGCTCATGATCAGGGCGGCATGCGCGGTCAGGGCCTTGGGTCGTTGTTCCAGTACCTTGGCATAGGCGTCGCGGGCTTCGGCCATGTTGCCGGCGGCGCGCAAGAGGTCGGCCTTGAAATGCCACGCATCGGCATTCTGTGGCGACTTGGACAGGATGCCGTCGATGATCGACTGGGCGCCCTTCAGGTCCTGTGCCTGGGCCTTGAGGCGGGCGAGGCCCAGCAGGGCCGGGGCGAAATCGGCTTGTGCGCTGGTGGCGGCGTCATAGGCGCGTCGCGCGTCGTCCGGCTTGCCCTGCATCGCCAGGCTGTGGCCGATGCTGGTCTTGAGATCGGCGATGCTTTCCGGTGCGGTCAGCGTGGCGGCAGAAAATTCTTCGAGCAGCTTCTTCGGCTGGCCTTGTGCCAGCAGCGTTCGGGCCAGGACCGGTACGACCTGGTCGGCGGCGAATTTGAGGGCGACCGCCTTGCGCAGTTCCACTTCGGCGGCGACCGGGTCCCCGCCATCCAGCAGCGCCTTGCCAAGCAGGAAGCGCGCTTCGGCAAGGTCGGGGTTGGCGGCCAGTGCATTCTTGAGCTGGATGGTCGCCGCGGCCGTATCGTTCTTCGCCAGGTAATCCCTGGCCGACGCGAGCATCTCGTCGGGCGAGCCGCCGCAACCGCCGGCGAGCAGTGCGCCGACGAGGACGGCGATCTTGATCATGCGTACAGGTGTGTCGCTCATGTCGTGATTCCCGGAATGAATATGCGATACGGCTAGGTCTTGAGGCCGAACTTGTGCATCAGATCATACAGAGTCGGCCGGCTGACTCCAAGCATCTCGGCGGCGCGCACGATGTTCCCGTTGCTGCGGCCGAGGGCCGTGACGATGGCTTTGCGTTCCGCTTCCTCGCGTACCGTGCGCAGGTCGAGCACCTCCGGTGCCGCCTCTGCCGTGCCGTCGAGCCCGATATCGTCCGCGGCGATGAAGCTGCCGTCCGCCATGATCGTCGCCCGCTTGATGGAGTTTTCCAGTTCGCGCACATTGCCTGGCCAGACATGGGCCGTGATCAGGCGAACGGCGTCCTCGCCCAGTTGCAGGTTGCCGCGATTCTGCTCGGTGGCGAAACGGCGGGTGAAGGCATGGGCGAGCAGGGCGGCATCGCCGGCCCGGTCGCGCAGGGGCGGAATCGTCACGACGATCTCCGCGAGCCGATAGTACAGGTCCTCGCGGAAGCGGCCTTCGCGGATCAGGGCCTTGAGGTCCTGGTGGGTCGCGCAGACGATGCGCACATCGACGGGAATCTCCTGCCGGCCGCCGACGCGCTCGATCACGCGCTCCTGCAGGAAGCGCAGCAGCTTTGCCTGAAGGGGGAGCGGCAGGTCGCCGATTTCGTCGAGCATCAGCGTGCCGCGATGCGCCGTTTCGATCTTTCCGGGCGTCGTCTTCGCCGCGCCGGAAAACGCGCCCTTCTCGTAGCCAAACAGTTCGCTCTCGAGCAGGTTGTCGGGGATCGCCGCGCAGTTGATGGCGACGAACCGTTCCTCGCGACGCGGCGAGGCGTTGTGCAGCCCGCGCGCCAGCACCTCCTTGCCGGTCCCGCTTTCGCCGAGCAGCAGGATCGTCGCGTTGCTGGGGGCGACCTTCTCGATGGTACGGCAGATGCGCAGCATTTCCGGGTCGCGGGTGATCAGGCTGCCGAGGGCGTCCGGCTGGTGCATGGCCTGCAAACGCCGGTTTTCCTGCTGCAGTTCGTGGAGCCGAAACGCGCGCTCGACGGTGAGGCCGAGAATCTCCGGCTCGAAGGGCTTGGCGAAGAAGTCGTAGGCCCCGAGAGCGATCGCCCGCAGGGCGTTGCTCTGGTCGTTCTGCCCGGTCAGGACGATCACCTTCGTATCGGGTGCCGTGGCGAGAATCTGTTCGAGCAGCCGGAATCCTTCTGTCACCGAGTCGGCATCGGGCGGCAGTCCGAGATCCATCGTGACTACCGCCGGGCTGTGGCGGCGAATCTGGTTCAGCGCACTGTCGCGATCGTCGGCGACGACCGCCTCGTACTGGTCGAATGCCCAGCGGATCTGCTTCTGCAGGGCCGGGTCGTCCTCGACGATCAGCAGCGTGCGCGATTTTTCCGTCGTCATGTTGTCTCCAGTTGCTGCAGGTCGGACGACCTGCGAATTTCTATCAGCGGCAGCCGGACATGGAACCGTGTACCGATATTTTCCCTGCTTTCGAGCTGGATGTCGCCCCCGAGCTCGCGGATGTACTGACGGCTTTCGTAGGCGCCGATACCCATGCCGGTTTCCTTGGTGGTCTGGAAGGGGCGGAACAGTTTGTCGCGGATGAATTCCGGCGACATTCCGCAGCCCGTATCGCCGACTTCGATGAGCGCCATGCTGCCTTCGCGTTCCAGCCGGACCCATACCCGTCCGCCGGAGGGAGTCGCATCCAGCGCGTTCTGTACCAGATGGCCGATCACCCGCTCGATGCGCTCCTCATGACCGCGGGCGACGACCGGCTGGCGAATGTCGAGCTCGATGCCGGGGGGCTGGGCCGATTTTGCCTTCTGGATGCGCCGTATCACGGCATCGAGATTCACCCCGACACCGCTGCTGCCGTCCGCCGGAGCGCTGCCCTCGCGCAGCTGCATCATCAGCTGTTTCATGCGTTCGACGGAATGCTGCACCGTGAGCAGCATGTCGCGCTGGAATTCGACGTTGTCGGCATGGCGTTCGGCGTTGCGCACCATCAGTGACAATTGGCTCACGATATTCTTCAGATCATGCACGACGAAAGCCGACATGCGGTTGAAGGCATCGAACTTGCGGGCTTCGAGCAATGCTTCGGCGGCCTGCATCTGCGCAAGAAAAGCCGCCGCCTGCCTGCCGGCGGTCCGCAGCAGGTCGTTGACTTCCCAATTCACATCGATCGCGGCGCGCGAAGTCGTGAGTACGACGAAACCGATGATTTCATTCGCCGTGACCAGCGGCACGACCAGCCATGCGTTCGGGGTGTCGGTCAGCCAGTCCGGGAGGGTGAGTCCTTCGTATCGGCCGGGCAGGTAGCGATACTCTTCCAGATTGAGCACCCAGCCGCGGTCCCGCAGGAACGATATGAGGGCACTGTCGGCGGGTTCTCCGACTTCGGCGACAGGCAGGTTCCAGCGCGCCCGCTGGGAGTATTGCCGCCCGTCGGCATCGCGCATCCACAGCGTACCGGCCGGGCTTTCCACCATGTTCGCCAGTCCGCGGATCACCTGCTGGCCGACCTGGCGAGAATCCTCCTCGGATGAGAGAGCCTGGGTGAATTTCAGCCATTCCTCGCGATAGTCGTAGCGATAGCGGAAGAAATGCTTTCCGACCAGCACCTTGAGGCGCGAACGCATCGTCCCCGAAAATGCCAGCATCAACAGCAGGACGAAGGCTGAAAACAGCAGGGCCAGTTGCATCGCGCCCCCCCAGCTGCCGCCAAGATAGCGCACATAGTAGCCGGCAGCCGAAGCGAGCAGCAGATAGAGGCCGGCGACGGCCAGCGAAGTCGTCTGGAAAGCTGCCGTTTGCGATAGGGCGACCTGTAGTTTGCGTGCCCGGGTCCGATAGATCGTCAGTAGCAGCAACGGCAGCACCAGGGCATGGGCAAACCCCCGTACCGCGAAGGCATTGGCATCGATCTGATTGAAAAGCAGTGCGTTCGAGTGAAAATAGAGATCGAAGGCGAAAGTTGCTCCCAGGCCGATGCCGAGCGGCTTGATGTTCCAGAGTGAGTCCGCTGTCGTCCGTCGCAGCAACTGTTCGAGGAGCGTCAGCGCAAAAATGACCTGTGCAAGGGCGGCGTACTGGCCGGTCCGTGCCAGGACTGCGATGGGGAGGTCGAGTGGCAGGATGGAAAGAAGCTGCAGCGTCAGCCCGCCGCCGACGATGAAGCCGCCCAGCACGGTTGGCCATTTTGGCCGGGTCGCCCCGGCCGCCGGATATAGCAGGACCAGGGTGAATGCATACCAGGCGCCATAGCGGACGATGTCCGACGTCCGCGACAGGGCGTCGGCCAGGTCCGTATCCGTCAATATCGCGAGGAAGGCTCCCGTCGCCCAGATGGAAGTCATCGCCGCCGCGACGATGATCCAGGCGACGGCGCCGTCGGGGCCGCCGCGCTTGCGCCAGCGCATCAGGTGCACCGTGATCAGCAGGTAGCTGAATGCGGCGAAGCCATAGCTCCAGAGCGGCAGGGTGGAGAGTTCGGGATTCTGCGTCATGCGGGCATCCTGTGTTGCAGGGCGCGGATGCAGCCTGCACGGTCCTTCAGTTGCGGGTGCTGGCGCAGCCACTCCCTGATGCGGGGCAAAGCATGGCGATAACCGATGTCGGCGATCTGGCGCATGCTGCTCCAGTCGAGGAAGTCGTGGCTGCCGAGCGGCGGGTTGAGGTACAGGTCGGCCAGTTTACGTGCATTCCCGGCTTCCCGGCGGCTCGCCATGGTCGTGATCTGCATGATCACCCGTGAAACGGTGGGGGCCTCGACAACCTGGCGCCCCGGCACAAGACGGCTTTTCAGGTAGTCCATTACGCTCGGAATCGAGCGGTGTTCCGCGTAGTCGCCGCGGCCGACCGCCAGGTCTACGGCGATGACCGGGCCGCGGATGCGCTCCCGCATCACATCCACCGGCAGGTTGTTGAGCACGCCGCCATCGATGAGCAGGTGTCCGTTCTGCAGGCTCGGCGGCAGGATGGCTGGCAGCGAAACGCTTGCCCGGATCCCCCGCCACAGCGGTCCGGCTTCATGGACGTTGACCTGGCTGGTGGTCAGGTTGCTCGAAACGGCGAAGAAAGGCAGCCAGAGATCCTCGATATCCATCGGCAGATGCTGTTGCAACACCCGGTCGAGGTGTTCGCCGCGTACCAGTGACATGACGGGAAGGGTGTAGTCGCCCAGGGGATCCTCGAGCGTGAAGGCCCGGCGCTGCTCCTCCAGGCTTTCAGCGTCGGAGAGTCCGCGGGCGATACCGGTCGCTGCCAGGGCGCCGAAACTGGCGCCTCCCACCGCGTCGATGGCGATCCCTGCCTCACCGAGTGCCCGGATCACGCCCAGATGGGCGAAACCACGGGCGCCACCGCCGGCGAGCACCAGTGAAACGGCATGACCCGAAATGATGCGGGCGATACGTGCGATATCGCTGGCGCAACCGTGCCGGACATGATGATGGCGGCCGATTCGGCGTCGGGCGAGCCAGTGCCGGGTGCCGTCCGGCAAGGCGTGTGCGGAATGAACCAGTATCAGGTCCGCCGTGCGGTTGTCGGTCGTTTGCGGAGCGTCCGACAGCAACTGCTGTTCCGGGGCCGTCAACCCGGGGCCGGCGGCAGCATCGGCGATGAGGAGGATCTTGTCGGCATGAGCCAGGCAGATGCGGTTCCATGGACTCGGCTGCGGGTCCGCCTCCAGCAGCAGGTAGTCATGCTCCTCCTCGCAGGCATCGAGTTGGCGGCCACAGTCCTGCCAGTGTGCGTGTTCGATACCGAAACGCCGGCTGGCCGCTTGCGCATCGAGATGCAGGACCGAACCGAATCGCAGCAGGGCCGTCCTGAGCTCGGTGCAGAATCCCTCAGTAACGCCGCCGCGATGCAGCGGAATCAGCATGATCGAGCGAATGCCGGTACGCCGGGCGATATGGCCGGTCGAGCCAGTCAATCGCCTGATGATCATGCGGGTTACATTGGAAAACACCCGGGGGAACCGGGCCGCCAGCATTTCAATTTCCTTCCGGTCGATCGTACCCAGTGAGGTATCGCGGACCGCGCAAATCGTTGCGGCACGTGCACTGCCTGAAAAGACCGCCATTTCACCCACGATCTCCCCTGGCTGCGGATGGGCGACGATGACTTCCTCGCCCTCGGACGACGTCACGCGCACCTGAAGGCGGCCGCTGAGCACGACATGCATCTGCTCGCCGGGGTCGCCTTGACGATACAGGACTTCGCCGGCCACCAGGTGTTGCAGGGAAATCTTCTCCAGCAGCTGCGACAGGCTGGTTTCGTCCAGAGTGCCGCACAAGCGTTCGATCGCCCAGGAAAGAATCTCCGCATGGACCTGCAGGTGTTGCGGAAACCGGCCCGGCATCGTCATTCTGCCGCACCGTTTCCGGCCGGACGGAAATGAGGTGGCAGGCGTCCGTCGCCAGGATGGAGTACATACCCGGTTGCATCGTGCAATCGCTGCCGGGCGGTCGGGGTGATGGCGAGCCGGGTGGCGGTGGGGGCGGCAAGCACGACCGTCAGTTCGGCCAACGAATCGGCTGCCGCGCCGGTCAGCTCGATATTGAGCCGTTCCTCCTGTACCAGGCCGATGCGGACCGGCCCCGAACCCAATGCAGCACGGGTCGTGAATCGCTCGCCGGCGAACAGGCCTGCCGGCCCGTGGTTCGAGAAGTACGCATCGATTTCACGGAGGGCGGCGATTCCGTCCTCCGGCGTCGCGGTTCGGCCCAAGGCCAGTGCCATTCGATCGAAGGTCTTGACCAGCTCGAAGCCATGCCGCGTCAGGATCAGGTCGCATGCCTGCAGCCATTCGGCCCGTAACTCGAGGGTAGGGTGACGTGCTGGCTCGATGTCCATGGTCAATAGCAGCAGGGTGGCGTCGTCGATATCCTCCGGATCGATTTTCCCCTGGTCGGCCAGCCGCTGGGCCGTGCCGGGCGGCAATGCGGCAAGCAGGGCGCCTTCGGTCATGGCCTTGGCATGGCGCAAGGCATCCGATTCTGCCTGCAGTTCCAGTTGATGTCGCCCCAACTCCTGCACGAGCCGGTGGATCAGGCCGGCCACGATGAGCAGGTACCCGATCAGGAAAACGGCGGAAAGCCAGTCCGGCAGGTGGCAGCTTGCCAGTGCCGGATCGACGATATCGCCCGCTCCGGCCGTGATGAGCAAGCCTGCGGCCAGGGTCAGTGTTCCCGAAAAAGCCAGCGTCAGACCGCCGATGACCATCCAGTTGAACAGGTGGATGGCAACGATGAATGCCGATGCCGTGCCGGCGAAATCGAGGGCGGTGATGACCGCTCCCGCGAGCAGGCCGTCGATGAACAGCATGGTGCGGCCGCGAAGGCGGCGGATGTCGAATCGACCAAACAGGAGATGTCCGATATGTGGATAAATGGCCAGAACGATGAGCAACCAGCCGTGCTCCAAAGGTTGGTCACGACAGAGGCCGTCGTTGGTGGCGAGCATGGCGAAAACCATGATGGCGTAAATGATCCGGATGACATAGATCTTCCCCTGCAGCGCGAAGGGATGTCGGCCGGATGGAAGCGAATCGCCGGAGGGTGCCGGATGAGTAGGCGGGGCTGGAGGCATGGCGTGCGGGGCGAGGTGCTGCATGACGGTTGCCGACGTCATTGTGCCAGAATTAGCGGGGCTTGCCGGCAGAGTGCCGGCGTTTGGCCGCCATGGCTTGTGATATGCTGCTCAAGTTTGTGATGTGCTTCCCGTAATAGGGGATTGGACGGCGAGCAACCGGACAATGGGGCTTCCGAGACGAGAATCAAAGGAGATGAAGATGCTGCGTATTGAGCGTGGAAGTGGACAATCCTGGGTGGCCGTATTCCGAGTGCTGTTCCTCGCCGTGATCGCTTCGGTCATGGCCGGCTGTGCTTCCAACAGCTATCCTCCGGCACCGGCGAGCGCAGCGTCGAGCGACTACAACTATCACATCGGCCCGGGCGATACGGTCAATATCGTCGTCTGGCGCAATCCGGAGCTTTCGATGTCCGTTCCGGTGCGGCCCGACGGCAAGCTGGCCGCTCCGCTCATCGAGGACCTGCCTGCGATCGGAAAGAACCCGACGACCCTGGCCCGGGACATCGAGCAGGCCTTGTCCAAGTTCATCCGTGATCCCGTCGTGACGGTCATCGTCACCCAGTTCGTCGGACCCTACAGCGAGCAGATTCGGGTGGTCGGCGAAGCTGCCAAGCCCCAGGTGCTTCCCTACAAGCAGAACATGACCCTGCTCGATGTCATGATCGCCGTGGGCGGCATGACCGATTTCGCCGATGGCAACGGCGCATCGATCCTGCGCGCGGCCGACGGCAACAAGCAGTACAGCGTGCGCATCAAGGATCTCGTCAAGCGCGGCGACGTATCCGCCAACGTCGAAATGAAGCCGGGCGACGTGGTGATCATCCCGCGCAGCTGGTTCTGATTTCGTTCCCGATTCGATAGGCCTCGGCATCGATGGAAGATCTGCTTCGCAATGTCCAGCTCATATTGCGCGGTATGTGGCTGTACCGCTGGCTGGGCATCGCGATTTCATGGGTCGTCGGCATCATCGCCGTCGTCGTTATTTTCGCCATTCCCGACAAGTACGAGGCTTCCGCAC
Organism: Rhodocyclaceae bacterium; assembly: GCA_034004665.1. GTDB lineage: Bacteria > Pseudomonadota > Gammaproteobacteria > Burkholderiales > Rhodocyclaceae > Sulfuricystis. The sequence continues at coordinate 5,233 of JAVEWF010000023.1, read as the reverse complement.
GCATCTATGTCGATACCGATTCGGTGCTCAAGCCCCTGATGTCGGGCCTGATCGTCCAGGCCAATACCGAACAGCAGATCGCCATGCTCAGCCGTACGCTGATCAGCCGTCCGAACGTCGAAAAGCTGATTCGCATGGCCGACCTCGACCTCAAGCTCGAGACCCCGGCCGAAAAGGAGGCTTTGATCGATCACCTTACCAAGAAGCTTCAGATCAAGGGTGTCGGTCGGGACAATCTCTACACGCTTGAGTACCGCGATACGAGTCCGGACAAGGCGCGCAAGGTGGTTCAGTCGCTGACCACCATCTTCATCGAGTCCAGTCTGGGCACGAAGAACAGCGATGCAGACTCGGCGCGCAAGTTCGTCGAGGAGCAGATCCGGTCCTATCAGCAAAAACTGGAGGAAGCCGAAGCGCGGCTCAAGGACTTCAAGCTCAAGAATATCGACATGCAACTCGATAGCGGTAAGGCATCGACCGAACGCATTGCCGAAATCAGCAGCCAGCTCAATCAGGCGCGGTTGCAGTTGCGTGAAGCCGAGTTCAGCCGTGACGCCATCAAGCGCCAGCTGGCCGGCGAGGAACCGGTTCTGCTGCCGGATGTGCCTGGAATGGAATCTGCGGTTTCGATTCCCGAAATCGATGGCAGGATCGAGGCGCAAAAACGCAATCTCGATGCCCTGCTGCAGCGCTTCACCGAACAGCACCCCGATGTGGTCGGCGCACGCCGCGTCATCAAGGATCTCGAGGCGCAAAAGCGCCAGGAAGTCTCGGCGCGCAAGAAGGCAGCCGAATCCAATCCGGTCGTCAGGTCGCTCAATGCCAATCCGGCCTATCAGCAGATGAAGGTGTCGCTCACCGAAGCCGAAGCGATGGTCGCCTCGCTGCAGGCGCGTGTCGCCGAATACGATGCGCGCTACCGGCGTGGCGTCGAATCGATGCGCATCGCACCGCAGGTCGAGGCGGAGTTTGCCCAGCTCAATCGCGACTATGACGTACTGAAGAAGAATTACGACAACCTCGTGCAGCGTCGCGAGGCTGCCGCGATATCCGAAGGCATGTCTGCGGTATCCGGAGTGGCGGACTTCCGCCTGATCGATCCCCCTCGAGCCTCTTCCAAGCCGGTTGAGCCGAATCGAATCGTTTTCCTCGCCCTGGCGCTGGTCGCTTCGCTCGGTGCGGGCATGGCCGGAAGTTTCGCCGCCAGCCAGATTCGCCCGACCTTCATCGATTCGAACACCCTGCATGAAGTCGTCGGCCTGCCGCTGCTCGGAACGGTTTCACGCATCATGACGCCGCAGGCGAAGCAGATCCGGCGCAGGAACAGGTTGATGGCGGTTGGCGGGGCGGGCGCACTGGTGGTTTTCTACGGATTCGCACTGGTGGCGGCTTTCATCATCATTTCCAGGACGGCTGCCTGAGAGGGGAATGATGGACATAATCGAACAGGCCGCCAAACGTCTCGAAGAGTTGCGTCGAGCCGGCATCGAGCTACCGGAAAGCGCAGTTGCAGATCGTGCCGATGCGCTCCCGGCCGGACCGGTGACCGAGCGTTCCGGACCACGGCCGGTATCCGCAATCACGGCCGCGGAATCGGTCGCATCACGAACGGTCGAACTCGACCTGGCGGCGCTGGGGTCGCGGGGGATCGTTACGCCCGATGCCGACCGGTCCCAGCTTGCCGACGAGCTGCGGGTGCTCAAGCGTCCCCTGCTGCGCAACGTGGCAGGCAAAAGCGCTGCGCCGGTCAAGGATGCCAACCTGATCATGATCACCAGCGCCGTGCCTGCCGAAGGCAAGACGCACCTGGCGACCAATCTGGCGATCAGCATCGCCATGGAATTGGACCACACCGTGCTGCTGGTCGATGCCGACGTGGCCCGTCCCTCGATTCCGACCGCACTCGGTATCAGCCGAGACGAAAAAGGGCTGCTCGACGTTTTGCAGGACAGCTCGCTCGACCTCAGCCAGGTTCTGCTCCGCACCAATATCGAGAAACTGTCCATCCTTCCCGCGGGCACCCAGCACCCGCGTGCGACCGAATTGCTGGCCAGCGATGCCATGAACAAACTCTTGGCGGACATGGCCTCGCGGTATTCCGACCGCATCATCATCTTCGATTCGCCGCCATTGCTGCTCACCACGGAGGCGCGTGCATTGGCGACCCACATGGGGCAGGTCGTCCTGGTCGTCAAGGCGGAAAGCACGACCCATGCAATGGTGAAGAGCGCCGTCGCGACGCTCGATGCCTGTCCGGTCAAGATGGTGGTCCTGAATCAGGCGGTGATGCACATGGATGCTCATGGCTACGGCTACGGTTATGGATATGGGTACGGCAAGCGCTCCAGCCGAAGTGGCACGGGACGGGCCGAACTCGGACAGGAAGGCTGACACGTGAGCAGACGACCACGCATTCCCAGCCAGCGATTGTCGCTTCTCGGAGCGGTGGTGGCCTTGGCGCTGCCTGCCATGGCTGCGGCGCAGGAAGAGGCCGCTGCTATCTCCGTCAAGCCTGCCTGGACGATCAAACCGAACGTTGCTCTCGATGTCACCTACACGGACAACGTCAATCCGGCGGGCGGCGGGACGAAGCAGAGCGATTTCATCACGCGCGTCGCTCCGGGAATCACGGTGGATGGCAAGAGTGCGCGCGCCAGCGGCCGGCTCGACTTCAAGTGGCAGGAAAGTTTCTACGCCGACAACAGCCGCTATGACAACCAGCAAACATCGCTGGCAGCCACAGGCAAGCTCGAACTGGTCGAGAACTGGATGTTCATCGACGCCAGCGGCAATATCGCCCAGCGTCCGATATCCGCCTTCGGTACCCAGGGCATCGCCAACGAATTGGTCAATACCAACCGCACCGAAACGTCCACGTACAGGTTTTCACCCTACATTCAGGGACACATGGGCGGATATGCCGACTACGAACTGCGCTACAGCAATACCGAGACGAGTGCCAACGCCGGCGTGTATGCCGCCAATGGCGGCACGACCACTGAGGCCTGGAGCCTGCGGCTTTCCGGCGATACCCGCCTGGCCGCCCTCGGCTGGTCGTTGAACGCCGAGCGGCAGAACGTGGCGTTCGGTGTCCGGGATACGCGCACCAGCCGCTTCTACGGCACGCTGGAATATCGCATCGATCCCCAGATCAAGCTGCTGGTGAATGCCGGCCGCGAATCCGACAACTTCAATCTTGCACAGAACCAGAGCCGCAGCACCAGCGGCTACGGTATCGACTGGGCGCCGACCGAGCGCACCCTGTTGGCGCTGAGGCAGGACCAGCGCAGCTACGGCGACAGCTACAGCATCAATGTCACCCACCGTTCGGCCCTGTCGGCCTGGCGGTTTACCGACAGCCGCAGCGTCAGCCTGCCGAGCCAGCAGATGACGCAGGCACCGCTGTCGTCCGCCTACGAACTGCTCAACCAGCAGCTGACATCACAGTATCCCGACCCGGCGGAACGTGCCGCAAGGACACTCGAGCAGCTTGCCTTGCTCGGCATACAGGCGGATGCGCTGGTGTATGGCAACCTCATGAGCCTGCAAGCCTTCGAGCAGCGTCGCCAGGAAGCCTCCGTATCCCTCACGGGCGCCAACAATACCGTCACGTTCACCCTGCAGCGCAGCGCCAGCAGCCGCATCGGCAATGCAGCCGGTCTGGTCGACGACTTCACCGCATCCTCGAACATCCGGCAGTCCGGCTTCAGCGGCAACTGGGCCCACAAGCTGTCGCCGCATACCGCCCTGACGTTCAATGCCCTGAATTCGCGCAGCCGCGGGGATGCCGCCACACAGGAAACCCGCTTGCGCTCGTATTCACTGTCGCTTTCGACCAAGCTGGGCGTGCATACCTCGGCGACCGCCGGTTTGCGCCAGACCAGCTTCGACAATACCGGCGGCACCAGCTACGACGAACAGGCCGTTACCGGATCGCTCGTCGTTTCCTTCTGATTCACTCACCATGTACGAAGCCTATTATGGGCTGAAGGCCAAGCCCTTCCAGCTCAATCCGGATCCGGCGTTCTATTTCGACAGCAAGCAGCATCGTCGCGCCAAGGCCTATCTCGAATACGGCCTCCATCAGAATGAAGGCTTCATCGTCGTCACCGGCGAAATCGGCGCCGGCAAGACCACCATCGTGCGCGGTCTGCTCGAAACGCTCGACCAGAACAAGGTTGTCGCTGCCCAGATCGTCAGCACCCAGCTCGATGCGGACGACACCCTGCGCATGGTCGCCGCCGCCTTCGGCGTGCGCAGCAAGGATGTCGCCAAGGCCGACCTGATCCTGTCCATCGAAGCCTTCCTGGTCGAAATCGCCCGGCGCGGCCGCCGTTGCCTGCTGATCGTCGACGAAGCGCAGAACCTGACGCACAAGGCGGTCGAGGAATTGCGCATGCTGTCGAACTTCCAGTTCGAGTCGCATTCGCTGCTGCAAACCTTTCTCGTCGGTCAGCCTGAATTCCGCGCCATCATGCTCAGCCCGCAGATGGAACAGCTGCGCCAGCGCGTCATTGCCGCCTGCCACATCGGGCCGATCGATGCGGCGGAAACGCGCGACTACATCAGGCATCGCCTGGCCTGCGCCGGTTCGAAGGGCGATCCGAAGTTCGACGAGGAGGCCTACGGGGCCATCTACCGTGCCAGCGGGGGCATTCCGCGCCGCATCAACGCCCTGTGCGACCGCCTGCTGCTGATGGGATTTCTGAGCGACAAGAAGAGCTTCGGCAAAGCCGAGGTCGAAGAGGTCGCCAGCGAAATGAACAACGCCTCCAATATCGGCACGAGCGGCATGGATCGCGCCTTGCAGGCGCCGCAGGCGTTCGGTGACGACTTCGGCGCCATCGACATGAGCACCCTCGCCATCGACAACGACATGGCTTCCGAACTGGGTCGTTCCCTGTCCGGCATCAACGACAAGCGCGTCGTCGATCGCCTCGTCCGTCTCGAACGCAGCCTGCTGCGCCTCGAACAGACCAACTCGCTGATGCTCAACGTCATGCTGCAACTGGTCGAAGCTGCCCGCCCGCGCAAGATCGCCGGACAGGGGGCCGAGAAGCCGGCGGAAAAAGTCGAGAAGCCGGAGAAGGCCCAGGGCAAGAGCGGCAAGGCATGAAGACCAACGCCCTCACCATCGACGTCGAAGACTACTTCCAGGTCTCCGCCTTCGCACCGTACATCGACCGCGCCGACTGGGACAGCCGCGAGTGCCGGGTCGAGCGCAACATCGCCC